>JAFTCC010000010.1 GCA_017454915.1 Paludibacteraceae bacterium
CTTTGAACGAGGGAGTTATGCGGGCATAATGACCGAGCAAAAAGCAAAAAGATGCCAAAAAGAAACAAAAAAGACAATAATAGACTACTTTTTGTAAGCACTGACCCAAACTTGTCGGTCTAATGACCGATTTGGGTTAAAATTTAACATGGAGTTTAACATGGAGTTTTTTTGAGCAGATTTGTCTCTTAGCAAGGTCATTATGCGCTGTAATGACTTTTTTTTTAATTAACACCCTTTGGTCGGTCTTTTGCCCATTCGTGGTAACTACTGGTCCAGCAAATGCGGCCTCAACAGCCTTGTTCTCTCCAGCGCCTGCTCATGCTCCCACTCCATCACTTTAGCCTCATTTCCGCTAAGCAGCACATCAGGTACTTTCCAGCCGTTGTATTCCGCAGGCCGTGTGTAAATTGGCGGCGCAAGCAAATTGTCTTGAAAGCAGTCGGACAAAGCAGACTGCTCATCGCCCATAGCACCCGGCAGAAGTCTAATTAGAGCATCGGTTATCACTGCGGCTGGCAGCTCTCCGCCAGTGAGGACATAATCGCCTATAGTCAACTCACGCGTTATGAGATGCTCACGAACACGATGGTCTATGCCTTTGTAGTGTCCGCAAAGCAAGATGATATTGTTCTGGAGGCTCAACGCATTGGCTACGGGCTGAGTGAATTGCTCACCATCAGGACTCATGTAGATGACTTCGTCATATTCACGCTCCGACTTCAGCGAAGCAATGGCACGGTCAATAGGCTCAATCTGCATAACCATGCCCGCGGAAAAACCAAAGGCATAGTCGTCAATGCGGTGATGTCGCAAGTCGGTGCTGTAATCACGCAAATTATGAACCACAACCTGAGCAAGACCCTTGTCAATGGCACGGCGGATGATGGAATGCCCCAGAGGACTTTCAAGAAGTTCTGGAACGGCGGAAAGTATGTCAATGCGAAGCATGGGGATATTTACTATTTGACAATTTTCTATTATACGAATTATCTATTTGACAAATTTATTTGCTATTCACACATATTTATATAAGAAAAACAAAATGTCGCGTCAGAAAAAAATTATCGAAAGAACACCACAAAAAAAGCAGTTTGTTTTACAATAAAAAGAAACACCTGACAGCGTTGCCGCTAATCAGGTGCTACCACCACTGCGCTCCCTCTAGGACTTGAACCTAGGACCCCCTGATTAACAGTCAGATGCTCTAACCGACTGAGCTAAGGAAGCTTTTTTCATTTTTTTTGCGTTTGCGAGTGCAAAGGTATAGGTTTTTTCTGAAATAAACAATAACTTTGCAAAAAATTTACAAAAAAAATGAAAAAAATCCTCGGTATAGGCAACGCCCTGACAGACATTCTGCTTAAAATATCTGAGAATCAACTGGCGCAACTTGCTGTGAATAAGGGTTCTATGCAACTTGTGGATGGCAACACATCCAAGCGCATCACAACATTATTCCAAAACGCAACACCCGCCATCGTTGCCGGAGGATCCACTTCAAACACAATCTGCGGACTTGCAAGCCTTGGCGCGAACGCCGCTTTCCTCGGAAAGATAGGAGACGACCAGCTTGGTAAAGTCTATGAGCAGCAGATGCTCGAATCCGGTGTCAAACCTCTTCTTCACGTTGACGAATTTTTGGGTTCTGGCAACTGCACAGTACTCGTCACCCCTGACGGCGAACGCACCATGTGCACCTATCTCGGGGCGGCGTGCAACCTTCAGCCGCGCGACATCAGCGAGGATGCCTTCGAAGACTACGACATTCTGCACCTTGAGGGATACCTCGTGCAAAACCACCAGCTCATAGAAAAGGCAATGAAAATGGCGCATGATGCCAAACTTATTGTTAGCATCGATCTTGCCAGCTACAACATCGTTAACGAAGAACGCGAGTTTATGCGCCACCTCATTCGCAACTATGTTGACATCGTTTTTGCCAACGAGCTTGAGGCCAAAGCTATCGCGCAGACCGACGAACCCGACGACGCGCTTGAATACATTTACGCCCTGCTCACACAAAAACAAAACACACCCAAAATATCTGTCGTGAAACTCGGCGCAGAGGGTTCGCGTGTGCTTTCTGACGAGGGGAAAGACATCATCGCACCCGTAAAAGCGCCATGCGTGGACAGCACTGGAGCCGGCGACCTATATGCCGCAGGATTCTTGTTCGGAATCGCAAACAAAATGCCGGTGCGAAAATGCGGACAATATGCGTCACTCGTGGCAAGCAACGTGATTCAAGTCATTGGATCGAAAATACCGACACCTGCATACCGCGATATTCTGGCAAACATCGACCTTAAAATATAAGAAAAACAAGCCAGCAAAGCCATAAAACGCACAATTATTGCATTTTTAAGCATTTTTCTGAAGATTTTTTTTAGTTTTTTTGCACTAATTAAAAAATAATCACTAACTTTGCTGCGAATAGGTGGAGTTTTTTCGCTTCACAATAAAAAACAAAGCGGAAGCGCACAATGAGCCACCGCATGTAAATCAAGAAAAATCAAAGCAGGAATTAGTATGAAAAAACTGTTTACATTATTTATCTTGTTATCCTCAACGTTTATGTTTGCCTTTGGTCAGAGCGGCCAATGCGGCGAAAATCTTACGTGGGAGTACAATTCATCGACGCATGTCCTCACCATCAGCGGCACGGGAGCCATGGACAACTACTCGCTAAACGACTTGCCATGGGCTGAATTTAGCGGAGAGATTGCAGCAGTTCAAGTTCTTGACGGTGTTACAAGCATCTGCAGTTACGCTTTCTTCAACTGCGCATCCATAAATTCCATCAGCATAGCTGCCAGTGTCAAAGAAATTGGCAACTTCGCTTTCTCTGGCTGCGCTAACCTTACGCACATCTATTGCTACAGCCAGCTGCCGCCTTCGGTTCAGAGCATGACATTCTTTGGTGTGCCAAGTGCTAATTGCACACTGCACGTGCCCAACGAGTCTGTCGCATCTTACTCCAATGCCGCAATATGGGATGGCCTGAGCGACAATATCGTGTCCATTGAAGAGAATCCGGAACCCACGACAGCTTTGCAATCGGCTAATGCTGACGCTGCCTTGAAGCCCGTCAAGGTGATTGAAGAAGGACGAGTTTACATTCTGATGCCAGACGGACGCAAATTCAACGTCAACGGAGCAAGAGTGAGATAAAACACAAGGCACAGTACAACAATAAAAAACTGCGGGTACTTCAAAGTACTCGCAGTTTTTTATTGTTGTACTCCCGCCGGGAATCGAACCCGAATCTAAAGTTTAGGAAACTTCCATTCTATCCATTGAACTACAGGAGCCGAAGAATAGTGCTTCGATTTATTGTTGCAAAGTTAAGAAAAAAATCTCAATAAGGCAAATGTTCTCTATGGCGCCTTTGCCGCAAAACATTCCACTTGGATTACCACTCCATATCCTACAAAGCAAACAGCCCTGGGATGCCGGATGAAGAGTTGGCTTGCTGCTCAGGAAAGACTATCATCGTTTGCTGTTGCGAGAAGAAGCGTGACAGCAGGTCTGGCATCCGCTGCATTAAAGGATGATAGCTCACACAATTAACGCGAGAAAGTATTATTACGCTCATGTCGTTTTCCTTGCGGTCTCGGGCTATAAGCAACATGTCTTCCCAGTCAGACAATTCTCTGTAAGTAATTTTGAGTTGGACGCTTTGCTCGCCGACTATTTTCCGTATCTGAGCCTTGAGAATGCTGTTGGTGTAGATAATTAGCTTGGCTGACAATTCCGTACTGATGTGGAAAATTTGTCCGAGCCATGCCGCAAAGCCTGCCTCCCTGTCAGCATACCGCGGGACTGCGACAAGGATTCGGCGGATAGTGTTAAGCGGCTGAACTGCTTTATACACTATGATTTGCCGTGGTGTAGCCCCGAGCACCTCAGCAAATTCGTCGTTCCACCTGATTTTATTACTGTGAAGTGTGTCCTCGGCAGGTATCATGTAGGTGCTTACGCCTTGCCTGCGCATCACCGACGCTATGTTCATGTCCGAGGGCTGCAACTTTTCCCACACGAGCCTTTCGTCAACGGGGTCTGTGATTTTTTTTGCAGTGTTCATGATGTCTGTGGCGGCGGAACCTTGAGCAGCGGTGAACGCGAGCAGCGGATGCTGGGGTGAAAGTCGGTTGAGCATCACGGCAAGTAGCGTGAGAGGTTCGGCGCCATGCTGTGTCAGACGCAGCATAATCTGCTGGTCCGCATTGATGTTAACATGCTTTTGCCGCTGCGCGACAATTTTTTTGGCCGTCCGGTCGGTTACGACCGCGCTGACAATACAGCTTACGAGTATTAGGATAATGGCGGCGCTCACCACATTCTGGTCAAGCAGCGGAGTACCGTTTTCAGATGTAATCTGCTGCCCTATGCTAATCACAGCCAAGGTTGCGGCGGCCTTGGCGCCCGACATGCCGAACAGCATCCATGCCTCTGACTTGTAGAGATGGGTCATACGTGCGGTAAGCCATGCGGCAAGCCACTTGGAGCCCAGCGACACCAGTATCATAACTGCCGCAAGCAAAAAAGCCGTATATCCTTCAGCAAACACATTGAGATTGACCTGCATTCCTATACCAATGAGGAAAAAAGGTATGAAAAGCGTGTTGCCCAAAAAACTGATACGGTTCATGAGCGGCGAACTCTGCGGCACAAACTTATTAAGCGCAAGTCCGGCAAAGAAAGCGCCTAAAATACTTTGAAGTCCCACTTGGTCGGCAAGGTATGATGACAGCAATGCTATGGCAAGCATATAAACAACCTGCAACATCGGATCGGGCCCGCGTTTAAGATACCACCGCGTGACATAAGGGATTGCGGCAAATACAAGCACAAGGTATAACGGCAGGAAAACCATATACCGCAGGAAACCGCCAGTCTTCAGGTCTGCTGCTGTAGTCACAGTGAGCATCAACAATGCCAGTGTAACCGCCAATATCGTTCCGCCCACGGCTATGCTTACTATCCTGTGCCTCGCCAAGCCATTACGGCTCACGATAGGATATGTTAAGAGCGTGTGGGCGGCATACACCGTGGCAAGCAGCAAACTGCTCTGCCAGTCCATACCAAGCAGACGCGAGCTGACAAGCCCAAAAATGACAGGCAACAGGAATGTCATCAAGCCGAAGACAAGACTCTTGCCGCGCGATTGGCGGAAACCCTCAAGGTCCATCTCTACTGCAGAGAGAAACATGATATAGAGCATCCCTATCCTGCCTAACATACGGAAACTCTGGTCATACTCCAGCATCCCTAAACCATGTCCGCCAAGCGCAATGCCGGCAGCAAGCAGCACGACGACTGTCGGCAGCCTAAACCACTTTGCCGCAATGGGGGCAAGCCATATCAGCAGCAGAACAATGGTGAAAATCAGTGTCAGGTCGGTAATATGCATCAGAAAAGGTTGCACTTGATAAGTCCCCATTTTGCCAACCGGTACTGGCAGGCAACGCGGAGCACACCCAAGCCATATACAGCACTGCGCTGCAAATTGATGGACGAAGCGTCGTCAAAGTACTTGGTCGGACACGTCACTTCGCCTATTTCATAACCTGCGTAGAATATCTGCGCAAGCATCTCATTGTCAAAGATAAAATCGTCATTATTGCCGTTGTACTTGATTGCACGCAGCACTTCAGCCGAGAAAGCCCTGTAACCAGTGTGGTATTCCGAGAGTTTCTGGTGAAGCAGCATATTTTCAATCAAGGTGAGAGCGCGGTTAGCGACATATTTAATAATAGGCATACCGCCTTTCAGAGCCCCCTTGCCAAGAATGCGGGACGCGCAAACCACGGGATAAACGCCATTGGCTATTATGTAAGCCATCGAATGGATGAGTTTGGGCGTGTACTGATAGTCGGGATGAAGCATTATCACTATGTCTGCTCCGAGTTCCAAGGCACGGTTGTAGCAGGTCTTCTGGTTGCCGCCATAACCCTTGTTATGCTCGTGAACGATAATATTATTTATTCCGAGCTCATGCGCCACTTTGACGGTGTTGTCGCGGCTGCTGTCATCTGTCAAAATAACATCGTCAACAATGTCGAAAGGTATTTCGGCATAAGTTTGGCGCAGTGTCTTCTCCGCATTGTAGGCGGGCATGACAATTATCAGTTTCTTTCCTAATATCATAGTGTTGATTGATTATTTGGATTAAAATTATTCTGAATCATAACGCTGAAACAGGAAATCGTTGTAGGGATAACGCTCAATGTGAATAGCCTTTACGCGTTCGTACAATTCCACCTTGAGCTGCTCGATATTTTCCTTGTTTTTAGCCGATATGAAAATGCAATCACCCTCCATCTTGCTCATCCACGTAGCCTGCAGTTCCTCGAGGCTGCGGTTGCATGGTTCTGGCGGCGTGAGGTCATCAGGCTCCTTGGGGACAAAGGTGAATTGGTCTATCTTGTTGAACACCAGCAGCGAGGGCTTATCTTGTTCCGTTATGTCTCTCAGCGTCTGGCACACGACCTGATACTGCTCCTCAAAATTGGGGTGCGAGATGTCAACCACATGCACCAGCAAGTCTGCCTCACGCACCTCATCAAGCGTTGATTTGAACGACTCGATGAGCATAGTGGGCAGTTTGCGTATAAAACCCACGGTGTCAGACAGCAAAAATGGCAGATTGTCAATCGTAACCTTACGTACTGTGGTGTCAAGGGTGGCAAATAACTTGTTCTCGGCAAACACATCGCTCTTCGACAGCACATTCATCAGCGTTGACTTTCCCACGTTGGTGTATCCCACAAGCGCCACGCGCACCATCTTGCCACGGTTCTGCCGTTGCGTCGACATCTGCCTGTCAATGCTTTTCAACTGCTCACGCAAGAGGTTTATACGATTGCGTATCATCCGCTTGTCAGCCTCAATCTGCGTCTCGCCCATGCCGCGGCCTGTAACTCCGCCGCCGCGCTGGCGGTCCAAGTGACTCCACATGCGGGTCAAACGGGGCAGCATGTACTGCAAATGAGCCATTTCAACCTGAGTCTTGGCGTAGGAAGTCTGGGCACGCTGCTCAAAAATCTCAAGAATAAGTATCGTGCGGTCCATGACGCGGACTTTCAACTCTTTTTCTATGTTGCGCAATTGGCGGGGCGACAGCTCATCGTCAAAAATAGCCGTGTCAACCTCGTGGTCCTTGATATAATCAGCAATCTCACGCAACTTGCCCTCGCCTACGTACGTCGAAGTGTTGGGCGTGTCAAGACGCTGAACAAAACGCTTGACCGACGTGATGCCCGACGTGTCGGCAAGAAAAGCCAGCTCGTCAAGATATTCGCGGGTGCGGTCCTCGCCTTGGCTCGAAGTTATCAAGCCTATCAGAACTGCGGTCTGCTGTTCAGAACTCGGAGTTTCAGATGTCTTCGGACTATTATCAAATATCATCTGGAAATAATTAGGGTTTTAACTCGTTATATGCTTCTCATTTAGACTACAAAGTTACGACTTTTTAATCATACGGCAAATCTACGCATTTATGGCAAGCCTCACACACGGGCTCTTATCTTTCTTTTTGCGGCATTTCAAGCCTTATTAATTGCTGCTAACACCACCACATTAGCCACTATCCACACGCTCACACATCATCCGCATAGATTTCTTGCGCATCTGTTTCGTTATTCATTCCGCAACAGATTACCTCATAAAAATAACCGTGTCCCCTTTTCGCAAAGAGAACACGGTCTGTTTGATACACAAACGATATACACTATTAAAAACACAACATTTCTTTTATATTGCACTGCAAAATTACAACTTATTTTTGAAACTGCAAAATATTTCTGATTTTTTTTATAACTTTGCACTAATATTTAATGTTAATGAAAGAAGTCATTGCGCCAGTAAGCCGCCAAACTCTCAAACAAGAACTCAATGAGAGGTTGTTTTTACGTCCGACAAACAAGGGCGGCAATGAGATATACGATTTCCACGCATCCGAAGCCCCCAACGTGATGCGTGAGATTGGCCGCATAAGGGAAATAGCCTTCAGACGCGGAGGCGGAGGCACAGGAGAGCCTATTGACGTTGACAGGTTCGACATGTCAGAACCCTATCGCCAACTTATTGTGTGGGACCCTGACAATGAAGAGATTGTCGGCGGATACAGGTACATCTTCCTGCGCGACGCGGCATGGCTCGACAGCGGGGAGCCGGACATTGTCTCCACACACATGTTCGGATACAGCGAAGAGTTCTTGAACAATTACATCAACAACACTGCCGAACTCGGCAGAGCCTTCATCCACCCACTTTACCACACGCGAGACATGGGCATCAAGAGCATCGTCGGACTTGACAACCTGTGGGACGGACTGGGAGCACTCGTGTACAACCACCCCGAACTCAAGCACATGATAGGCAAAGTTACCATCTACCCTGACTACAACACCAGAGCCAGGGAATTGCTGTACGTGTTCCTTGAGAGATTCTTCAGCGACTCGTCAGGACTGCTCAAACTCCGGCACCCCATCACCATATCGCCTGAAGCATACGAAGAGGCTGATAGACTCTTTGAGGGCGACGACAAGCAAAGCAACTACTCAAGGCTCAAGCATGCGGTAAGGGAAAAGGGAGCGCTCACACCACCGCTGTTCAACGCATACATCGGACTAAGCAACACTATGCAAACATTCGGAACCGGCATCAACGACGAGTTCGGCAACATTTACGACACTGGAATGATGATAAACGTTGACGACATTTTCCCCGAAAAAACCGAACGCTACATTCAACCGTACATAGATTATCTCAAACAAAAAGAGAGCAAAAACTGCATGAACCGCACAAGTGCCAAACAACAAATAGGCAGCACATCATTGGGCTTAATGTAATGAAATGCAACGCATCCATAGTACTCTATAACACACCGCTCGGACTCGTCAACGAGGCGGTTCACAACCTGCGCGCCTGCCCCGAGATATGCGAAATATATCTGATTGACAACAGTCCGCGCGGAGAAATTGAGACCATGGAAGGTGTCAAATATATCCACAACAGGCGCAACCTCGGCTACGGACGGGCACACAACATCGCCATCAAACACACTCTGAGCTCTGACGTACCGCTTCACCTCGTGCTCAACGCCGACGTACATTTCACGCCACAAGCCATAACACAATGTATCAAAGCAATGGAGGACAACCCTGACTACGGTCAGCTGATGCCCAAAATATACTACCCGAACGGCGAAGTGCAGCACCTGTGCAAACTATTGCCGTCGCCACTTGACCTGTTCGGAAGACGGTTCCTCTCAAGAAAACTCATCGCAAAACGCCTCGACAGGTTTGAAATGAGGCCAACAGGCTACAACAAACCTATGGATGTGCCTTACCTTTCGGGATGTTTCATGCTGCTAAGGTGTAGCGCACTGCGCAAAGTAGGACTGTTCGACGAGCATTACTTCCTCTACCCCGAAGACATTGACCTCACCAGAAGAATACACCGCTACTACCGCACGATGTTCTTCCCCGACGTGGAAGTCATTCACGACCACAGACAAGAGTCTTACCACTCGTGGAAAATGGCATGGATACATTTCGTCAACATGGCGTGCTACTTCAACAAATGGGGGTGGAACATGCTTACTGACAAAGAAAGGAAAGCGTTCAACAAACGGGCAATAGAAGAAAACTTCCCCGCTGACTACCAATACAAATAAATATTGCTAACATTTCGACTGTCTCGCATATTTCCATTTCTATACTACACGAGGCTCACATTCGACTAACCGCTTTTAACAAAACCATGATAAAAGAATTTTTCACTCAGATTGACGTGATGCAGATTTTCTCGGCATCGATAGTTCTGTTCGCCATCATTGACATCCTTGGCTCAACTCCTATCATTATCGACTACCAAGCCAAAGGAATGCCCGTCAAACCGTTGAAACTCACGCTCGTTTCTATCACTTTCATGCTGCTCTTTCTGTTTGGCGGCGAGTTGGTGCTCCAGCTGTTTCACGTCAGCGTCGAAGCCTTTGCCGTGGCGGGAAGCCTTGTGCTCATGATTATGGCAATAGAAATGGTGTGCGACGTTGAGATATTCAAAAACAACAGCCCAGAAAGCGTGGCAAGCATCGTGCCCATCGTTTTCCCGCTTGTCGCAGGTCCCGGAGCTTTCGTGGCGCTCATCTCACTGCATGCCGAATATGCCATGATAAACGTGCTAATCGCATTGGCAATCAACATGATATGGGTCTTTTGCGTACTTGCCGCAACAAAACCTATCCGCAACTTCCTTGGAGAGGGCGGCATTTATATAATGCGTAAGTTTTTCGGGGTAATCCTCATGGCAATATCTGTCAAACTCTTCGCCACCAACCTGCACGTTATGATGAGCCCTGAACCTGCGGCACAAGAGCGGAAAGCGGAAACAACGCAGGTCCAAGCAGCAAAAACGGAACCCGAAGCCGCCAAGTTTGAATAAGGAATTTGCGTATTTGACGGAAAATCACTACCTTTGCAAATCCTTATTAGAAATATTCAATTACAATTGAGCTTTTCCCTGCATTAACCCCACAAAAGGTCATTAGGCCGGACAGAGAGTAACTAAGCAGAGAACAAGTATATTTTGCATGCAGTTTTTTTCTGTTTGACAAAACACAATTCATTTCCTATCCGCCCCAAAGGCTTTTGACTTTTGAGACAACTTAACCGATAATAGTAAAAATAATAAAATAGTAAACGCAATTATGATTAACGCACAAGACATCAAAATGGGCACCTGCATCAAGATGGACAACGCCCTCTATTTCGTGATTGATTTCCTGCATGTAAAACCCGGCAAAGGCAACACCTTCATGCGCACAAAACTGAAAAACGTAGTTGACGGACGAGTTCTCGAACGCCGCTTCAACATTGGAGAAAAACTCGAAGACGTGCGCGTTGAGCACCGCCCCTACCAATATCTCTACAAAGAAGGAGATGACTTCATATTCATGAACAACGAGACCTTCGAGCAAGTTACCATTGCGCACGACCTCATTACCGGCGTTGACTTCCTCAAAGAGGGCATGATTGTTGACGTTGTCAGCGACGCCACCAGCGAAACCATCCTCTATGCCGAGCTGCCGACAAAGGTCGAGCTTAAAATACAATATACAGAGCCTGGGCTCAAAGGCGACACAGCCACCAACACCCTGAAGCCCGCCACGCTGGAAACAGGAGCCGAAATCCGCGTGCCGCTGTTCATCAACGAAGGAGAGACAGTGCGCGTTGACACACGCGACGGCTCATACGTTGAGCGCGTGAAAGCATAACACATTAAAGTAATATTATTGCCAAAAGAGCGCATGTCCATGCGCTCTTTTTTGATGTTTAACCCAAATCGGTCATTAGAATTATTAGGATTTTTTGCTTTATTTTTGAGCGGATTTTTGTCTTTGAACGAGGGAGTTATGCGGGCATAATGACCGAGCAAAAAGCAAAAAGATGCCAAAAAGAAACAAAAAAGACAATAA
>JAFTCC010000011.1 GCA_017454915.1 Paludibacteraceae bacterium
CTACGAGCGCTTCAAAGACAGCGCTCCGGCGCCCACAGCGGAATTCAAACGCGCGATTGACGCGGCGCAGGTGGTTTATGACGACCCCAACGCCACGCAGGAAGAGGTGGACAAGGCTAAGGACGACCTTGACACCGCAGCGCGATGCGTAATAAACACCATCGGAAGGCTCTAAAAAAGGACGTACTACCCTACCCAAATCCCACATTGGATTTGAGGTAAAAAAAATCAGGCGAGTTGGTTTCTCGCCTGATTTTTTCATTCCTATTCTAATAACAATTCATGATACTTTGAGAATTTTTGTTGCATACTTTGAGAATTTTCACAACACAGATTGAGAATTTTTAACTTGAATGTCGTTCTTTTGGGTTCTTCCCGCCTGCTCATCAAAAAGCGGCAGACGAAAGATGGACCGAGGACTTTCTATCTTCCGCGAACGATTTCACCCTGACATGGAGTTGGTGGTGGGAGGCGAAGCTATTACTATAGAACAATTTCTGCTGCTTGACTTGGAAAAGTTATTCCTGTAATATCTTATAAATGGTACTTCTAAAGTCGGATTTTGGGAAGCGGCATTCTTTCAATCTGATAAATCGGCATTGCAATTCGGGGAAAGGGCATAATTAAGGAGGACACGCAAAGCATGTCCTCCTTAAATAACAAATGCTGAATGATTAGAAACTATATCCCACGCCAAGTCCGAGGACAAGTTTCGACTGCACTTTGTGGTGTCCGTCAATAAGCACTTTGTCGTAGTACTTGAGCGTATAGCCCAGTTTTACGTTGAGCACTTTGAGGAACTGGTATGACAGTGCCACGTCCCAGTCAACATCGAAGTTTCCGAAGTCCTTGCTGTATGGTGTGAATAAGGCGAGCGATGTCATGAGTTTGAGGTTTTCTACCGGTTCTACGGTCATGTTGCCGCGGAAAGTGAGTCCAGCCTCAATTTTGTACTTGCGGTCCCAGAGTTTCTTGTCGCCATCACCAAATACGAGGTCCCCATTTTCGTCATGCGTGATTTTTGTTCCCATATATGAGTTGAATATGCGCACCGAGTCGGTGAGCGCTGTGGTAAGGCGCATGGCTGCCGGTGAGAGATAGAGCGACACATTGCCCTTGCCTTTGCCGGCTTCAAACTCGCGCATCCAGTCAATACCGACAGATACATCAGTGTATGACGGTGCCAGCCAGTTAGACATATAGTAAGCACCTTTGGCTCCACCTTCAATAAACAAGGGTACTTTGGGATCGGTCATATCCCACAAATCGTCATGCTTGGTATAGTCATAACCCGGAGCATATTGGCTACGGAAACCGCCGAGCAAAGTCAGGTAAAAGTCCTTGTGGAACTCATAGCCGAACTTGGTAGTGAAGACTATTTTGTCGTTAGATTTCTGCCATGCGAAATCGTTTTTGTCAACCCAGCTCTCACCAAATTCAGTATCGAGGTTCGTCACCCACGCGAATTTGTTTTTGTGATATGTCAGGGTAAGGTTGGCGGAGGCTATGCCCACTGCGGAGTTGTTGCCACCCGCAGCCCAGTTCCATAGTCCTGTGGCTGACAAGTTGAGGCTCACTACGCCAGTGAATTTCCATGGTTTCTCACCAGTGTCAACGCCAGTGAGTTCACCTTTGGCCTTGTTGCTCGTTGCAACGACATCGTCAACGGCAGCCTTGTTCTCGTCCTGCGCAAACGACAGAACGCTGACGCTCAAAAGAGCTAAAATAGTTAGTAATGTTTTTTTCATATCGGATTGAAATTTGATGTTTAGTTGAAATTTTGGGTGCAAAATTAGCGTTTTTTCGTTACATCACCAAATCTGCGACAGTGGCGCGCACATATTCTACAAGCTCGGACGGCGCTATTTTAACTTGCATTCCTCTGATTCCGGCGCTTACAAAAATACTGTCAAATTCAGTGGCTGTCGAATGAAAAAACGTGGGATAGAGTTTTTTCATTCCAACGGGTGAGCACCCTCCCCTGATGTAGCCTGTGTTGGGAAGCAGTTCCTTCATGGGCAGCTTCGCACAACTTTTGTTACCCGACACCTTGGCGGCTTTCTTTAGATCAACCTCTTTGTCGCCAGGAATGACACACACAAACAACCCCGTCTTGTCGCCACGCAGCACAAGCGTTTTGAACACGCGCGCTATGTCTTCGCCAAGCTGGTCTGCAACGTGCGTGGCTGCAAGGTCATTTTCGTCGTACTGATACTCAATGAGTTGATATGTTATTTTAGCGGCATCGAGCAAACGCGCCACATTAGTCTTTTTCATTATAGCCTATTGGTCTTCTAACCTTATGTATCGTGATATGATATCCTTTATATAACCTCAAATGGTCGTTTTCATAGCAGCGCCGCAACAAAGTAAATCACCCACTGTGCGACCACAAACCACGACTTGCGCATACTTGTGGAGTGGAATATCAGCAACATGGTCATCACTGATGCGGCCAGCAGAAGCCTGTTGACCGGATAAGCAAGATATAGCACAACGAGCGCGATGGCAAAAAAGCTCCATGAATTCATAAGCACACGGCTGTACTGGTCATCACGATAACCATTCAGCGACTGATAGACTATGTTGCATATTATCAGGATACCTAAAACAATGACTTTTATAAATTCATGAGTGTGCACAATTAGCGAAAGTGTGATAAACGGCATTCCGAAATGGTAAATGTCGGGTAAACGCAACTGATTGAGAGCATAAAGCACTGCCGCCGCGATAAGCGCCACGCTCGCCACGCCAAACAACGAGGCAAGCCACGTCCTAAACCCGAAACTCTGCAAGCCGATGAAAATAATCCATATCACAGGTATCAGCAATAGTAGAGGCGGGCAGCAATAAGACGCAAGAGTGAGCAGTATCGTGATGAGAAACATCTCGCGGGCAGGGTTATCTACTTTCCATATTGGTTGTGCGACAAGCAACACAATAAGCAAGGTCAGCAACACCAATACGTCTAATGAGAGGTTCATCACTTCCGACAGTTGCAATTCGCCTGAACCATCGAATAAAAACCGGCTAACACGTGCAGCACCGCCTGCTGCCAAAATCGTAAAAAGTGTTACGATGGCGGGCGTAAACTCAAACATCCGCGTCTGCTTGGTTCTATAAAGCATGAGCGAAACAAGCAAAGACACAACTGTAAAAAGCACACCATTCCCCACAGCCCACTGCCACGGCATGGCGGCGAACAAAAATGCGGCAAGTCCCGCAGTGATCAGCGAGAGCAACGTAACCTGAACTGGACGGGGCTGGAGGATGATTTCGGGTGTAAGCTTCATGTGGTAAATATTGTCTTCGATTATTATCCAAACAGACTAACGGCTTGACTAATCAAAAAAAGAGATAACTTGAAATTTCACGTTTTTAGTAAAGCCCGTGGAATTTATAGAAGTGCCATTTATTCACCCTCGACGAATCCTTTGCGCTCAAGCAGATAACGCGGATCAGGGTCTTTGCCGCGGAAATTACGATAAAGCGTCATTGGGTCATCAGTGTTGCCACGTTCAAGCACCTGCTTGCGGAAACGAGTTGCCGTTTCCTTGTCAAGCACATTGCCCGTTTCAACAAAGGCATGGAACACATCTGCGTCAAGCACTGCCGACCATGTATAGCTGTAGTATCCTGCTTCATAGCCCGTGGTGAAGATATGGCTGAAATACGTTGAACGATAGCGAACGATGATTTCTGGAATCATTCCCATGCGCTCAAGCGACTGCTTTTCAAATGCCTCAACATTGAAGTTAGCGGTGTTGTCAATGCTGTGATAGTCCATGTCAAGAATTGATGCGCTGAGCAGTTCGGTCATCACAAAACCTTGGTTGAAAGTTTTAGACCGCTGTATCTTTTCAATCAGGCTGTCGGGCATAAGTTCGCCGGTCTGGTAATGAGTAGCATAGGTACGCATAACTTGCGGCTCGTAGCACCAGTTTTCCATAAGTTGGCTGGGCATTTCCACAAAGTCACGCGGAACGTTGGTGCCTGAAAGGGTTTTGTATCTGCACTTGCTGAGCAATCCGTGCAAGGCATGTCCGAACTCGTGGAACATGGTTTCTACGTCATCCATAGAGAGCAGCGACGGAGTATCGGAAGTGGGTTTTGTAAAGTTACCGACATTGATGACAACAGGTCTGTGATCCACTCCATTGAGCACATACTGTGGCCTGAGGTTATCCATCCATGCGCCGGCACGTTTCCCTGCACGAGGAAAATAGTCCGTATAGAGTGTGCCCACGTAACTGCCGTCAGCATCTTTCACGTCAAACATTTCAACATCAGGGTGATACACCAGCCTGTCTGAACGGTCGGGAGAGGGAGTAATTTGGAGGCCGTATAGCGTTTCGGCAAGTTTGAAGAGGCCTTTCCTTACATTATTAAGCTCAAAATAGGGCTTGAGGTCTTCTTCATTAAGGTCATATTTCTGCTTACGGAGTTTTTCGGCATAGTACCACCAGTCCCAAGGCTCAAGATTGCCTTCTACGCCATCGGCATGCATCAGTTCGGTGAGCTCGGCAGCCTCTTTTTTCGCCTGACGGACACTCGGCTCCCAAACTTTATTGAGAAGTTCGTAAACAGCCTCAGGTGTTTTAGCCATGCAGTCTGCGAGAATATAGTGCGCCGGAGTCGGGTATCCGAACAGGTGGGCTTTTTCTACTCGCAGCATCATGATTTGGGCAATGACAGCCTTGTTGTCGTGTTCGTTACCATGATTGCCGCGTGTGGTGTAAGCCATAAGCAGTTCACGACGGAGTTCGCGATTTTTGGCGTACTGAAGCACGGGGGTAAAGCTGGTGCGGTGAGGTGTGAAAAGCCACTGGCCCTTATGTCCGGCTTTTTCAGCCTCTTCTGCTGCTGCCTGAATAACGCTTGCCGGCAAACCTTCGAGATCGGCGCTGTCGGTAACAAATTTCTGGTAGGCATTAGTCTCTGCAAGCACGTTAGTTGAGAACTTGATGTCGAGGGCGGCAAGCTCTTTGTTTATCTCGCGCAGACGCTCTTTCTGTTCGCCGGTAAGCAGAGCGCCGTTGTTGACGTACGATTTGTAGGTTTCGCTCACAAGGCGCTTTTGTTCCGCAGTGAGTTTGCAGTCGGCGGCAAGCGACTGCTCATACACAACCTGAATGCGCTCGAAAAGTTTCTTGTTAAGCAAAACGTTGTCCTGATGTTCGGTAATCAGCGGCGACGCCTCCTCCACGATTGCGTCAATCTCGTCTGACGTCTCGGCACTATAGAGATTGAACAACACGCCCGTTACACGCTCAAGCATTGAGCCGCAGGTGTCAAGTGCGGCAATTGTGTTCTCAAACGTCGGGGTTTCGCGGTTATTGGCGATTGCCTCAACTGCAATGGAATCGCGCCGGATGCCCTCTATTATCGCCGGCATATAATGTTCTGGTTTGATGTCACCAAATGGCGGCACGTCATGGGGAGTGTTAAATTCGGCGAAAAAGGGATTTACTTCGTTGGTTTGTTGTTTTTTGCAAGACATGACTGAAAGCATAATTACTGCAAATATCAGAATTCTTTTCATCTTTATTTCTGTTTTATGTTTTTGGCTCTACATGATAGTTATGCTAACTATTTTTTTACATATTTCCGTCGTGGAGGTCAAAGGCAGGCTGCGGTTTGAGCGGCAAGGCGAGCATTGTTGAGCACAAGTTCAATGTTAGCTGCAAGGCTGTCACCGCCTGTCAGGTCTTTGATTTTAGCGAGCAGGAACGGAGTACACTTTTTGCCATGTATTCCGAGCCTTTCGGCCTCTGCCACCGCTTCGTCGATAGCCTTGTTTATGACGTCAGCCGGCATTGAATACTGCTCTGGTATGGGATTGGTAACCAGCATTCCTCCTTTAAGTCCAAGCTGTAGTTTAGCCCGAAAAGCGGCTGCAAGGTCTTGGGGAGTGTCGATGCGGTAGTCAACACCGAAACCGCTGTGGCGGGTATAGAAGGCTGGCAACTCTTCTGTCTGATAGCCAATAACAGGCACACCCTTGGTTTCGAGATACTCAAGCGTTAGGCCAAGGTCGAGAATTGACTTAGCACCGGCGCAAATGACCATGACTGGAGTTTCTGCCAATTCCTCAAGGTCTGCTGAAATATCCATTGTGCGCTCCGCACCGCGGTGAACACCGCCTATTCCGCCTGTGGCAAAAACTTTTATGCCTGCCATAGCTGCAATAATCATCGTCGTAGTAACCGTTGTGGCACCGTCCTCGCCTCTGGCTATCAGCACCGGAAGGTCACGCCGCGAAGCCTTGATAACCTCCTGACCTTTTCTGCCAAGATATTCTATTTCGTCAGGGGTGCAGCCGGCCTTGAGTTTGCCGCCAATGATGGCTATCGTTGCAGGTACGGCGCCATTGTCACGTATGGTTTGTTCCACGCGCAGTGCCGTCTGAACATTTTGAGGATAAGGCATCCCGTGGGAGATGATTGTTGATTCAAGAGCCACAACGGGCTTACCGGATTCAAGCGCCTGCTTTACTTCAGGCGAAATGGAAAGATAAGGATTCATTATTATTAACTATTTGATTATTTACTATTTAACTATTTAATTATTTACTGCTGACTAAAGTTTTAAGTCGGGGTTGACGGCAGCATTCACAAGCAATGTCTGCCGTGCTGCTTCAAGTCCACACACTGCCGCCTCACGCAATGGTTTGCCGCTGACAAAAGCAAAGACAACGCCGGCAAGGAAAGCGTCACCGGCCCCTGTGGTGTTCACGACTTCAACTGCCGTGGCTGGGAGAGTTTCTGCGGTGCCATTGTAAAGCAGGACACCGTCTCCGCCAAGCGTTATATACACATTTTCAACACCCATTTCATGGAGTGCTTCAGCCGCTTGTGCGACACTTGATGCGCCTGTTACTGCCAATGCCTCATGGCCGTTAAGTTTGACGGCACTAACCTTATGCTTCTTGCTGCTAAGCAGGGCATCGACGGCACGCCGCGCCTTATGGGTACTGACACCGTCAAAAAATAGCGGCACAGTAACATTGTCAATCAGATAACAAAGCGACTCTGCAGAAAGGTTACAGTCAGCCACAACAACTTCAGACTGGTTAATTGACTCAATACGCGCACCAAGAAACGAGGGCGTTATGCCATCAATGATTGCTGTGTCGGCGGCGGCATGTTCCATGTCGCCAGCAGAATTGTTTATGCAGAGATATGTGCCTGTGCCTACACTATTGGCCCTACCTGACAATGAAAGGTCTATTCCCATGTCAAAGCAGTTACGCTCTATCATGTCGGCAAAAGCATCATGTCCAAGCAGGGTAACAAACCTTACGCTGCAGCCTAACACCGCAAGGTCGTGTGCCACATTGCGAGCCACACCGCCAAGCGAAACGCTGATACGGGCAGGAGTAGAGTCAAAAACAACCTCGCTCGCCAGCAACTGAGCGGATATATCTACGTTAGCACCACCAATTATTGTTATCATATTTTTGAACCCAAGACTGATAAAAACTAGAACTACTAGTATTTCTAGAATTTCTAGAATTACTAGAAAAACTAGAAAAACTAGAAAAAACTACTCTTCAATTTCCAGTAGCACAGGGCAATGGTCCGAATGCACTACCTTGTCGAGTATGTCACCGGCCACAAGTTTCCCGCGCAACGTATCTGATGTCCATAGGTAGTCTATTCGCCAGCCTGCATTTCTGAACCTTGCACCTCCTCGGTAACTCCACCATGAATAGCGGTCCTTGTCTGCACAAAACACGCGAAAAGTGTCAATCATGCCAGTGCTTTCAAACAAATCCATCCATTCGCGCTCTTCGGGCAAAAAGCCTGATACACCTATCTGACGTTCAGGGTGGTTGATGTCTATGGGTTTATGGCAGATATTGAAATCGCCGCAAATGACAACGTTAGGACGCTCCTTACGCAGCTGGCTGACGTATGGAAGAAAATGTGTAAGAAAGTCCATTTTGAACTCTTGGCGCTCATCGCCTGATGAGCCTGACGGAACATATACGCTGACAACTGTGAGGTCACCAAAATCGCAACGCAGTACCCTGCCTTCACTGTCAAAACGCTCTATGCCTATACCCTCAAAAACAGCATCAGGTTGCCGCAAACTCAGCACCGCCACACCGCTGTAACCTTTTTTCTGCGCACTATTGAGATTGACGTGATAACCAAGTTCTGTGAAAGGCTCAAGGTCAACCTGATCCGGCTGCGCTTTGGTCTCTTGAACGCAGAACACATCAGGACGCTCGTCACCAAGCCATGCGTTAAGACCTTTGGAAAGTGCCGCACGGATGCCGTTAACGTTATACGAAATAATTTTCATTGTCTATTTATTTGTCATTTAACCCAAACAGTTCATTAGTATTTGAATTTTGAGTCTTATTACTTTGAGCAGAATTTTGACTTTGAACAAGCCCTCTAATCAACATTCATCACAACAATTCGGTTGTGGCCTAAAGAGGCAAATTGGCGACTAATAAACGAAACATCCGAAGCGCTCGGAAAATTTGTCCGAACACCCCGGATATTCCGAATGGTTGTTATAATATGATTAACAACCGATTATCTTACGATAACCTTCATCGCTGTTTTTCCGCTGCGGACGATGTAAAGACCATTGCTAAGCGCAACGAACCGGTTACCTTGTCCTGAATAGAGCGTCTGACCTTGTGCACTGAAAACAGCCACATTGTCCATGTCCCCAAGTTGCAGGCCATTAGGCACTACGCGCACGTCAAGCGTGGCTTGGGTCTGCTGCAAAGAGGTAATCGGGCCTTGATCAAGCGAGCATGCTTGGAAACGTTCGAGATAGAAACGTTTTTTCTTGCCAGTGTTGGTGAATGTAACTTTGGTTGACTCTGTCGCATTGAGGATTGTGAACGAGCTTTCGCCACCTTCCACAAGTTCAAGGTCATCACTCATCTCGCCACCGCCTTCAACGCTAACTGAAACACCGGCATTGTTGTCATGGTTGCTGAACTGGAATTTCACCTGCATCTTCTTACACTCTATACCCAGTGCCGGAGATGTGATGTAGCCGACAGCGTTGCTCGTTCCGACGCGTATGCCTATGTGATCCTGAACAGCAAATAGTCTTTCGCCTGTCCAGCCTGGGAGGTCACAAGCTGCATCCAACTTTTCTGTGATGTTTGAGCCGGTTGATGATGTGGCAAGTTCTGACACATTGTCGAAGTTATCAGTCACACAGCCATCAGGGTCTTCGGACGGATCAACGGGCGTCGGATCGTCAGACGTGTCTGTCGCTCCACCCATAAATTTGAAAGCTACGCGCCCGTCAGACAGTTGGGTGATTTCTGTGATGGGGTATTTGGTGTAAGGGGAGTATTTGGTAGCACCGGTGGGGAACAGGTCCGAAGCGTATGACTCACCGGTCTTGTTGGATTTGGCCTCAATAATGTCTACACCCATGCTGTTAACATTGTCATTAGGAATATTGTCTTCCCAGTTAGATGCGTTATAAGTAACTTTGGTAATCATCATGCCGGCACCGGGCAGTTCCTTGTCCCATTTAACTTTCTGCCGGTTCTCAAGCAAGAAATAAGCCTGCGAAGCATGAACTGCTTTAAGTGTGCCATCAGACGAAACCATATAAGCTTCGTTGGCGCTCATGATGTGCGACAGGGTGTCGTTCGACGCCTTGTTGAGCACTTCGGGGGTCATCCATTTCATAAAGTAGCGTTCGTAAGCGGAATAGGTTGGAGGTATGCAGCCGTCACCATTGTAAGGACCGTAGTCCATGACATCCCAAAACTTCAAAGTCTGTTCATTATTGCTCAGTGTTGCATAGAAGTCAGGCAAACCAAGAGCGTGGCTGAATTCGTGGCAGAAAGTGCCTATGCCGCTCATTCTGTTGCCCAGTCCATCGCCTTCGTATCCGCGGAGTTCTGAAAACACAAAGTAGGAGTCAATCATTGTGTTGCCGAAAGTGCGCTCTGCATCACTCACGCCTGACTGTTCATCCGAGAGCTCCCACTGGTGAGGCCACATAAGTTCAGGGTGATTAGCGACAAATTCACCGGTCCAATAGTCATAATCGCCATCATCTTCTGCTTCGCTATATCCCGCATACCAAACAGCGAAAAAGTCCACAGCGCCATCGCCGTCGCTGTCATATTCACCAAGGTCAACACCTTGGTTATGAACCCATTCCGCAGCTTCCAATATCATGGCCTGGGGATTCTGGTCATCGCCGCTGTATGAGTTGCCGCCATAGTACTTCATGTTATTTGCAAGTGTCATAGGACCATAAACTCCGAAATCGGGGTTATAGGCTCCGTTTGACGCGTCTTGGAAATACTCGCGCACACTGCCTATGTTGCCGTTTTTGTTGTAGCCGACTTTGTTGAGCTGGTCAGCGGCATTCTGAATATTGGCGTTTGTCCACGCTTTATCCTTGTAGTCAACGAGCACGACGAGCACTTTGGGCAATGCTTTAGGAGTGCCTATCGTTTTGCGGCGCTGAGCGCGTGGGCTGCGCGCCAAAGCCTGTGCACGGCGATGTGCAACAGTTTCGTCAGATATACGGCAGGTGCCGTCAGCATTGAAGTTTACTAATTTGCCGTCTTTGTTGACCCACCACGAGCCAAACTCATCGCCCACGCGGGTGATTGTGGCGGTTTCTCCGTTTTCCATGGTTACTTCGCGAGTAAATCGCTTGGCAGGGACTGCCCAAATGGTTAGTGAAAGTGCTGCAAACAACGCAGCTGAAATTAAACGTTTCATTAAGATTTTTGTTTTGTTTGTTAGGTTATGAATTAGGGTTAATAACTATTTCATTATTCTGGTTATACGTTTTTTGCCAAATTCAGCTTGCTTTAACTTCGCTGTTGCCATGCGTCATCGCCTGTTTGACTTTCTTGTAGAGGTTAGATGCAAATACGAGATTGTTAAGAGCATCACAATCGGCTGTGAAGATAGTTTCTTTGCTGCCTTCCCAGCCCTTATAACCCTTGTCGATGAACAATATGTGGTCCCCGATTTCCATTATGGAGTTCATGTCGTGGCTGTTGACGATAGTAACGATTTTGAACTCCGCCGTAATCTCGTGGATTAGTCTGTCGATGATGAGCGACGTTTCGGGGTCAAGACCCGAGTTAGGCTCGTCGCAAAAGAGATATTTGGGGTTCAACGCTATAGCCCTTGCTATAGCCACGCGTTTCTGCATTCCGCCACTTATCTCACTCGGCGCAAGGTTAAATGCCCTCTCCGCCAAATCAACACGCTGCAGACAAAATCGCGCACGCTCCTCCATCTCCTTCACCGTCTTTGACGAAAACATCTCAAGGGGGTACATCACGTTTTCAAGCACCGACATTGAGTCAAAAAGCGCCGACCCTTGGAAAAGCATGCCTACCTCACGACGGAGCATCCTGATTTCGTCAAGCGACATGTCGGGCAAATTGCGGCCGTCGTATTCTATGCGACCCTCATCTATGCGGTGCAACCCTATAACGCTTTTCATCAGCACTGTCTTGCCCGAGCCGCTACGGCCGATTATCATGTTCGTCTCACCCTCACGAAAATCAACGTCGATGTTATGCAACACCGTCGTTCCGTCAAAACTTTTTGTCAAATTGCGAACAGAAATCATTACTCAAAAATCATAATTATGACGCATTTGCGGCACGTCTTTGCAAAGGTAGCAATAATTTCCCGAATAAAAAAACCGCCACTTTGCCAACGCTCCTTAATGCTAAAAAATTGGCCCATTTTGCGATATAACACACTCACACCAACACACACCTAATCAACTCCAAGCCAAAACCCAACACAACCATTTTTGCAAACAATCAAACTTTTCTATCGTTTAAACAAATTTTCGGCAAAAAACACTAACTTTGCAGTGAATAAGGCACACACAGGTTTGCTTCAAAAATAGAATATAAAACGGATAAAAGGACATATAAATCGTACACACTATGAACCATAAAGATGATTTTATCAAACTACTGCGTTCAACAAATCGGGCTGGCATAGACAATGTGATTAACTGGCTTGAGCTGTCAGGTTTCTTCACCGCCCCTGCGTCAACAGTATTCCACGGCAACACTGAAGGCGGACTTCTTGAGCACTCCTATCAAGTCGCGCTGGTGGCTAACGACTTGCGCGAGGCATTCATAAAGCGTAAACCCGAGCTGGAAAACCGAATAACACGGGAAAGCGTCATTATCACCGCTTTGCTGCACGACGTGTGCAAGGCTGACATATATGTTAAAGAAACCAAATACCGCAAAAACGAA
The DNA here is from genome assembly GCA_017454915.1 of Paludibacteraceae bacterium. Taxonomy (GTDB): domain Bacteria; phylum Bacteroidota; class Bacteroidia; order Bacteroidales; family Paludibacteraceae; genus UBA3747. Next base: position 12,248 of record JAFTCC010000011.1, read on the forward strand.
CACGGCGGATGGGACACTTACGACGCTTATAGCGCCGACTATAGCAAGACCGACATTCCTCTTGGGCACGGCGAGAAATCTGTGATACGCCTGCTGCGTTTAGGGCTGGAAATGACAGAGGACGAGATGATGGCGATACGCTGGCACATGGGAGCATGGAACATGCCGATGCAAGACTGGGAGGCAAAAAGCAACCTAAACGCCGCGCGCGACAAGAGCCCGCTGGTTTCCATATTACTTGCGGCGGATGACCTAACATCACACGTCATAGGAGTATAGCCGCAACATTGACTTATTCGGAATTTAATTGGGCAACAACAAAGGCCTCTGCCACAGCGGAGGCTTTTGCTGATTAAAAGGAAAAATAAAAAACGACTTTCGCATCACGAGCACTGCAGCCGAATGGGAATTATGCTGCAGTTACACTGTGTGGCTACGGACGTACTCGCTTGGGGTGATGCCTGTCAAGTTCTTAAACATACGGGTGAAGTGGTGAGGATAGTCAAAACCTAACATGTATGCCGTTTTACTTATGGAGTGACCGCTCATCAGGAGATTTTTTGCCTGTCTGATAATATATGACTGGATATACGCTTTAGCAGATATGCCTGTAACCTGCTTAACCAAATCGCCGAAATAGCCGGCGGAATACGCCATCTCAGACGCGCACCACGCAACCGAGGGTAAACCTTTGCGGGTTTGCGTGCCCTCATAATAATACTTGTCTAATAATGCATGGAAACGTTTGAGCAAATCGGGTTCTGACGCCACACTCTCGGCGCTCTGACGATGATACGCGCGCTGGCAATACTCCAATACCAAACGCAGATATGCAACGATAATGCTTCGCAAATACGTGCTGTCATTATGAGTGCGCAATTCATTTTGCAAACACGTTAGTAGCGTCTCTATCGCCTGCCATTCGTCGGGCTCAAGATGAAGCGGACCTGTATAGAAATATGAGAAAAAATTGTACTCCGCAATATGCGCCTCGATGTCCGTCTTGCTAATCAACTCCGGCGACCACAACACCGCCCACCCACGCAACTGGAGCTGTTCTCCGTCATCCTCTTTACCGCCTATTTGCCCCGGCGCAACAGCAATAACAGAACCGTCACCAATTTGCACAGGTTTTATGCCGTATGACAAATCCTGCGGAAACTCGCGCTGGATAAACAAACCATATACCCCATAATTATTAAGGCTGCTCCTCACGCCTGCCAACTCGTCAAAATGTATCACGGCTATTAGAGGGTGAAGCACCTGCGAACGTAAATGACGGGCATAAATATTAGGCTCACGGACATCCAATATCTGTTTCATGACGCAAAGATACTAAAAAATCCAAATATGCAAAAATGGCAACTATAATCAGCGATTATCACCTTTAACATGCAATTATGGTATATTTTCGGCTAATTTCGGTTATTTTATTTGGAAGAAAAAAGGTAATTTTGCAACGTAAAAAAAAAATCACCACATCATGAAACGTTTTCTAACTCTTATCATCACCATGCTTGCTATCATTGGCACAGCGTCAGCCAAAACTCTTGTGGTTTACTATAGTTACACAGGTGACTGCCAAAGCATAGCAGATGAACTTACTCGGCATATATCAGCTGACGTAGTAGAGATAGAGCCTGCAGAAAAAGGGCTCAAGTATGACGCCAACGGCTATGCCCTCGGCACACAACTGCTCAACGCCATCAATGACAACCCAAACTCTGCCGCATCATATCCTGCAATCGACCCTGTCAGCGTGTCGGTCGCTGATTACTCAACCATCATCGTCGTTACCCCACTGTGGTGGAGCCAGATGGCGGCTATCACACAAAGTTTTCTCTTCCAAGTCAGCGAACAGATGCAAGGCAAGCAAGTAGGGCTTATTGTCTCGTCCGCATCAAGTGGCATTAACAGGGTTGTGGCAGACTTCAAACGCCTTGTGCCAAACGCCAATTATTGCAGCGAAAATCTCTGGATAAATAATTCTAACCGCTCTAACATGGCGACACTCATTGCAGACTGGGTTGAAGCTTGCGGTCTCAACAAAGCCGAGGAAAACTCCACGTCCATCAATGTTATCGTAGGCGGACAAACATTTGCCGCCACACTTGCCAACGATGCTACCGGTCAAGCTTTTGCCGAACTGCTGCCGATCACACTACAGATGAACGAACTTAACGGTAACGAGAAATATCATTATATTGGTTCCTCACTGCCTACCAACAGCTACAAGCCGGGCACAATCCACACCGGCGACATTATGCTGTACGAAGACAATTGTGTAGTACTGTTCTACAAAACGTTTAGCAGCAACTATTCCTATACCCGCATCGGCTCTATCAACAACCCCAATGGCTTTGCGGCAGCAGTCGGCTCCGGCAACGTGCAGGTGCGTTTCGAAACAGCACAATCTACAGGGATTTCCTCCCCTACAATTCAAGCCCAAACAGGAACCAAAATACTCCACAACGGAAACATATACATCCTGCGGGACGGACAAACCTATACCATCACCGGCGCAAAAACAGACAACATCAGATAACCGGACACGAGTCACAGTGCGTTTCATCAAACACATGGCGCGCGCAAAAAAATATGAAAAGAATAATAACCCTCGCATTGTCGGCGTTGATATTAGCCGCATGCGCTAAACAAGAACAAACTATGCAACTAACTCAAGAGTGGGACAAAGTGTTCCCTAAATCAGACAAAGTGGAGCATCGGAAAGTAACTTTCCACAACCGTTTCGGCATCACGCTTGCAGCAGACCTTTACACCCCAAAGGGACAACACGCTAAATTGCCGGCGATAGCCGTTTCGGGACCTTTCGGGGCAGTCAAGGAGCAGTCGAGCGGACTCTATGCCCAGCACATGGCAGAGCTCGGGTTCATAGCCATCGCCTTTGACCCGTCATTCACGGGCGAGAGTAGCGGTGAACCAAGGCGTATGGCTTCACCCGACCTTAACACCGAAGATTTCCTCGCCGCCGTGGACTACTTAAGCACAATGCCCGAAGCGGACGCTGACCGCATTGGCATCATTGGCATCTGCGGCTGGGGCGGCATGGCGGTCAATGCCGCAGCATTGGACCCGCGCATCAAAGCGACCGTAGCGGTTACGATGTACGACATGAGCAAGGTTACACGCGAGGGCTATTTCGCATCGGAGGACTCTCCTGAACAGCGCAACGCAAAACGCGCCGATATGGCTCTGCAACGTACCAAAGATTATAAAAACGGAGACTATCTGCGAGCAGGAGGAGTCGTTGACCCGCTACCCGAAGATGCCCCGCAATTCGTCAAAGATTATCACGCTTACTACAAATGCCCGCGCGGCTACCACGAAAGAAGCGGCAACTCAACCGACGGCTGGAATGTCATCGGATGTCAGTCGTTCCTCAACATGCCATTGCTGTCTTATGCCAACGAAATCCAAAATCCGGTACTCCTCATTCACGGCGAAAAAGCCCACAGCCGTTATTTCAGCGAATATGCGTTTGAAAAAATGACCGGAGAACATGTGGTTGGTGAAAGCGCAAAAGCAGGCAACAAAGAACTGCTTATCATTCCTGGCGCAAGCCATGTGGACCTTTATGACGATGAAGCAGGTGCCATCCCTTACGACAAGATTACAGCATTCTTCAACAACGCCTTCAAGCAATAAGTCGCCAGACCATGCCACATGTCGGATAGCCACAAACTTGGTCATTATACCCGCCAAACTCCATCGCTCAAAAGACCACTATCCGCCCCAAACAATATAACTCTAAATGTAAATATTGATTTTTTGTGATAAATCTGACCTCTGGCATTCCGGTTCATCCGAAAAAATAACACACAGAAAAGCCTCCGCAGTTGCGGAGGCTTTTCTGTGTTGCTCAACCAGGACTCGAACCCAGACAGACAGAACCAGAATCTGTAGTGCTACCATTACACCATTGAGCAAAATTGTGTGACCCCTGAGGGGCTCGAACCCTCGACCCACTGATTAAGAGTCAGTTGCTCTACCAACTGAGCTAAGGAGTCATAGTCCAATAATAAATTGACTATTTCAAAATGACATTTTTGGGTTCTTCCCTCAAAAGCGACTGCAAAGTTACAACCTTTTTTTGAAACAGCAAAGTTTTTTGAGGATTTTTTTGCTTAAAAATTTCAAGCTGCGCCCTGAAAGAATATGCCGTCAAAACATGACGCAGCTTTGGGGCGGCCGTAGGATTGGCGAGTTTGCGTAACTGCGAAACTTTGCGTAACTTTGCAGGTTGGAATTGATTACAAAAAAAAAATAACAGAAAATCTATAAAGAATAATATCATGTCGGAATACAAATTTCAGGAGATAGAGCAACGCTGGCAAGAGGAATGGCAGCGCACTGATGCCTACAAAACCTCTAACGGCAGCAAAAAACCAAAATATTATGTCTTGGACATGTTCCCCTACCCCTCCGGCGCGGGACTTCACGTTGGACATCCGCTGGGCTACATAGCCAGCGACATTTTTAGCCGCTACAAACGCCTGCGCGGCTTCAATGTTCTCCACCCAATGGGTTTTGACGCTTACGGGTTACCGGCCGAACAATATGCGATACAGACAGGACAACACCCCGAAAAAACCACCACCGTCAACATCGCCCGCTACCGCGAGCAGCTGGGCAAAATAGGATTGGGATACGACTGGTCAAGGGCCGTAAAAACTTGCGACCCCGACTACTACCATTGGACACAATGGGCGTTCATCGAAATGTTTAACCACTACTACGACAACCGCACTGACAAAGCCCTCCCGATTGCCAATTTGGAGAAACACCTTGCTCAGCACGGCACGGAAGGACTTGACGCGGCATGCACCACAGAACTCAACCTCACGGCTGAACAATGGAACGCGATGAGCGTTAAGGAAAAATCGGACACGCTGATGAACTACCGCCTCGCCTACCTCGCCGACACAAAGGTAAACTGGTGTCCGGCGCTCGGCACAGTGCTGGCTAACGATGAGGTGGTAAACGGCCTGTCAGAGCGCGGAGGACATCCGGTTGAACAACGCATTATGCGACAGTGGTGCCTGCGGGTGAGCGCATACTCACAAAGACTGCTTGACGGGCTGGAACGAATCGACTGGTCGGACTCAATAAAAGACTCGCAACGCAATTGGATAGGCCGCAGCGAAGGTGCTGAAATGCACTTCATGGCAAAAGATATCGACATCACTATCTTCACCACGAGGGCTGACACCGTGTTTGGCGTAACATTCATGGTGCTCGCGCCGGAAAGCAAATACGTCAGCATGCTGACGACTGAAGAACAGCATGCCGAAGTGGAGCAATACTTGGAACAAGTTAGGCACCGGACCGAACTGGAACGCATTGCAGACAAAAAAGTTACAGGCGTGTTTACCGGCAGTTACGCCACCAATCCCTTGACCGGCAAAAATATACCTATATACGTCAGCAACTATGTGCTGTCCGGATACGGAACAGGAGCCATCATGGCGGTGCCTGCGCACGATAGCCGCGACTATGCTTTCGCAAAACATTTCAACTTGCCAATCATACCGCTCATTGAGGGTGCCGACGTGTCAGAGCAGTCGTTTGACGCAAAAGAAGGCATCATGATAAACTCTCCGATGAAAACGGACGCGGCTGACGGACAGGACCGCTTAGTGCTCAACGGCTTGAGCGTGAAAGAAGCTATAGCCAAGACTAAAGAATACATTACCGCCAAAGGCATCGGGCGCGTCAAAGTCAACTACCGACTGCGCGACGCCATCTTCAGCCGCCAGCGCTATTGGGGCGAGCCGTTCCCTGTCTATTACAAGCAGGATGAGCAAGGCGAATCATACCCCGTCATGTTGCCCGAAGAGTGCTTGCCTCTCGCGCTGCCTGACGTGGACAAATTCCTGCCGACAGCCGACGGACAGCCGCCGCTTGGCAACGCCAAACAGTGGGCATGGGACGAAGTCAACCATAAGGTAGTCAACAACAGCCTTATAGACCACAAGACCGTGTTCCCGCTCGAGCTTTGCACCATGCCTGGCTTTGCCGGTTCATCGGCTTACTACCTAAGGTACATGGACCCGCATAACGACCGCGAACTCGTGAGCCGCGAGGCTGACGAATACTGGCAACAGGTTGACCTGTACCTCGGCGGACGAGAGCACGCTACCGGGCACCTCATTTATAGCAGGTTCTGGAACAAATTCCTCTTTGACCTCGGACTGGTTTGCAAAGACGAACCATTCGCAAAGCTCATCAACCAGGGCATGATACAGGGACGCACTAACTATGCGTACAGAATCGTAGGAACTAACAAATACGTTTCGCTCGGCCTCAAAGACCAGTATGAAACGCAACCCATACGCGTCAACGTCAACATCGTGCACAACGACATCCTCGACATTGACGCTTTCCGCAATTGGATGCCAGAGTTCAAAGACGCCGAATTCATACTTGAAGACGGCAACTATGTGTGCGGCTACGCTGTTGAAAAGATGAGCAAGACATTCTACAATGTTGTCAACCCCGACGACATCGTGGAGCACTACGGAGCCGACACTCTGCGCCTCTACGAAATGTTCTTGGGACCCATTGAACAGTCAAAACCATGGGACACCAACGGCATCGACGGAGTTCACCGCTTCCTCAAGCGGCTGTGGTCGATGTACGACAACATCACTGACACCGAGCCCAATGCCGACGAACTCAAGAGCCTCCACAAACTCATTAAGAAAGTAACACAGGACATCGAAGGCTTCTCATTCAACACCAGCATACCAGCATTCATGATATGCCAAAACGAGCTCACGCAGGCGAAATGCGCAAAACGCGCCATACTTGAGCCGTTGCTCGTTGTCCTCAGTCCATTCGCACCGCACATAGCCGAAGAGCTATGGCACCAACTGGGGCACAACACATCTGTGCTTGACGCACAATGGCCAGAATGGAACGAGGCTTATCTCGTCGAAAGCAAAGTCAAATACCCGGTTTCATTCAACGGCAAAGTACGCTTCACACTTGAAGTGGCAGCCGACACCGAAGCGGCGGAGATTGAACGACTGGCGCTCAATGACCCGCAGGCGCAAAACTGGCTTGCAGGAAAACAAGTCAAAAAAGTCATCGTAGTACCAAAACGAATAGTCAACATAGTAATTTAACGTATATAATATGTTATCATTATCAGACACTTCCATAGCTGTCATAGGGCTTGGATACGTTGGTTTGCCGCTGGCGATTGAGTACGGCAAAAAATATAGAGTAATAGGTTTTGACATCAACCGCGAGCGCGTGGCCGAACTCAACAGCGGACACGACAAGACGCTTGAGGCGGACCTTGATGGCATGAAACAGGCTACAGACCTTTGGGAAAACACCCACCAGATTGGCTTGACATTCTCATCAATAGAGGCGGACCTGCGCCCATCAAACGTTTACATCGTAACAGTGCCCACTCCCATAGACCGTTTCAACAACCCTGACTTAACACCTCTGCTCAAGGCAACAGCCATGATAGGACGCGTGCTGAAACGCGGTGACGTGGTCATTTACGAATCAACAGTTTACCCAGGATGCACCGAAGAAGACTGCGTGCCTGTGCTCGAAAAGGAAAGCGGGCTGAAGTTCAATGAGGACTTCTTCTGCGGCTACAGCCCTGAGCGCATCAACCCCGGCGACAAGGAACGCACCTTGCTCAACATCACCAAAATCACATCAGGCTCGACTCCCGAAGCCGCAGACTTTGTTGACGCGCTTTACAACAGTATTCTCCAAGGAGGCACCCACCGCGCGCCAAACATGAAGGTTGCGGAATGCGCGAAAGCCATCGAAAACGCACAGCGAGACGTCAACATCAGTTTCATGAACGAACTCGCGCTGATTTGCGACCGCGTGGGCATCGACACCAACGACGTGATAGAGGCTGCCGGCAGCAAATGGAACTTCCGCAAATACCGTCCGGGACTCGTGGGCGGGCACTGCATAAGCGTGGACCCCTACTACCTTGCTCACAAAGCCAAGGCACTCGGATACAACCCTGAAGTGATTTTGTCGGGCAGAAGAGTCAACAACAGTATCGCTAAGTTTATCGCCGACAAAACGCTAAAACTGATGATTCGCAATAACACCAAAATCATGGACAGCAACGTGCTCGTGCTTGGCATTACGTTTAAGGAAAACTGTCCAGACTGCCGCAATACCAAGGTGGTTGACATCTGCGACGAACTCAATGATTTCGGCTGCCACGTTGATATCTATGACCCATGGGCGGACCCCGAAGTCGTGCGCCACGAGTTTCACCGCGAACTAATCCCCGCCATTGACCCCGACAAGCACTACGACGCAATCGTGGCATGTGTGGCACACAGACAGTTCTACGACTTCGACTTCAAAAAATATAAGCAGCAAGGGGCAGTTATATTCGACGTGAAAGCATTTGTAGAACGCGAACTCGTTGACGCAAGGCTGTAATTGCGGTGTCAAATCTCAAAAAAAGGAATGCCAGTGAACGCCATGCGCAATGTTAAAAAGCATGACTGACGGAGTTGAAAACATAGGACGCAAAGACGTGGTATGGAGTTACATAGCCACGGCATTCACTATAGGGGCAGGTGTCATTCTCCTGCCCTTTATTTTGCACACCTTGCCTGCACCGGCAGTTGGGCTGTGGACTGTGTTTCAGACCGTGAATATGCTTACCATACTGCTCGACTTTGGATTTTCGCCATCATTTGCACGCAACATTACCTACATTTTCAGCGGTGTGCGACACCTCAAGGCCGAAGGGATAGACCACAACAGTCTGTCGAACAGCGTTGACTACCAACTGCTTAGCGACACTATATGCGCAATGCGCCGTTTCTACAGAATCATGGCGCTCGCCCTGCTGGCATTACTGTTCATCGCAGGAACTCCCTATTTTTTTCACATAATAGACGGATATGAAGGCAGTCGAACAGATGCCATCGCAGCATGGTTTATTCTCGTGGCGGTAAATTTTTACAACCTCTACACGATGTACTATGACGCGCTATTGAGCGGCAAAGGTTACGTCAAGCGAAGCAAGCAAATCATCATGACGGGTCAGGCTGTGTATTTGCTGATAGCTATCATCGCCTTGTACTGCGGCGGCGGACTGACAGCCATAGTTAGCGCTCAACTCGCCTCGTTTCTTATCAGGCGCTTTATGTCATACCGCGTGTTCTTCACGCACGAGATGCGCAGTCTGCTCCCCGAGGCTGACAAAAACGCCGGACGAGAAGTCTTCAACGCCATACTGCCTAATGCTGTCAAGACAGGGCTTACGCAACTGGGAGGGTTCGCCGTCAACCGGGCGTCTGTGCTCATTGCTCCGATATATGTGGGGCTGACCGATGTCGCGGCATTTGGCATCACTATGCAGGTGCTTGACATTCTGGGCGGACTGGGCACCGTTTACTATCAGGCCAACACCCCAAAAATAGCGCAACTGCGCACTAACGGCGATATCCGCCAAGTGGGACGACTTTTCTGGCAAGCAGAAGGAATGTTGATACTCACTATGTTCGTCGGAGGCATCACGTTTTTAGCGTTTGGGAACTGGGCACTGCAACTTATCGGCAGCGACACGCAATTCCTGCCTGCACAGATGATGGCAACAATGATTGCAATTGCATGGTTGGAGAAAAACCACGCCGTTGCAGCAGGATTCATACAAGCCAAAAACGAAATACCATTCTTCATCCCGTCGCTGCTTTCTGGTGGTGCCACGATAATTCTGCTGTGGCTCATGCTCTCACCATTGGGCATGGGGCTTTGGGGCATGATACTCGCCCCCGGATTGGCACAAATAGTATATCAAAACTGGAAATGGCCATCAGTGGTCATCAAAGAAATACGAAGATAAACACCTGCTGCTAAAATGGTTCTATAACTATAACTATAACTATAACACAAACTAATTGCGGGCACCGTCTTATGAGATGGTGCCCGCAATAATTATACGAATTATACGAGTCTGATGACAGAGTGAGGTTTACTTACCGAGTACACGCAGAACTTGTTCGCGGACGTTTTCTGCCGTGAAACCCAGTTTCTCGTCAAGCACTTTGTAAGGTGCGGAGAAGCCGAAACTGCGTAGTCCCCAGATGTGGTGAATGTTACCCACAAGTCCGAGCAGCGTTACGGGCAGGCCTGCCGTCATACCAAAGCGCGGGATGTCAACAGGAAGTATCTCATTCTGATATTCGTGAGGCTGCGAGCGGAACAAGCCTTCTGACGGCACTGACACAATGCGGGCTTTCACGCCGTCGGCACGCAGCAGTTTTTCGCCTGCCACAAGCGTGGACACTTCCGAACCGCTTGCCACAAGCACGATGTCGGGCTTGCCTGCGGGTTCACATACGATATATGCGCCTTTCTCCGATTGCTTGTAGTCCGTGCCTTCTGGAAGCATAGGAATGTTCTGGCGGCTGAAAATCAAAGCCGTGGGAGTCTTGTCATTTTCAAGCGCAAGACGCCATGCCTCATTGGTTTCAAGGGCGTCGGCAGGACGAAGCACGAGCATAGAATTGCGACCGCTGTGGTTCTGAAGTTGTTCAAGCAGACGGATTTGAGCCTCTTGTTCAACGGGTTCGTGAGTCGGTCCGTCCTCGCCCACACGGAATGCGTCGTGCGTCCAGATAAATATCACTGGAAGTTCCATCAGCGCTGCCATGCGAACTGCCGGTTTCATATAGTCGCTGAACACGAAGAACGTGCCGCAAGCCGGAATCACGCCACCGTGCAGAGCCATGCCTATGCAGCAGCAAGCCATAGTGAGTTCGCTAACACCGGCCTGAAGGAAAGCACCGCTGAAATCGCCTTTGGCGAAAGCGTGAGTTTTCTTGAGGAACCCGTCAGTCTTGTCAGAGTTGGAGAGGTCAGCTGATGCCACAACCATGTTCTCCACGTTTTGAGCCAACATGCTAAGCACGGCGGCCGAAGCGGCACGAGTGGCTGCATCAGGTTTCTGCTCCACGTTCCAGTCCAAAGCCGGTAGCTTGCGGTCAACAAATGACTGAAGTTTGGCGGCAAGTTCGGGATTTTCTTTCTGCCATTTTGCAAATTCAGCCTTGCGTTCTGCTGTATATGCGCGGAGCTCAACGGCACGGTCATCATAAAGTTTTTTCACGTCGTCCCAAATCACAAACGGGTCGTCTGGATTGCCACCAAGATTCGTGATCGTCTGGCGATAATTGTCACCGCCAAGCGGAGCACCGTGAGTAGATATTGCGTTCTCGTAAGATGAACCGTCTGCCTTGCGCGCACCTTTGCCCATGATTGTCTTACCGATGATTAGGGCCGGTTGACCTTTCACCTCTTGCGCTTCAAGGAGTGCCTCGCGGATTTGCTGGGCATCATTGCCGTTAATGACTTTAACCCACCAGCCCCATGCACGGTATTTAGACTCAACATCTTCGCTGTCAACAGCCGCGCACTCGGTTGAGAGCTGTATGCCGTTCGAGTCATAGAACATGATAAGGTTGTCAAGCCCGAGGTGTCCGGCAAGACGGCCTGCACCCTGCGAAATCTCTTCCTGCACGCCGCCATCGCTAATGAAAGCGTAAATGCGGTGGCGCAGCACCTCGCCAAAGCGGGCACGCAAGAATTTGTCCGCAATAGCGGCTCCCACTGCAAATGTATGCCCCTGACCGAGCGGACCGGAAGTGTTTTCTATGCCGTAACGGAGACTGCGCTCAGGGTGGCCGGGAGTTACAGAACCCCACTGGCGCAATTGTTTCAAATCATCAAGATGGAATTTGCCGGAAAGTGTGAGAACACTGTAGAGCATCGGAGCCATGTGACCCGGGTCAAGAAAGAAGCGGTCACGCAAAAACCATGCGCCGTCATCGGGGTCGTAGTTGAGGAACTCGCTAAAAAGGACGTTGACAAAATCAGAACCGCCCATTGCGCCACCAGGGTGACCTGACTTGGCTTTTTCTACCATCGACGCTTCCAATATACGCAGATTATCTGCTGCGCGGTTAAGAAGTGATACAGGATTTTTCATTTTGATTAGTATTTTGATTTGGTTAATGATTTGCTGAATATTGATTTTCAAATTCTGATGCTTGCGAAACTGACGGTTCGAAAGACACTTTTTCCCAAAAGGCATTCAATCCTTTCAATTCAATGTAAGGATGAACAAACATATCACCTTCTATATTCTTCAAGTGTTTAGCGAAAAAAGACCTAGACTGCTCATCCTTGTCACACATGATGCAATGCCGGTTTTCTTCAATGCAAACCCTACCAGTAGTACCACTGCCTGCAAAAAAATCCAGTACCACAGAGCCAGGATAGGCAAGGGCTTTAACAAAACGGCGAATTATTTCCAGAGGTTTTTGAGTGGGATGCCCTACCCTTTCTAGCGAATTACCGTTAAGACGTCCTATTTCCCACACATTAGTCGGGTTTTTGCCTTTCATCACATTTTCCGGTACAAGCCTTTTATCACGCAATGCCTCTTGCATTTCTTTTTCACCGTATGGAACCCTAACAGAATCAAGGTCAAAATAATAATCAGAAGATTTTGTCAGCCATATAGCCTCTTCATGCCGATTTGCAAAATAACGATGGGCTGACATTCCGTTTTTGTAGTACCATACCACCATGTTCACCAATCGGAAATCTGTATTATGACGACAATAATGTATTAGTTCTATTAAATCTCCACTTTTTTCATTTTGGAATTGAGTCCCGCCAAAAACGACCATACTCCCATTAGGAGAAAGAACCCTATATGACTCTCTAATCCAAGCAGAAGCCCAATCAATATAATTATCATACTTGTCCCATTCTGCTAAATCAAGGTTATATGGCGGGTCAATTAGAATCAGCTGCACTGACTCATCGGGAATTTCTTTTAGAAGTTCCAAGCAATCTTTTTGCTGCAAAACATAATATGATTGAGATGGAGTACTGAAATCAACACTTGACTTATGTTTTATTCCATCTTTATGCATTCTGTTCAGCTGCATTAGTCCGGAGTTACTATGCGAACGGTTATGTATTGCCATTTCAACGTGTTGTCAACTGATTAAACAAGTCTGATGCTAAAATTTTGATAGAAGTTTTTGCAACATCCAACATTATTTCCGACATTTCATTCTCGCTCCAACTTCCTCCTGCCCCTTGCGTAAACATAGATGCCGCCTGAAGCATTATCATCCTTCCGGAAGATTCTATAAATTTGTTCCTGCACAAATTGGTGTTAATAGGCATTCCGTAATTTGCGGCAGTCAGCCTATCCAATCTGTTCAGCGAACCAACATCATATCTTATCGTTAGGGTTTCGCCATTGGGTCTTTTAACAACTACATTTTCCGTAATAAAGTTAGAACCTTCCAAAAAAAGCACATATGGAAAATGCCCCTCATTAAGCATATAATTCGCTATTTCGGAAATGTTCTTGTGTGCACGTTCAATGGCATTGCCAGCCACCATAAAATCTTGGTTATTATTAACCCCTACTTTTATTCCTCTGGTAACATTTTCAATGTCTTTGCCTTGATGTTTCGCTTCTGACACCAAAACCACGCGCCAGTTTTCTTTATCATCTTTCACCTCAATAAGTCCGCCATCGGGCTTTATGTTGGCATCTTTAACAAATAGTGTCTGCCCCAATTCTGCATCTATTTTTTTAAGGGCATTATTTATTTCTTCTTTGCTAATGCTGGTTCGGTACCTAAAAGATAATGACGGATAAAGTTTTTCCAATTCTTTTAGCACATTCATGGCAACATATCCAACCATAACATCATGTTTCTTGGCCTCTGGACCAAAAATACTTAATGCACCATGACCTGCCTTTTGTTGAGCGACTAATCGGTTTGATTGATTCTTCTTTGCCATTACACAATTAGGATTAAACGACAAAGGTATGAAAAAAACGCCACATAGCAAAAAATACAGGAAAAATAGTTGGAAATTTGGCAATTTGCGCACTTAATCGTAACTTTGTAGCATAAAGAGAAATACGATATGCGAAATATAATCATTGCCTTGACGATGCTTCTGGCGGCACTGCCCGTTGGAGCATATCAATATGTGCTTACAGTGGCTAACCCGCTTGACAACGACGTGAAGGACCAACCTGTTGTCGTTAGACTTGACAGTCTCAATGGCCTCAAGCCTAAACATCGCATGCGTCTTGCCGCGTTCGTTGACGGAAAACAGGTGGCAACCCAATTAGACGACATGGACCGCGACGGCACACCAGATGAACTGGCGCTCACAATTGACCTGAAAGCCCGTGAAAGCCGAGGCATAACTCTCAAAACCATCAGCAAACGCCAACAAGCCGAATTCAAGCCACGCGTGTATGCCGACATGATTTACAAGCCTGACAAAAAGACCATGCAATATGTGACAGAAATGTCGTCGGACAGTAATAACATGTATAACCGAATGCACCACCACGGCGTGGCGTTTGAGTCTGAAATTATGGCTTACCGCCTCTATTTCGACAACAAACAGACCGTTGACATGTATGGAAAAAAAATCCCTCGCCTTGAGCTGGAGGAGAGCCTATGGTATCCCACCGACGAACAACTGGCACAAGACTATGGCGACGACATTCTCCGCGTGAGCGGCAGCGTGGGGCTGGGCACTCTAAAGCCATGGAACGGCAAGAAAGCTGTGCACTACACCGACTTCAGCCGCCGCACACAGAGAATAATAGCCGCAGGACCGGTGAGAACCGTATGCGAACTTGAACTGCTCGGATGGAAGCACGACGGCATAGATACGGATATCACTTTCCGGTACATCTTATATGCCGGACACCGCGACTGCATCGTAGAAGTGAGGGCTAACACTGACATCGACAATATCGTTACTGGAGTGCAGAAAGTCAACAACGGCATTGAAGGGCTATATAAAGGAACCAATATCGTAGGATGCTGGGGCACGGACTGGCCTGTCAACGACACGGTAAAATATGCCAAAGAAACCGTGGGGCTGGGAGTGTACGTGCCACAAAAATACGTAGTGAAAAACGTGGAGGACAAAGTCAACAACCTGCTCCTGCTCCACTACACAAAAGGAGAAGTAATGCGCTACTACATCACATGCTACTCTATGAAAGAGCGCGGCACGGCAGTAACCAACCGTGACGAGTTCTTCGAGTATCTGATGCGCTGGAGAGAATGCATCACAAAGCAATAACACACACTCTCAACATTCTACCTACTTAAATTGTAAATAGTAAATAGTCAAATATCCTGATGCCAACCAAACGCAAGATAATCAACGACCCCGTCTTCGGGTTCATCAGCATACCACGCCACATCCTTGACGTGTTGGGACACCCTGACGTTCAGCGTCTGACACGCATACGACAAATGGGACTGAGCAACACCGTCTATCCCGGAGCCATGCACACCCGCTTTCTTCACAGCATTGGTGCCATGCACCTCATGTCAGAGGCTATAGCACAACTGCGACAACAAGGTGTGGACATCAGCACGGCTCAAAGTGAAGCCGCACGGCTTGCCATATTGCTACACGACACTGGACACGGACCTTTCTCGCACGTGCTTGAGCACACTATTGTCAGCGGAATCACACACGAGGAAATCTCACTGCTCATCATGCAACGCATCAACGAAGACCTCGGCGGAAAAATAAGCGATGCAATAGAAGTCTTCACCGACCATGAGCAGCCGCACTTCCTCCACCAACTGGTCAGCAGCCAACTTGACGTGGACCGCCTCGACTACCTGTCGCGCGACAGCTTCTTCTGCGGAGTGAGCGAAGGCATGGTAGCTTCGGCGCGCATCATCAATATGCTCAACGTGGTGGACGACAACCTCGTGGTGGAAGCCAAAGGCATCTACTCTGTCGAAAAATTCCTGCTCGCACGCAGGCTCATGTACTGGCAGGTGTACCTGCACAAGACATCGGTCATTGCCGAGCAGATGTTGACACTCATTCTCAAGCGGGCGCGCCAACTTTCACAAAACGGCGAAGGTCTGCTATGCTTGCCGCCGCTCAGTTTTTTCATGGAAAACGACATCACAGGTGACGACTTCCGCACAAACCGCGATGTGCTCGACGCTTATACCGCTATGGACGACCACGATGTGATAGCGGCGGTGAAGACATGGCAGTATAGCAAAGACTTTGTTCTCAGTAAACTCTGCCAAGACCTGCTCAACAGGCGGTTCTTCAAGGTCACAGTGCTAAACGACGGAGACGATATGCCTGACGGAGAAAGCCTTACAGCACAATACGTTAAGTCATTTGGCATAAGCCCCGAAGAGGCACAATACTTCCATGGTGTGCGCACCGTCAGCACTGACACTTACAACGCGGACGACGGAGGAATCCGAATACTGATGAACGACGGGCAAGTGCGCGACCTTGCTGACGCGTCTGACATGCTCAACCACTCTGTGCTCAACAAGCACGTACGCAAGCACTACGCTTACCAACTCAGAATGTAAAACGCAAAAACACTAAATTAAATTATAATGTCTAACATTTCTCCCCTTGCCGTGGTTAGCCCAAAAGCTCAAATCGGCGACAACGTAACAATAGGCGCGTTCACCGTAGTTCATGACGACGTGATTATCGGCGACGGCACAGTGATTGAAAACAGCGTAAGCATATTCGACGGTGCGCGCATAGGCAAAAACTGCCATATTTTCCCCTATGCCAGCATTGCGGCAGTTCCGCAAGACCTCAAATTCAAAGGCGAATATACCACTGTCGAAATTGGCGACAACAATGTGCTGCGCGAGTGTGTCACTGTTCACCGCGCCACAGCCTCAAAACTCAAAACAATCATTGGAAACAACAACCTCATCATGGCTTATTGCCATGTGGCACACGACTGCACGCTGGGCAACAACATCATCATGTCAAACGCCACACAACTGGCCGGAGAAGTGATTGTTGATGACTGCGCTGTCATTGGCGGAGGGTCGCTCGTGCACCAGTTCGTACACTTCGGAGCTTACGCCATGCTACAGGGAGGCAGCCGGCTCGTTAAAGACCTACCGCCATATTGCATGGCTGGGCGCGAACCAGTAAGTTATGCCGGCATCAATCTTGTAGGGCTGCGCAGAAGAGGATTCAACGCAGACCAAATCCACAACATACAAGACATCTACCGGGTTATCTTCCAAGGCGACAAGAACACCACACAAGCACTCGAAGAAATAACAGCTAACTTTGAAGAAACACCCGAAAGGGAAGAAATCCTGAGATTCATACGCAATGCCTCACGCGGCATCATCAAAGGCTATAATTGATTTGCCACTGACCAAGGCTGCGGAGTGAACGAGGACATGACATTCTTGATTTTTAGGTTGCCATTATTGTCTTGCGCTTCCGCATTTTCTCACATATTATCCTTTTTGTCACGCTCATGGCCACACTTGCGTCATGCAGCGTGACTAAGTACGTCCCCGATGGCAGATACTTGCTCAATAAGGTCAAAATCGTCAGCGACGACAAGCGCGTGCACGCCGACAGCCTAAAGAGTTACCTGCGACAAACGCCTAACTCTGGAGTTTTTGGGGCGTGGAAACTACAAGTCAATGTTTACAGCCTATCAGGACCGGACACCACCAAGCGCATCAACCGCCTGTTGCGCAAGATGGGTGACGCGCCTGAAATATACGACTCCACATTGACCATAGAGTCTTGCCGACAAATGACACGCGCACTCAACAACCAAGGCTACTATGAGGCAAGCGTGACATACGAAGAAGACTATCACCGAAAAAAAAGAGTCAACGTCACATATCACATCTCAAGCGGCAGACCATATCTCATACGCCAATACAACGTTGACATTGATCACCCTATCCTGCGCAACGAAGCTACGGGACACCGGCATACAAACATCAAAACCGGCGAGAATTTCAGTATCAAGGCCCTTGACAACGAACGTACACTAATTGCCAACAGAATGAGGCGATTGGGATACTTCAATTTTGAAAAAGACTTTTTGAGTTACTCCGCCGACTCGGCGTTCAACAGCCACCAAGTTGACGTAACTATGCAACTGCGCGACGCAATACTGCAAGCCGACGACACACTCAAAGACCGCATTTTCACCACATATACCATTAAGCAAGTCCTGTTTTACACCGAGTATGACCCCTCGCGCACCACACCGCCCGACACCATCATACGCGACACCATCAGCGACGGAGGATATGTCGTTTCATACAGCGAACGACTGCTGCTACGGCCTAAAGTGCTGATTGACAACTGCGCAATAAGACCCGGAGACCTTTACGACGAACGAAAAGTCGAACGCACATACGAATTGCTCAACAGCCTCGGTCCTGTACGGTACTCTAACATCACATTCCGCGAGGCAGGACCCGGCGAACTCAAATGCTACATCGTGCTCACGCCTAATAAAAAGATGGCATTCCAAGTCGAGGCAGAAGGCACTTACTCTGCCGGAGACTGGGGTATCGAAGGAGGCGCCGGATACACACACCGCAATATATTCCGCGGAGCCGAAGAACTTTCCGTAAACGCAAAAGTGGCATACGAGTGGAGACAACGTGGCAGCAACGCGTTTGAAGTCGGGGGCAACATTTCGCTCAAGTTCCCTACAGCACTCGTGCCGTTCCTCAAAGCCGAGAAAAAACAGCGCATGGTGTCCAGCACTGCTATCAAATTTGACTACAGCTACCAACTGCGGCCAGGAGAGTTTAATCGAACCATTGCCGGAGCCGGAATACAATACCGCTGGCAAGGGCGACGAACCAAATACTACCATGCGCTTGACCTCGTTGAGTTCAGCTACGTCTATCTGCCTTGGATTTCCGACAGCTTCCGAGAACACTTCCTCAAGAGCACTTCTATCCTGCGATACTCATACGAAGACCACTTCATCATGCGCATAGGATATTCTGGCAGCTACTCCACATTCAGACAATACCAACCGTTGCGAAATTACAGCGTGTTCAGATACAGCATAGAAACTGCCGGAAACCTGCTTCAGGGAATATGCGCCGCAGCAAGCGCGAAGACCGACGACGACGGAGCATACCTTGTGGGCGGAATTCGATTTGCGCAATACGTCAAAGCTGACTTCGAATACACTTTCTATCAGATTTTCAACAAAAACCACAGGCTCGTTTACCACGCGCAAATCGGCGTCGGAGTGCCATACGGCAACGCGTCATCGCTGCCGTTCGAGAAACGGTACTACGGCGGAGGTGCAACGGGCATCAGGGGATGGGCGGCAAGAACGCTCGGACCCGGAACATACAAAAGTGCGGGAGGAAGAATCGATGTCAACAACCAAACGGGAGACATCAACCTCATGCTCAACATTGAATACCGCGCAAAACTATTCTGGAAAATACACGGCGCGCTGTTCGTTGACGCTGGCAATATCTGGACAATCAAAGAATATAACATGCAGCCTGGCGGAGCATTCAAGTGGGACAGCTTCTACAAGCAAATCGCACTTGCATACGGCGCAGGCCTGAGGCTCGATTTCGAATACTTCGTGTTCCGCGTTGACTTCGGTGTCAAACTGCACGACCCTGCACAAACCGACGGAAAACAATGGCGCCGCCGTCCCACATGGAAAGACGACATGGCGTTCCATTTCGCCATCAACTATCCATTCTAAAAAAAACGCGAATAGCACATAAAGCGACAAATAAAGCACCGCAAAAAGAAAATAATAAACCCAAATCGGTCATTAGACCGACAAGTTTGGGTCAGTGCTTACAAAAAGTAGTCTATTATTGTCTTTTTTTTTCTTTTTGGCATCTTTTTGCTTTTTGCTCGGTCATTATGCCCGCATAATTCCCTCGTTCAAAGA
>JAFTCC010000012.1 GCA_017454915.1 Paludibacteraceae bacterium
ATTGTCTTTTTTGTTTCTTTTTGGCATCTTTTTGCTTTTTGCTCGGTCATTATGCCCGCATAACTCCCTCGTTCAAAGACAAAAATCCGCTCAAAAATAAAGCAAAAAATCCTAATAATTCTAATGACCGATTTGGGTTTAATTATTTGTTTACAACAATTTTTTATATACGGCCATAATGTTACGTGCCACAATGTCATCGGTGAACCTTAATGTATTGTCTTTTCCTTTTTTTATTAAGTTATCACGTAAATCACGGTTTTTCAATACGCTACCGATAGCCTCCGCCATCTTTTGCGGGTTGTCAGGCTCAACAAATAATGCGCCTTCGCCGGCAGTTTCGCCAAAGCACCCTCCTTTGCTTGTAATGACCGGCGTTCCGCAACATTGAGCCTCAATAATTGGAATACCAAATCCTTCGAAAAATGATGGAAACAAAAACATTTCGGAGCCGCGATAAAATGCGGGCAGGTCTATAAAATCCACCTCATGGCAGAATACGAGCCTGTCTTCTATGCCCAGCTGCTGCGCCAAATTAGACATTGTAAGCGCGTATTTAGACTTTCGCCCTACTGCCACGAGTTTCAAATCGCATAAAGCGTCTTCTTTAAGCTCGTTGAGCAAATAGGCAAATGCGTGAAGTATAGTCTGAAGGTTCTTATTGGGTTCTATGGCTCCCACTTGCAGTAAATAGCGGTTGGGTAACCCGTATTTTTTTCTGATTTCATCGTCTTTTTCCCTGTTTTCGGGTTTTCGGAACTGGTTGTTACAACCCTGATAGACCACTGTTATTTTTTGCGGGTCCGCACCGAAAAACTCTATGGCGTCACGCTTGCTTTGTTCTGTGATTGCAATAATATGGTCGGCTTTGCGCAGGGCATATTTGTTTTTTATGGTAAACACATGTCTGTAGAGCCACGGGTAGTTTTGCGGATAACGCACGAATAGCGCGTCATGGAATGTAACCACAGTTTTGATTCCGGTTTTGAATATGCCCGGCGGCAGTTCCTGACTCAGTCCGTGATATATGTCGGCTTTTGCCTGCTTCAGTTGCGTCACCATGCCCCCCAGACTTCTCCATAGGCTTTTAGCTATTCTCCACAAGGCATTAGGCTTTACAATCTTTGCATTCTGCGGCACTTGCATGATTGAGCCTTTTGGATCACCGGCAAGCACAATCTGTGCATCTGGATAATATTTCGCCATCAAGCGTATGACATCTCGGCTGTAGTTGCCCAATCCGCGCGAGTTGTGAAATGCGCGTTTGGCGTCGTATGCAATTGTCAGAGGCATGGTGTAGGAGTTATTCTTTGAACCGTTTTTTGATGAAATCTACGATGAAATCGGCAGTTTTGTCATGTCCGAGGCGCGTGCAGTTGATGCATAGGTCATAACTTTTTGCTTCGCCCCACGTTTTTTCTGTATAGAAATTATAGTAGTCGGCTCTCTGTCGGTCCATTGCCCGTATGATTTTCAGCGCCTTGTCCCGATTGACGTTTTCGGAGCACATAATATGTTCAATGCGTTCCTCTTCATCGGCCGTGATGAAGACAGAAACCATGTCCGTCCGTTCTCTAAGGATATAGTCGGCGCACCGTCCGATGAAAATGCAGTCGCCTTGTTCGGCTATTTGCCTGATGGCATCTGACTGCAGTTGGAACAGCGTTTGGTTAGTCAGCCCTTGGTTGGCTCCGTATGCTCCGAAAAAAAGAGGCACATGGCTTGAAAGCCATTTTGTGGCCCTGGCATAGTGAGTTTGTTCGTCAGCCTTGCTAAAGTGTTCGGCACTTATTCCGCTCTCCGCAGCCGCTGCTGAAAGTAGCTTACTGTCGTAAACCACAAGGTTGAAAGCTTCGCCGAGGCGCTTTGCGATGTCCCTGCCTCCAGCGGCGTATTGTCTGCCTACTGTGATTATCATAGCGATATTAAAATTAGTCGAAGGTCGTTAGTTGAATGTCGAAAGCCAATTTAGTTAGACTTTTTTGATTTGTTATATAGACCGGTATCCCTTACAAATCATTTTTAATGTTTTGAGGAGATTTTTTGAACTGCTTGACTTGCCAAATCAAAAGTGTTGTACACGTGATAAATGCGAGCAAATCAGATGCTGGCAGCGAGTACCACACGCCATTAAGCCCCCAGATATGCGGGAAAACGATTAGCATTGGGATGAGATAGATCACTTGCCTTGTGAGTGAAAGGAAAATAGCTTTTTTGGCCATGCCGATGCTCTGGAAGAAGTTTCCTGCCACCATTTGGAATCCTACACAAGGGAACACGAGGAAATTGATTCTGAGCCCGACAATTGAAATGTCAATCAAATCAGGGTCAGCCGTGAATGCCCGTGCGATATAGTAAGGCGCAAATTCGCCGGCAAGAAAAGCGATTGTGGAAACCGCAGTTGCTGCAATAGCGGTTATCTTAAGCACTTTCAGCACTCGGTCGTATTGCTGTGCTCCGTAGTTGTAGCCTGCAATGGGCTGCATGCCTTGGTTTAATCCCATGACACCCATGCAGAAGAAGAACGTCATACGGTTGACGATGCCAAAAGCGCCGACAGCCATATCTCCGCCATATTGGAGCAAGTTGCGGTTGATGAGTATCACAATAACGCATGAGGCAATGTTCATCAAAAACGGGCTCATTCCGATTGCAATGATGTTGCGTACGATTTTTTTGTCGAACCGCAGTTTGTCGAAGTGCAGCCGCAATATGGTTTCCCTTGATGTGAAGAATCTCATTTGCCAGAGCAGTGAGGCGAGTTGCGCTATAACTGTGGCTATTGCGGCTCCACGTATTCCCCAATGAAATCCGAAAATGAAGAGAGGGTCGAGTATGAGATTGATAACCACAGTGTTGAGCGTTGCTGTCATTGATTCGCGCGGGTGTCCTGCCGAGCGAAGAACGCTGTTAAGCCCTAAATAAAGGTGAGTGACAATGTTTCCTCCAAGTATTATCTGCATATACTCACGTGCATAGGGTAGTGTCTGTTCTGTAGCACCAAAAAACATGAGTATATTGTCAAGGAAAGTGAGTGTAAGTACAGTGAATATCAGTCCTATAGTAACATTGAGCAAAATAGTGTTTCCAATCACCTTTTGCACTGTTCCATAGTCTTTCTGTCCCAGTTTGACAGACACAAGCGTTCCGGATCCCACTCCTACGAGTGATCCGAATGCCGCGGCAAGGTTCATCAGCGGAAAAGTAACCGACAGCCCGGCAATGGCAAGCGCACCTACCCCTTGGCCGATGAACACGCTGTCCATTGTGTTGTACACGGACGACGCTGTCATGGCAACAATAGACGGCAATGCGTACTGCCTCAGCAGTTTGCCGATGGGTTGAGTGCCTAACGATGTGTCAAATGCCATAGGCTATAGTTGTGATGCGATGTCGTAGTAGAATTTTGCCGCGGGGTGTCCTTGCTGCAAAGCCACAGGCATACCGCTGTCACCTCCTTCGCGCACGCTCTGCACGAGAGGAATTTGTCCCAGCAGAGGAACGTTAAGTTCTTCGGCAAGGCGCTTGCCGCCTCCGTCGCCAAAGATATAGTAGCGGTTGTCGGGCAGTTCGGCAGGCGTAAACCATGACATGTTTTCCACAATGCCCAGCACAGGCACGTTGACCTTGGGATTGCGGAACATGTCCACGCCTTTTCGTGCGTCTTCGAGCGCCACAGGTTGTGGGGTAGTAACAATCACTGCCCCCGTCAGCGGCAGCGTCTGCACCACTGTCAGGTGTATGTCTGATGTCCCTGGTGGCATGTCGAGCAGGAAGTAGTCGAGTTCTCCCCAATTAGCCTCGGTGAGCAGCTGTTTGATGCCGTTAGAAGCCATAGCGCCTCGCCATACTATGGCTTGATCGCCCCCCACAAAGAAACCGATTGAGAGCATTTTAACGCCGTAGTTTTCTATGGGTTGTATCAAGTCTCGTCCATCCACTTCCACAGCCACAGGCCTTGCTCCTTCCACACCAAGCATCTTGGGCTGGCTCGGGCCGTGAATGTCTGCGTCGAGCAGTCCGACGCGGAATCCCATTTGAGCCAACGCCACCGCCAGATTGCTCGCCACTGTTGATTTGCCAACGCCGCCCTTGCCGCTGCTCACGGCAATGATTTTTTTCGCGCGAAGATACTGCAGAGTATCATCCGCAGGGGCAGACTGTTTACGGTATTTGACAGCGACGTTGCCGCGGATTTGCGCGTTTTCATCGGCATATGTCAGCACGGCTTGTTCGGCGCTGCGGACCACTGACTTGACAAACGGGTCATTAGGTTTGTCAAAAATCAAGGAGAAACTCACTTTAAGACCCGATATGCGAATGTCGTCCTCGAGCATTCCGCTCTCAACGATGTCCTTGCCAGTACCAGGGTAGCGCACGTGGCGTAAAGCATCTATAATCTGTTGTGGATACACGATTTATTTACTATTAGAAAATTTACTATTTTACGATTAGCTATTTACATTTACGATTTACTTTTCGCGCCAGATCGTGCTCCTACAGACCTGTAGTCGTCTTTCTCGATTTCAATGTCAGGCTCCAGCAGGTTACCGGCATGTGGCAACTCGAAAGCAATGTACTTGATTGTTTTTCCGCGCGACAGCCATTGCTGCTCGTAATAAGTCTGTATTGTTCTTAATGACTCCGGCAACTCTAAGTTTTTGTCTGCATAGAGGTCTTGTGTGCGTTGTATTACAGGCAGGGCGTTGAGGCGCACAAGTTCGTCAGTGTAGGTGAACAAAAACGGGGAGTCTGTCTTCAGATGCACTATTCCGCCATCTTTCATGATACTGCGGTAGCGTTGCAAAAAGAACGATGAAGTCAGGCGTTTTGTCGCTTTCTTCATCTGTGGGTCACAAAAGGTAAGCCATATTTCGCTGACCTCGTCGGCAGCGAA
The DNA here is from genome assembly GCA_017454915.1 of Paludibacteraceae bacterium. GTDB lineage: Bacteria > Bacteroidota > Bacteroidia > Bacteroidales > Paludibacteraceae > UBA3747. Next base: position 4,898 of record JAFTCC010000012.1, read on the forward strand.
AAAACGTTCGATGAACTCGATGTTAGTGCGTAGGAAGACGACATTGCCGAGTCCTTCTTCCAAAGCCTTTTTGGCTCCGTGGTACATTCGTGCGCCCTTGATGTCAACGCCTATGAAATTGGTGTCATGTTTTTTGCGTGCCAGTCCCACAGAGTATTCTCCGCGTCCACATCCCAACTCCACCACGATGGGATTAATGTTATGAAAGACCTGCTTGTGCCAATTGCCCTTGATGTTGGCATCGGTTGTAAACAGGTCTGCGCCTTTAGCCGGACTTTCAATCACATTGCTGAAAGTCGCCATTTCGGCAAATTTAGCCAATTTATTTTTTGACATAGAGTTCTATTCCGATATCATGTATTCCCTTGAGTTTGTCCACTCTCATACCGTGTCTTACGCTGATGTGGTATTCTCCCGCATGACAGAATTTTCTGTCATCGCTAATGATGACCGGCATGAGTTTTATGCTTCCCGCACCGCCTCCGAGCCATTTTCCTCTCTGGTCCGCAAGGAAAAACTCTATAGTGTCTGTTTTCGTGTGTCTTGAGGGGTCGGTAACGTCCACAAAGACCCACATGTTTTGATACGGGTAGTTGTCGTCATGCCTTACTTGGAGCAGCATACGGTATGCCGGCATCGTGTCGTTGATGTTGAGAGTGAAGTTTATGGTGCTGTCAGCGCTCCATCCCATAGGCTGTACAGCGGCGTAGTTTGAATATGCCGGCTTGTCGTAGCAGCCGGACAGCAGTGATGCCAACAGCAGGCAAATCGCCGTGAGTGTTATCTGTTTACTTTTATTCATCATTGCGTTTGTTGCCATTGTTCCGTTGCGGACGGTTTTCGCGGCGTCCTTTAGCGTTGTTGCCTCTGCTTTTTTGTCTGCCCGGCCTGTCGAAGCGTGTCAGGTCGTCTTGTCCCACCACGTTCTCATAGTCGAATGTTTTGACAGTATCGACTGATGTAGCTTTGCCTCCCAGTGAGGCAGGCTTTATGCCTTTTTTGTTTTGCTCGATGATGTCGTTGGCTTGGTGTGAACTGATAACGACGAGGTTGGCTGGAATTTTCGGGTCAGACGAGTACGTCACTTCGTCTGCCAGCGGGTTAGCTTTGAAGTGGTACCATGTTCCGTCTTGGGTTTCCAGTGTTATGTTTTTGTCGGGGAATTTGCGTAGTGCGTCCTGATAGCAATCAAGCTCAAAGTTGAGGCAGCACTTGAGTTTTGCGCATTGTCCGGCAAGTTTTTGCGGGTTGAGGCTCAAGTCTTGCACCCTTGCCGCTGTTGTGGCCACCGATGTGAAGTTTGTGAGCCATGTTGTGCAGCACAATTCACGTCCGCAAGGTCCAGTGCCGCCAATTCGTCCCGCTTCCTGTCGTGCGCCAATTTGTTTCATCTCAATACGTATGCGGAACGTTTCGGCAAAAACCTTAATCAGCTGCCTGAAGTCAACGCGTTCGTCTGCTATGTAGTAGAAAATAGCCTTTGAGCCGTCGCCCTGATATTCCACGTCGCCGATTTTCATGTCGAGTTGCAGGTCTTTGGCTATTTTTCGCGCGCTTATCATCGTGTCTTGTTCTTTTGCGTGCGCCTCATTTGCGTGCTCAATGTCCGCTTCTCGCGCGATACGGTAGATTTTCCTCACTTCGTACCTTGACAAGTCGATTCTGTTTTTCAGAATCTGCAACACGACCAGCCTTCCCGTCAGCGTAACCTCTCCGATGTCATGCCCCGGCGATGCCTCTACAGCGACGATATCTCCCTTCACGAGCGGCAGATGGTCGGCATTGAGGTAGTAGCCTTTGCGTGTATTCTTAAACTGCACTTCAACCAAATCGCTTTCTGACAAAGTTTCTGGCAGGTCGTTAAGCCAGTCGAAAACACTGAGTTTGAGTGCTGTCGTACGGCAACACCCGCGGCTCGTCATCTGGCATCCGTCACTATCTAATGTAAAATCCATATTTTCGTTTTAACTTTCTTTAGCTTTAAGAAATAAGATGAAATGTAGCGCAAGGTCAAAAAGCACCATGCTTGAGTTGACGTTTTGCGCAATGTGCCTAATGGCAAGATCCAGTTCGTTGTTTATTTGTTCAATGTTGCCTGCGTGTATGAATCGCGCGAAGTTTTTCGCAAAATCTTCCTCGGGCTTATCCATGTAGTTAATTTGCGGTTGGCGAACGTTATACACGTAATTCTCACGAATGAGGTTCTCAAAGTAGGTCAGCAGGTTAATTTGCTGGTCTCGGCTCATGTTTTTTGCAATGTCTTCAGACCACGTTTTCAGTTGTCGTAGCGCATCGTAGTTCTTTTTGTTGCCCACGAGCCACGCCTGCCTCATTAGTTGTACGAAGTAGTCAAGGTCAGTGAGCGGTGGCAGTGCCTGCTTGTCTTTGGCGTTGTCCGTCATCATGTTTTGCTGTTCGATGATGGAACGCTGTTTGCGTTGCTCGTCAGCCTCAATGATTCTCAAAGCGGTAAGTACGCTACCCCGTGACAAGTGTGCTACGCGCCTCAGCTCGTCCTCAGTCATATTAACGCCGTTTTGCACAAGGCACTGCGCCACCTGTTCTTCTGTGAGAGTGTCCACATGCACGGGTTGCGTGCGCGAGAGAATGGTGCCAAGTATTGACTTGGGGTCGTCCGAGACAAGAATAATCAAAGTCTTCTCAGGCGGCTCCTCAATCAGTTTGAGCAACTTGTTCGCCATCTCGGTCTGCATTCGCTCCGGCGCCCATATTATCAGCGTTTTGTAGTCAGCCTGATAGGATTTAAGCGACATTTTGTGGTTTATTTGCGCAGCCTCCGCACTCAAAATCGTCAGATGTTTCTGCTCTCGCGAAATCATTGCGCCCCATTCGCTTAAACCTATATATTTCCGCTGCAGTTGCGCCTCGCGGAATTCTGCCATAAAATCATCGCACACCGACGATTTTCCCGACTGTCCCTTGTTGACGATAGGGAACACGAAATGCAGGTCGGGGTGTTCAAGCCGCTGAAACTGAAGACAGTTTGGGCACGTCCCGCAGCTGTCGTCAGGGGTGCGGTGCTCGCAGCAGACATACTGTGCATAGGCAATGGCCAGCCGCATCTTGCCTACGCCCTCAACACCGTAAAACAATTGTGCATGAGCCACACGGTTTTCAAGCACCGTGAGGCGCAGGCGGCGTTTCAAGTCATCATGTCCTATGATATCACGAAATTGCATTTACCCTAAAAGTCGTTAGCGCAGGTAACCGTCAAGTTCGCGGAACGGCAATTCTATTTCCACATCGCCGAAAGCGTAGGGACCAATCTCATAGGGGTTGAAGACATACACCATCGAACTGTCGGTGAGGTAGAAATTATTGTTCGGATATATTTCACTGACAAAATATCCCTTGTCTTCCACTTCCCTGACCAGCGCCACATCGTTGTCCTGCTCGATTATGCTCTTCAGCATCAGCAGGTGCAGCGGCTCGCGGTAGTCGCCCTGAAGCAGGCTGTCTTGCGTAAGCACGTCGCCAGTAGGCAGTGAGAAATTGATGAATCGGCGGGTGTTGATGCCGTGAGCTCCGCCAAGGTAGGTGTACTGCTCGATGCAGTAACTCATGCGTGATGCCGACTCATAAACCACGTATCCGGCAGTCTCGTACTCATAGTTGTGGATAAAGTCAAACTCCTCCTCGTCTTCGCTGTCAATGGCATCGGCATTGTCAGCCACATAATTGTCGAACAACAATTTGCGGAACTCATCACACGCTTCAGGGATTGTGGTGTATTTGTGTCCAAGTTCTCTGCCGAACAACGAGTCTATCAGAGCAGTGTTGATTTTATCTGCCAAAGACGGATTTTGCTCCGACCGGAAATAAAAGATATCGTACATCGTTGACATTGAGAACCGTGAGCCGTCGGTGAGCGGCTGAACGATTGAGTCGCGGAACTCCACTTGCGTTAGTACAGGTTTTGCAGTGCGGTCGCATGACATCAAAAGCAGAGTCGCGAACGCGGCAATAATAATTTTTTTCATGTTCTTTTCCTGTTTGTTTTTAGAAACAATAACTTTGTTAGAGCAGGGCCTCTATTTTTTGAGCCAAGTCAGATTTGGGCACCACGCCCACGCTGCGGTCAACAAGTTTTCCGTCCTTGAAGAACAGCAGAGTAGGTATGCTGCGGATGCCGAGCTTTGCTGCGGCATCTTGGTTTTCGTCCACATTGCAGCTGCCTATCTTTACTCGGCCCTCATATTCTTTCTCAAGTTCTTCTACCACAGGGGCAAGCATGCGGCACGGACCGCACCATGTAGCCCAAAAATCTATTACCAATGGAGTTCCCTCGGCTATCAGCCCGGAAATGTTTTGATCTGTAATTTGCATCTTTGTAAAATTTAAGAGTTTTTCTATTTATGAATTTGTTCCCGAAGCAGTTGCCTTATTTTTTTGGTTCAAAGTTATCTTGCCCAATCATTAACAACAGTTCGGCATTTGTTTTTCAGAAAGCTTTCCACCCCTGCGCCTTGATGCCAAGTGCAGTTCCCTCGCGGGTTATGAGGTTTATGCCGTCCTCGGCGTCTGTGATGTGCCCGATAATGAAAATCTTGTCAAGCGGCAGCAGTTTCTCATAGTCCCCTATGCCGCAGGTGAACAGCAGTTCATAGTCTTCGCCGCCGTCAAGCGCACAAGTTACAATGTTCATGTTCATCTCCTCAGCCAGTGCCGCGGCCTGATAGTCAATAGGCAACTTGTCCTCATAAATCCTGCATCCGACGCCCGACTGTGTGCAGATGTGCATCATCTCTGATGACAATCCGTCCGAAATATCCATCATAGCCGTTGGTCGAATGCCTGCCTTGCGGAGTTCCTCAATAATATCCTTGCGCGCCTCAGGCTTCAGCTGACGTTGCAGCAAGTATTCATATCCTTCAAATTGCGGTTTTGCCTGACTGTTGTCTTTAAGCGCAATGCGTTCGCGCTCCAGCAGCTGTAGCCCAAGGTATGCCGCGCCGAGGTTGCCGCTCACGCATACGAGGTCGCCTTTTTTAGCGCCATTGCGCATCACGATATCGTCTTTAGGCGCAGAACCGATGCATGTTACCGAAATGGTAAGTCCCGTCAGCGAAGACGAAGTGTCGCCGCCGACAAGGTCAACGCCATAGTTTTCGCACGCAAGGCGGATGCCGTCATATAGTTCGTCGAGCATCTCCACGCTGAAGCGTCCTGACACGCCAAGGCTTACCACTATCTGCCGCGGGGTGCCGTTCATCGCGTATATGTCCGAAAAATTCACTACCGCCGCTTTGTAGCCCAAGTGACGCAGCGGCACGTATTCAAGGTTGAAATGTATGCCCTCGAGCAGAATGTCAGTCGTCACAAGAGTGCGTTCACCGCCATTGTCTATCACGGCAGCATCATCACCCACGCCATACAGCGACGAGGCATTGCGAAGCGGAAACTTTTCCGTAAGATGACGAATTAAACCAAATTCACCCAAATCGGATACAGGTGTCATATTCTTTAGCACATAATTTTGTGCAAATTTACAAAAAAACTCGTGAATATTTGCCAGTTACGGAAAAAACTATTACCTTTGCAGTCCGATTTGCGCAAAAATTCGGGAAAAGATAATTTTTAACTAAAATCTGCAGATATGAAACGTACTTTTCAACCCCACAACCGCAAGCGCATGAACAAGCATGGTTTCCGTGAGCGTATGGCAACAGCCAACGGTCGCAGAGTGCTTGCTGCAAGACGCGCTAAAGGCCGCAAAAAACTCACAGTAGCGGACGAGGCTTACAAAAAATAAGCCGCTATATTTATCATTGCGATAAAAAACAGACCTCCTGAAGCCGACGGGCCTCAGGAGGTTTTTTATAGCCCCATTTTCACTATACGGGAATAGTGTGCCGCCGCTAACGCGGCTTGAAAATGATGTGCGATGCGTACCGTGGGTTATGTTCGCTGACGCTCACTCACCCACGGCTAACCTTGTGTCACCGCTAACGCGGTTTTCGGCGCAAACATCAAATCAATTCCAGACCCGTAGGGCGACACAGGGTACAGTGGTAAACAGCCCCGTAGGGGCGGCACATAATTAGCCATGGGTGAAACCCACGTACAACGGGAACATCAATTTTTTTAGCCCTGTAGGGGCGGCACAAAAAAACGGGAATAGTGTGCCGCCGCTAACGCGGCTTGAATGTGATGTGCGATGCGTACCGTGGGTTATGTTCGCTGACGCTCACTCACCCACGGCTAACCTTGTGTCACCGCTAACGCGGTTTTAGACGCAAACATCAAATCAATTCCATCCCCGTAGGGCGACACTGGGTACAGTGGTAAACAGCCCCGTAGGGGCGGCACATAATTATCCGTGGGTGAAACCCATGGACAACGGGAACATCAATTTTTTTAGCCCCGTAGGGGCGACACAAAAAAACGGGAATGGTGTTTTGCAGCAACTTGCCTCGTAAAAAATGTTGAGGCTGCCTATAATCTGTAGGCAGCCTCTTTTTATTTAGTTTAGTTTTTATTTAAGTTTCATGCTTTTCCATGTAGCAGACGCCGCTTTGGAGGTGGCAACTACGGGTGTCTGAGGCTTTTCGTTAATCAAGAACGCTTCTTTTTTCACATGTTGGTTGATGTAACCAGCGAGTTCTTCATACGAAACCTCGCCATTAGTCTCTTGCATTTTTTTGAGCAAAAAATAGGTAAACAACCCGTGACCTTTTTCAGGATAAGTCATGGCAGTTTCGTCAGCGCTTGAAGCCGAGAATACAACCGCGTTTCCTTCCAATGTTTCCTTTTTAGCTTCACGCGCTACACCACGTGCAGCCACAAGCATACTTCCATCTTTGTTTGCGCCGGTGAAGCATGCGTCCATGAAATAGGTTATGTTGGTCGCTTTTGTTGCAGCTAAAGTGGTATATAGTTTATTGAGGCTGTAGCAAGTGGCAGTATTTGTTCCTTTGCCGTCAACAGGTACGATATACGCATCCCCTGTTTTCTCATCAGGAATACCATGCCCACAATAGTAAACAATGGCTTTGCTGCCCTCAAAATTGTTAAGTGCATAACTCAACCAATCTACACCGCCAGAAATAACGCCATAAGAAGCGTTAGCACAATAACGAATTTGTTTTTCTGGTATTCCCAAGGTTTTGATGCAATATTCTTTGAATACTTCACCGTCATGCGAAGCAAAATTTACTGGGTCAACAAATTGATAGTCCTCGTTTGCAATGATTAGTGCATAGGTATTTTCAGATTCTTTTTTGGATTGAGGGATATTGGAGTCCACGTCGGATTGAATCGGTTTTGCTTTCTTTTGAGCAGATGGAACTTGTGTGTTATTTGCTAAATTATTCTGTGTATTTCCATTTACTGGATTTCCGTTCGCATCATAAAAAACATCATCTTGCAAAGTTAGTTTTGCGACCCATTTAACAGGAAAATTCTTATTTAGTTCTTTTTGCCATTTTTTTTCATCTATCAGAGATAATGTCATTTTTTTTCATCAATGCACGCATAATATGTCATGTTGGCTATCGCATTGATTGCTAACGAATATTTTTGTCCTTCAGCCCTTGCTTTATCAGGGCCTTGTTGCCCAACAAATCCTATAAGTGTATGGTTACCTTGTTCAACCTCAACTTCGTAATATGTCATTGATGGCACAGAACCGAAGTATTGTCCATCGAAATCAATATAGTGGTCAAAAGCATAATACTTTTTTCCTCCGTAAACGGCACCCATTGCCGCTGCGAAATCATATGGACGTAAAATGACAATAGTAGCCTTCCCTTCGGCTGCGCAAATATCTCCTATTATCATAAGAGCAATTAAAAGAACAGAAAATCTCTTTTTTGTGGTCTTTAGGAAACTGTAAACTAATTTTTTCATAATAGTTTATTTTTTGATTGTTAATACTGTCTCTTCAACTTGAGCGGTAGTGTCATACACGCGTAAGCCGTGAAGCCATTTCTGGAATTTGGAGTTTTCCACCTCTGGGACAAACTCACCTTTGTTACTCAATGAGATGTGAAATTTTTTCTGTGAAAATACAATAATTAAAGTGTTATTTTCTATGGTTTTTGATGTGGTAAGTATAGTTTCTTCATCGTAAGGATATGCAGGGTCTTTAGTGCAAAGAAACAAATACTCTTTATTACTTTTTACCTCTCGTGCATTGCCGTCGCTATCCTCATAGGGCATCATAACATTTACAATCTCGTTATCGTCATCGCGAATAAAAATTGCCACGTATCCATTAGCTGCAGATTTGAATGAAATAGAGAAGCGATCATTGTTTTTGAATAGCGTGCTCTCTATGCCTTTGTTAAGGGGCTTTATTTGGACCTCAACAGTTTCCCGTTTTTGTTCACGTATATTACCGCAGACTTCGACATGTATAACAGTCATCTCATTGCGGTATTTAATTGTAAGTTCGGGTTCATTCGTGTCGCTAATCCATATCCCTCGGACTTCATTTTCGCTATATGAATTAAAGCTGCTGTTGGTTTTTCCGTCGCGATTGTGCATGGCAGTCGTATTTGTCTGCGAAACTACTGTTCCGAATTCATTTGCGATGGCTTTCAATCTTGCTTGGATTATGGCATTACGTTTTGCTTCAACAAGCGTCTGCGTTTCTGGCATTACGTAGTCTATTTCGCCACATGCGTTAACAGTCCGTTGAGCGTGAATCGCCATACTGCCCAACAACATAAGCAATATGAATAGATAATCTTTCATCAGAATCCCAAAACATCATCTAATTGCTCATGGAGCTTATTTCCTTTTTGCTTTAAGTCAGTGCGTATAGCCTCTTTTGCAGCTTTCTTAGCCATATCGCCATTGTAAGCGATGCGCACCAAAACTTCTCGATTTTTGTTCGGCAAAATTCGGTAACACTCAACAACAGTTATTACACGGCCGATACTTTGTGAAATAAGGTTCTTACTTGCCATCACGCTTTCCGTTACTGTAGCAGCTGTTTCTGCCGCCATCTGACTATTTGCTACGGTGTTTTCAATTAGCGCAGTAACCTCAGTTTGTATTTGTTCCGCAAGGTTTGTTATTGCTAAACTTGTTGCGGCCATCTTTGCGCCATCATAGTTTTCTCCTATTGACTGAGCCACAGCCATGATGTATTTGGGATACATGTCGGCATCATACTCATACTCCATCAGATAGGCGCGCTCCAACTGCTTTTCTAATGGTAGCGCCCCTGGGCTTACCACCCATCCTTCTTTCTCGAATCGTTTAGCTTCTTTTTTTATGATTTTGTCAACTTTGGCTTTTAATTCATTTTTTGCCATTTTACGTAATTCCTGCCGCTCATTGCGGATTTCCTTTTGCGCATTAGTATCAGCTAAGCATACGCTTGTCGCGATTATTAAGGCCATCGCTGCCAAAATTACCTTTTTCATGTTTTTGAAAATTTAGTTAATATTAGATTGAGTTGCAATATGTTGCAAAAAAAAAAGTGAGCTAACTGCTATTGGTTCGTTCGGGCTACCACACCCATAGTGTCCAATATATGCAGAAAACTCACGTCTAACGTGAGCGTCATGCATTTATTTTCGGAACACTATATTCAAATTGTGGTAGATTGAACGAATCCTCAAATAAAGCAAACGCTTAAGTATGTATGTATTGCACTGCCTTTACAGTGCGCGGGTTGTCATAGGCTATATTTTTTAGTAGTTAATATAAATATCATGTGCCGCCATCTCAATAAGTGGTACAGGCGTTGATTTAAGGAGTTGTTTGTTGATCAGAATCCTTATTCGGCGCAAAATTACGCAAAATTTGCTATAATTGCAAATCTGTTAGCATTAAAATCCATAAAATTTAATTGTTGACATACCATTGTAGGTGAAGTTGACACAACGCCTGTTAAACACAGAAAAATGTTGTAACTTTGTGGGCGAGGCATGTCATCAGAAGAAATGATGCCTGTTAACGTCTATTGAAGTAATGGAAGTAACAAATCTTTTGGAATTTGAGAGCCGTCTGCAACTTCGGGCATGGCTTGACCGGCACGCGTCCACGGAGCGGTTTTGCTGGGTAGCCGTTTACAGGGGCAAGCAGCCGCCGCAGGGAGTGTGTCTGCCTTATCTTGAGGTAGTGGAGGAGGCGTTATGCTTCGGTTGGATAGACTCCACGCTCAAGCGTCTGCCTGACGGGCGTTTGGCGCAGAGGCTGTCGCCACGGCAACGTCGGAGCCATTGGACGGAACTTAACAAACAGCGCTGTGTCGACCTCGAACGACGCGGGCTTATGACCGATGCCGGACGTGAGGCACTGGCCCGAAGCAAAGAATTCTTAAAATAGACCGGCATAAACCCAAATCGGTCATTAGACCGACAAGTTTGGGTCAGTGCTTACAAAAAGTAGTCTATTATTGTCTTTTTTTTTCTTTTTGGCATCTTTTTGCTTTTTGCTCGGTCATTATGCCCGCATAATTCCCTCGTTCAAAGA
>JAFTCC010000013.1 GCA_017454915.1 Paludibacteraceae bacterium
CAGTCTTAATTTCATCTTGAAAAACAATCATTGCCCCCGTGAGGCAGATGATTGAAATAAACACCCCGAACACGATACCGAGCCAGCGGTGCAGCAACAACATAATTTTTCGCATACATGGTGATTCTCTTTGTGAAAATCGCAGCAAAATTACTAAAATTTTGGCACATAAGCAAATAAATCTTTCATTTTGCAAAGCAAACGCACACTTTTCCAAAGAATTGTAACCTGAAAAGCGATAAAAGCCGCCAGTGTCCTCTGACCTGACGGCTATAATGATTGAATATAAACAGTTGATTACTCTACCAATGCTTTGCCACTACCCCATGCCTTGCCTACATCTTCGCCAAGACTGATGTAGTTAAGATTAGAGGAATCGAAAATAATCGGTTTTAGTTTGTGTAAATCCACCTTGCCGTCTGTCAGAATACTATCGGCGGCGGACATATTGATAACCTCACCGACAACACGCGTTTCGCCAAGAGAAGTCTCGGTAATCTCTATCACCTCACACTCCAAAGTGAGGGGATATTCGTTGATAATAGGCGCATCCACATTAGGTGAAGGTGTGGTGGTGAAACCTGCACGAGCCACTTTGTCGGGTACTTTGTTAGCACTGACGATACCGAAGTAATCGCTCTCAACAACGGTGCGCTCATCAGCAAAACTAACCGTAAATGCCTTTTTCAGACGCAGGTTGTCTGTCGTTTTATGTGGCGAGAGGTTGAAGCAGATATGGTTCGGTCCGCATTGTCCGCCCCATGCAGCCATCATCACATCAGGATTCTGATTCTCATCGTAGGTGGCAATCATAATAGCGGGCAGCGGAGTGATAACTGCGTGTGAGCCACCGAAATTCTTGCGCCCTGCAACTTCTTGTACAGTAGCGCGCTGTGGATTCTGATTCATGTTCTCTTTGCTTTGTTTGGTGCAGCCCACTAGTGCCAAAGTAGCGAATGCTGCGATGATTAACTTTTTCATTTGATTATCTGTTTTTGTCCGTTAATAAGATACACACCTGCTGGTAGATTGTCAGCAGACGAGAGTGGCAGGCCGCTCAATGTGTAAACACCTTTTGCTGTTGGTGTTTCCGCACTTACATCTTGCAGAGCAGTAGTGGTTTGCATAATGCCTTGTACCCATGTCTGCAAGTCGGAATCCGACATGCCATTTAGCCTCTTGCCCTCAATCCAATGGATACAGGGATAGGCGGAGGGCAGTTCTTCGTTTACTTGACTGATACCCGTAGATGCAGAAGTTACAAAAGGCACAACCGTCTTACCTGCAAAACCATAAGTGTCAAGAAAAGTGAGGATTACTCGGGGCGATTTGCCGTACCAAATGGGGCTACCGAGGAAGATGATGTTGTATTGTTCAGCGTTGGTTAGAGTCGCAAAAATTTCAGGGCGTTGCTCACCACCGGTGTTTCGCTGCTCTTGATAGGCACGCGTGGACTCATCGTAGTACTTATTGTTTTCATCGCCGTATGCCACTTGTGGAACAATCTCATAGAGGTCGCCGCCTGTCATGGTGGCAATTTTCTCGGCGTACGCCTTGGTGTTGTTGGTGAACGAGAAATAAGCGACAAGCACTTTTTGCTGTGCAGTGGCACTAATGGCTACTGCCAACAAGAATATTAAGGAGAGGCTCTTTTTCATTGTTCTATGTCGTTTTCAATTGATTTTATCGGTCTTGCTGGAACACCACCAACGAGGGTGTTGTCTGCTATGTCTTTCGTAACAACAGCACCAGCGGCGATAATGACATTGTTGCCGATAGTGATGCCCGGTAAGATGGTTACATTGCCACCTATCCACACATCGTTACCAATATGCACAGGTTTGGCTATTGCCATGTGTTGGCGGCGAGCCATAGGCGTAAGCGGATGCCCTACTGTGGTGATAAGCGTATTAGGACCAATCATCACATTGTCACCAATATAGACCTCACGAATATCAAGAATAGTGAGGTTGTAGTTGCCGGTGAAATTATTGCCGATATGGATATTCTTGCCGTTATCGCAGTTGAATGTCTTGGCTATCCACACCTTCTCGCCACAACTGCCTAACATGAATTTCAGATAGTCATACTGTGCCGAATAGTCAGTATCGTCAATGGCATTGTATTCTTTGCAGCGCACGATAGCACGCTCTTTGAGTGCCTCCACTTCAGGGTCATCGTAGCAGTACTCTAATCCTGCACGGAGTTTTTCAAGTTCTGTCATTGTCATGTTGATTTATAACAAAATAATGGCTACAAAAATTATGCCATACCTGTTGGCGGAATTAAAAAAGTGTTCTTTGATTAATTTTTTTAACAAAAAAAGTTGCACAATTCGCTGATTTTTAGTAACTTTGTAGTGTCTTAATCAACAAAGTTAAACAACTAAAACATCATCGTCATGCGCAACTTGGCTGCAAAGTTCGGAAAAATTTTTGACATACACAAGTTTACCTTGCGTTTTTTTGTACATTTTGCAGCAAAATATAAACCACCGGCTCCCCACGACCATGTGCCTAATACGATCTCTTTCATCAGAATGATTGCTCTACGAGGGTCATCTCAATGCGCTTGAAGTGCGGGTACAGCGGGAATTTCTTCAGCAACGCTTCCACTTCGGCTTTGTCG
>JAFTCC010000014.1 GCA_017454915.1 Paludibacteraceae bacterium
CTGGCTTAGGATCGTCTGGCAGGTTAGCCCATGCAGGGTCAACAGCCAAAGTATGGTATTCTCCACCACGGTCAACAGCTGCGTAGTTCTTGTTAACAACATCCTCACCCTTCTTGCCGTATGACTTAACGATGAAGTGCTTCATCTCCTCTACAGCTTTCTCTACAGGAATAACGCCTGTGATGCGGAAGAAGGCCGATTGCAGAATAGTGTTAGTGCGGTTGCCCAGACCAATCTCCTGCGCAATCTTGGTAGCGTTGATATAATAAACCTTAATATCGTTGTCTGCAAAGTATTTCTTCACCTTGTTAGGCATAAACTTCACAAGTTCCTCACCCTCGTAGATGGTGTTCAGCAGGAACGTGCCACCTTTCTGCAAACCGCGTGTAACGTCGTACATGTGCAGGTAAGCCTGAACATGACAAGCCACGAAGTTAGGTGTGGTAACGAGGTAAGTGGAGTGAATAGGCTCATCACCGAAACGCAGGTGCGAGCATGTGAAACCGCCTGACTTCTTCGAGTCGTAGGAGAAATATGCCTGGCAGTATTTGTCGGTGGTGTCGCCGATAATCTTCACAGAGTTCTTGTTAGCGCCCACAGTACCGTCGGCGCCGAGACCGTAGAACTTAGCTTGGAACATGCCCTTGCCACCCATCGCAATTTCTTCGCCTACTGGCAGTGAGGTGAAGGTAACATCGTCAACTATACCAACTGTGAAGTGGTTCTTAGGCTGCGGCAGAGCGAGATTCTCAAACACTGCAAGCATCTGTGCCGGAGTGGTGTCGTTTGAGCCAAGACCATAGCGGCCTCCTACAACGAGGATATTCTGTAAGCCGAGTTCATCAAGTGCGTCTTTAACATCAAGATAGAGAGGCTCGCCGTTTGCGCCCGGCTCTTTAGTGCGGTCGAGAACGCAGATACGTTTAACAGAAGCGGGCAGAGCCTCTTTCAGGTACTTGAGTGAGAAAGGACGATAGAGATGAACATTTATCAAACCGAGTTTCTTACCTTTGGCAGCCTCAAAGTCGATAACTTCGCGGATAGCCTCGCAAGCCGAACCCATGCAGATGATTATGTTCTCGGCTTCCGGGTCGCCGTAGTATGAGAACGGACGATATTTGCGGCCTGTAATCTCCGAGATTTTGTCCATGTAGTCAGAAACGATGTCTGCCACCTCATTGTAGTACGGGTTGCAAGACTCGCGGTGAGTGAAGAACACATCGGGGTTTTCAGCCATACCGCGCATCACGGGACGCATAGGCGAAAGAGCGCGGTTGCGGAATGCCTGCAGAGCCTCCATATCAACAAGCGGACGGAGGTCTTCCATATCAACGACCTCTACTTTCTGATACTCGTGCGAGGTGCGGAAGCCGTCGAAGAAGTTGAGGAAGGGCACGCGTGATTTGATGGTAGCAAGGTGAGCCACACCGGCGAGGTCCATCACTTCTTGTACAGAACCCTCGGCGAGCATAGCAAAACCTGTCTGGCGGCATGCCATAACGTCTTGGTGGTCGCCAAAGATACACAGTACGTGTGAAGCCAACGTGCGGGCTGAAACATGGAAGACTGCCGGAAGCAATTCGCCGGCAATCTTGTACATGTTAGGAATCATCAGGAGCAACCCCTGCGAAGCTGTGAAAGTGGTGGTAAGAGCACCAGCTTGAAGCGAGCCGTGAACTGCGCCAGCGGCACCGGCTTCGGATTGCATCTCCTGAACGAGCACTGTCTCGCCGAACATGTTCTTGCGGCCCTGGGCAGCCCACTCGTCAACGTTCTCCGCCATTGGCGATGACGGAGTGATAGGATAGATAGCAGCAACCTCTGTGAACATATACGCAATATGCGCAGCAGCGGCGTTACCATCCATAGTCTGGAATTTTTTTTCTTTTGCCATTGTTAGATTAGCGTTTGATTGTTATTGATCTTATTAGATTTTTTTCAGATTCTCCACAAAGTTACGATTTTTATTTCATATGGCAAAAACACATTATTAAAATATAAGTCGTTTACACCTTTTTCAACAGTTTTTCGCCAAACCTGACCTCACGTGTTTGCCAAGTCAAATCTTTTGTGTAACTTTGTTGTTTGTAAAAATTAACCCTAAAAAATTTATTCATAATCATGAAAAGAACCCTACTCTCTTTGACGGCATTGATTAGTTTGGCCCTATGTGTTTCGGCTCAAACTTACATGTCCGCCGACACTTATTACAGCAACAAGTTGGACGGCAAATCTGGCAGCGGACTTGTTTCTGCACTCCATTCGCTTATCAATTCACACACTAACGTAGGTTACGATGGTCTTTGGGAAGTCTATGACGATTCAGACACCGACCCTAACGGATATTACTACGACATCTATTCCGAGGGCTGCAACTTCTCATCCTCGTCAAAAAAATGCGGCAATTACTCGAAAGTTTGCGATTGCTACAACCGCGAGCACTCGCTACCAAAATCCTGGTGGGGCAGCGGAAAAGGTCCGCAGTACAGCGACGCATATCATCTCTACCCCACTGACGGAAAGGTGAACAACTACCGCAGTGCCTATGCTCTCGGTGAATGCGCTAATGGATTTACACAAATGCAGAAAGATAAGAAAGTGGATCCGAATAATAACGGACGCGGGAAACTCGGTTCATCAACATTCTCCGGTTATTCAGGAACAGTATTTGAACCTATCGATAAAGTCAAAGGTAACCTCGCGAGGTCATACTTCTATATGGTTATTTGCTATAACAACATTGACTTCACATCTGGCGCAGGCAACAGCACTTTCACATACAGCGGCAAAAAGGCTGACCTCACTGATTACGGTGTCAACCTCCTTCTCAAATGGCACAGACAAGACCCCGTGACGCAACATGAAAGAGAGCGCAACAACGCTGTGGCAAAGCACCAGCACAACCGCAACCCGTTTATAGACTTTCCTGAACTTGCGGAATACATCTGGGGCAACAAAAAAGGACAGGCCTTCAGCACCACAACAGCACTTGAAGACTCATACATAACCCCCGAATACCGTATTCAAGAACGGCACCTGACCAGCGAAGCCAACATGAACGTGTTTGACCTCATGGGGCGGCACATAGCCTCCGGCTCAGACATCGAACTGCCTGCTGCCGGAATGTACCTTGTGCGATTTAACAACAACACTTGCGTAAAACTAATCGTTAAGTAAACAAACTTATGAAACGCTATCTTACATTGTTTTTCACAGCCATATTTGCGCTTTCATCATTGGCGCAATACAATGCCTCAAAAGGCAAGGCGATAGTCCGCAAGGGCGAATGGCAAAATGGATTTACGGCGGCAAAGCCCCACAAGAGCACCGACTGGGCGGAATTCGCGAACCAATACACCAAAAACAAAGCAACGTGGGACAGCGTGTTCAATTGGCTTGCCACACAGGATCTGAATGCGCTTGCAGAAGGCAAATATCCCATTTGCGGACAAACATACGCACGCATACAAGTCGCCAACACACGACCCGAACAGCAGTGCAGAATCGAAAGCCACCGCAAGTACATCGACTTCCAGTGGACTGTGAAAGGAAAAGAAGGCGTGAGACTGTTCAAGCACGAACAGGTATGGCCTGCTTCACCATACGACAAGAAAAAGGACTTCAGACGCTACGAACTTAAGGATGGGCAAAAGCCAAAATTCTTCAAAAGTAATCCAAAACAGTTCTTCATGTTCTTCCCTAACGACTATCACCAGTGTATGCTTGAAGTCGGAGGCAAAAAAGCCTCATTACGCAAAGTAATAGTTAAAATTGAATATGTGCCATAAGGCACACATCTCCACTCACAAAAAATCAGCCATGCCCTCTCGTGGGTATGGCTGATTTTATATCTATGTGGGCAATGCCCTCTCCTACTTGATGCCTCTCGCATTAAGTGCGGCGTGGTACTTGCGGGCGTTGGCAGTATGCTGCGATAAGGTTGCGGCAAAGTTGTGAGTGCCGTCAAAAGTCTCTTTAGCGCACATGAAAATATAGTTGTGCTGTTCAGGATGGAGCACCGCCTCTATTGCCTCTTTCTGCGGCATACATATAGGACCTGGTGGCAAACCTTTATATTTATAAGTATTGTAGGGTGACTCCACCTGCAAGTGATTGTTAAGCACTCGTCTAATGCCTTGTTGGTTGAGCGCAAAAAGTACGGTGGGGTCTGACTGCAACAATATGCCCTTGCGCAATCGGTTAAGATACAAACCTGCCACCGTCGCCATCTCTGGCTGATGATGCGTTTCAGAGCAAACTATGCTTGCAAGCACCGACACCTCAAGTGGCGTAAGCCCTTGCTCTGCTGCGGCTGCACGGCGAGAACTGTTCCAATAGCGTTCATACTCCTTTGCCATTCGCTCAACAAGTTGCGCGGGAGTTATGGTCCACAAAACCTCATACGTGTCAGGCAGATACATTGCTATGGCGGTGTGGGGTTCAAAACCATAATGGGCAGCAAGTGCAGAGTCACACAATGCCGACGCTATAGACGCTGAATCAGCAAGCAGACGCGAGGACATCTTGCCGGCAAGGGCTGGCAGTGTCTTAGCATAGCGGAAAGTGAGCCGCACAGGCGTCTGCATATTCGCGCGAAACATATTGAGCAACTCTCGGTCAGAAACCACATTTGGAATTGTGAAACATCCGGGGCGAATGCTGTCCACATCCATCAAACGGGCGTGCGTTCGCATCATCCGCGCGGATGATATATTCAGCGCAGTATCAAGACGACTGATTAGTTCGGAAGATGATATTTTTTTCTCTATATAAAACCGTTGGCTCTCGCCTGTGGCTGTAACAGCATTGCGGACAAGAAAGCGATAAGCATGTAGCCCTATCCAAGTGGAAAGCACAGCAAGAATCACAACTATTGCCAGTGAAATCCATAGCCACTTCTTGTGCAACAAGGGTTTTGCAACGTCAATATTCGGTTCTTTGGGTGCTATTTCCTGCATAATACTAAATTATGAATTTGCTGTATATAATCAACAAACAAAGCCGTTTTAGCCGCACTTTCTAATCTTAAGCCGCTTGCTCTAAAGTCGGATTATGGGTTAATTGCCGGCCGCTGATGCCTTGTCCTGTTTCTTTCGCTCGCGGCTGTTGCCGAACAAAGAGAAGTGGACATAGCGTTTCGGATTCTGTTTCAAGTCAACGATAAGTTTGTCCGCATCAGCCACTGTCTGGTTGATGTTCAAATACAACTGTTTGTCATTCATCAGCATGCCAACTGTGCCATCTGTAGAGTTGAGTTTGTCGGCGAAATGGCTAACCTTGTCTATTGTGCTGTTCACTTTGCTTATTGTAAGAGCAAGGTCAAGGTCATTAAGTTTCCCGGCAAAAAGCCGAACGTCTGCCATCGTACCTTTTACGTCAGCTACTATAACAGGCACATCATTGTTCATCAGGCTTTTAAGTTTGATTGATGAGGCTTTGAGCTCGGCTGTTATAACTTTCACGTTTCCGAGCGACTGCTTGAGGTCGTCACTCGCTATCAGGTTATTAGCGGATACCACAAGCGTGTCAACATGCTCTATTGCGGTAGATATTTTAGGCATAAGTTCTTCCTGAAGACTCGCCACAAGCCCATGCGACACAGATGTGGGAAGCGTGTCATTGCCCAAGTGGATGCGGCTGTAGTCTGCGCTGTCGGGCAGCACTATCTGAACTGCCTTACCGCCAAGCAAACCATCGTCAAACAATTCGATGCGCGAGCCAAGCGGCAAGTCTATGTCTTTGTTGATAGACAAGGCGACAACAAACGGCGTGGAACTCCTGAAGTCATACTGGACCTTGTCAACCTGTCCTACTTTAAAGCCCTTGATAAACACGGGAGCGGATTCGTTAAGGCCACCCAAATCGGCATAGGTGCCGTAATAGTGCTTAACTGGCGAGAATATGTCAATGCCTTTCAGAAAGTTAAGCCCATAATAGAGCAGAAACAATGCGATTACGGACACAAGGCCGATTTTGATTTCACGAGAGTGCTTCATAATATGTTAAAATAGTATTTTATCAGTGTTTAACCAATGTCGGACATAGTGCCGAAGGTTATTTCTTTTTTTGGTATTCCCTTGCCTCCGCCACGGTTACTTTTTTGCCTTTGATGAATGCGATAGTGAATGCATCGGCAAATTTTGCGCGGACTTCTTTGTTCAGGCGCACAATTTCGTTCCAGTCGTCCGTTGCGCCGTAGGTGTACTTATACACACCATTTTCCTTAAAATATGTGGCTGGCAGACCTTTCAGTTCTGGCGAACCGCTTTTTATTGGCGTTGGCGATGATTTATATTGGATTTTATACACCACTTCTGCTTCCACTGTTTGGGACACGCTACTTGTTGTTGAAACCGAGTCGCCGGTCTGTTGCAAAGTGGTTGTTACATTCTCTTCTTCTCCTAGTTGTTTGGCTTCTTGATGTTTGGCTTCATCATTTTGAGATGTCTCATCTAGTTCCTTAATTTTATCACCGGCATCCTGCCCCTTTACACTCTTGCGCTGTATGCTGCGCTTGTAGTCCACAAAAGCGTTGTATATGGCATTCGCCATGGTTTCCCGACCCGACTGGCTCAGCAGAAACTTCTCCTCTTCAGCGTTAGTTATGAAACCCACTTCTATCAGGACGCTCGGACAAGCCGACTTGTGAAGAACCCAAAACGCAGCCTGTCGCACACCTCTGTCATTGCGTTTAGCCTTGTCAACAAACTGGCGCTGAACCATTGACGCAAACTGAACGCTCTTGTCAACATACTGGTCTTGCATAAACTCAAACATGATGTAAGACTCTACTGAGTTTGGGTTAAACCCTTGGTATTTCGTCTTATAGTCATTCTCAAGAAGCATCACAGAGTTCTCACGCATTGCAACATCGAGGTTCGACTGGGATTTGTTCAAACCGAGAGTAAACGTCTCTACGCCATGAGCCGAGGCGCTTTTCGCAGAATTAGTGTGGACGCAAATAAATAGGTCTGCCTTGTGTTTGTTCACGAAGTCTGCCCTACCCTGCAACGTAACAAAAACATCAGTTTTGCGGGTATAGTAAACCTTTACGTCAGGGCATGTGGCTTCTATTTTCTTGCCCAACTCAAGTGATATTGCAAGGTTAATATCCTTTTCCTGTCCCCTTGCGCCCATTGCCCCGGGGTCATGACCGCCGTGTCCTGCGTCTATCACGACAACAAAAGGTTTGTCAGGAGCCGTAGACTGCTCGGCATACAAGTGAGCCGAAAACAGCATGAACAGCACCACAAAAGCGGATGAAAAGAATGACGATATTTTCATGCTACAAAGTTAAGAAAAAACAAGAGAAATGCCAAATTTATTTGAGCAATTACGAGTACCGGCAATTTCGGCAAATCAAATGTTAAGAAAAACGGAACCGCACATTACCGCGAAAGATAGTCATCAAGCACGTGCTGGGCATAAGCGTTGCAGCACAGGTCTATGCTGTCGTTAGGGGTGCAATTTGCGTACCAGAAACGCCTTTCGCCTGTTTCGATGTTATTGACGAACGTGTAGCCCGGCGAAACGTATCCCCATAACTCGTTACGGAAAAAGAATGCATATTGCCGTTTTGAGTCAAAAACGCTTTTTGAGAATTTCGCTGCTTCGCCAGCCTCTATATGACAGATGTCGCAAAGCGTCGCAAGCACATCGGTCTGGGAGCATACGTTGTGACACACAAATGCAGTATCTACCACTCCGCCTGTCAACACAAGAGGAATACGATAATTCTCGGGGTCGTCAATTGCAATGCCAAACTCATGCAAGCTTGCTGTGTGGTCAGAGCAGATAACAACGAGAGTACTGTCCCACAGTGGCTTGGCACGCAAGCTGTCTAACATTTGTCCAAGACAGCGGTCGGCATATCCGAAAGCGTTCAGCGCACGCTGTTTGCCGTCTGACGGCGAGGCAGTGCCTGGAACATCAAAGGGCGGATGAGAACTGATGTTATAGCATGCGCTGAAGAAAGGCGACGGTAATGTATCAAGCTCTGCAATGTATCGACCATACAGATATTCGTCAGGCGCGCCCCATTTCTGCATACGGCTCACGACAAGCGGAAAATCAGAACGCTCTGTGATGCGCTCCACACCTGCCTGAAGCAAAAACAACTTAGTGTTATAAAAGTCTATGTCCCCGCCATAGGCAAAATGCGTCGTGTAGCCTTGTTTACCAAACAGTTGCGGCAATGAACTTAATGTCGCAAGTTTAGCCGGCTCCTCCATTATCGAGCTATAATTGACAAGCGCAGGATAAGCTCCAAGCAAAGCAGCGATGCCTTTATCAGAGCGATGCCCTGTGGCATAGCAACTGTCAAACGCAATACCTTGACGACATATCTCTGAAAGACAAGGAGTATAATCTGTTTCACCCGAGGTCAGAAATCCGCACATCCGCGACGAGAACGACTCAAGAATCACAAGAACCACATTACGCGGCTTGCGAATGAACGGAATCTGTACGTCAGAAGACGCATAAAAATGCTCATCGAAAATCTCTTTCGCATCATGTGCCGCCATGCTCGCCAAAGGATTGTCGTTGCCACTTTGGTTAAGAGCCGTAAACACGAAATTCCAAAAGAAATTATACGCACCATAGTTACTAATCAGGTGACGCGAAAAACTAACGGTTGACGGACTCATAGGAGCATTGCCCACCGTGCCTCTGATAGGCAACAGCAGCGTCACTGCAAGCAGCAGCTGTGCAACACTTACCATAGCCCGTCGTTTTGCGCTTTGGCTTTGGTTTTCGTCCTCCGCCTCACGCCCGAACATCGAAATCACAGCCAACACTCCACGCACAGCACACCATAACAGCACTACATAGACCATCACGGCCGCCAACCATTGACCTGTCGACAAACTCTGAAGCATACCAACCGGATCCCTGAAAAATGTCATGATTGAAACATTTAGGCGCGTCTGCCACTCACTGAAAGTTGCAGCATCAGCGCATCCCATCAGCACCAGCAACGGAAGCATTAGCAGAGAATACCATTTTATCGCACCGAACGCCACTTTACGACAGAAAGGTGCAATAACAAGGCACAGAGCAGGAAAAATCGTCAGATAACCAGCCGCCGACAAGTCCATGCGAAGACCATGAAGCACTATGCCACAACACTCCAATGCGCCAAGCGGAAAATAAGACGAATGGTTAAACAGCAGGAAAAAGACTTTGAAAGCAACAAAAAACAGAAGCCAGTACACGAACTGACCCACTCCCATTGTCACTATCTCCTTAAGTTTCATGACACAAAGTTACGACTAAATCACCGAACCGCAAAATAAATTTTGCCATTCGCCGATTTAATCGTAACTTTGCATTAAGAAAAAAAACATATAATAATTGCAGCATGAACATCTCATACAAATGGCTAAAGCAATACGTTGACCTGCACGGCGACGCAGTTGAAGTAGGCAAACAGCTGACCAGTATCGGACTTGAAGTAGAAGCAGTTGAAGAGCACGAAACGATTCGCGGAGGGCTCAAAGGTCTTGTCGTAGGCGAAGTTCTGACTTGTGCCGTCCACGAAAATTCTGACCACCTTCACGTAACCACCGTCAACATTGGCGGACCAGAACCGCTGCAAATCGTCTGCGGGGCTCCCAACGTGGCAGCTGGGCAAAAAGTTATCGTAGCAACACTCGGAACCGTATTATATGACGGCGATGAGAGTTTCACCATCAAACGTTCAAAAATACGCGGAGTGGAAAGTTTCGGCATGCTCTGCGCAGAAGATGAAATCGGTGTGGGCAACAGCCATGACGGCATCATCGTCTTACCCAACGACACACCCGTAGGAACCGCCGCTTCCGACTACTACGGCGTTGAGAGCGATTGGGTAATAGAAGTTGACATAACGCCCAACAGAGCGGACGCCGTTTCGCATTACGGCGTGGCACGCGATCTATACGCATACTACGTAGCACACGACCTTCCCACAGCACTGCGCCGACCCGACATCAACGGCTTCGCTGCAGGACAAGGCAAGAGTTCTGTCAGCATTCGCGTTGAGAATACAGAAGGATGCCCAAGATATAGCGGACTCGTAATAAGAGGCATCAAAAACCAAGAATCGCCAGACTGGCTCAAAAACGCGCTACTAACCATCGGTCAACGCCCAATCAACGCCGTGGTGGACGTAACCAATTACGTGCTTATGGAAACAGGGCAACCCATGCACGCATTTGATGCCAAGAAAATCAAAGGCGACACCATCGTTGTGCGAAATGCCGTAAAGGATGAACCCTTCGTGACACTCGATGGCGTTGAGCGCAAACTTAACGAGCACGACCTCATGATATGCAACTCCGAAGAACCCATGTGCATAGCCGGTGTCTTCGGAGGATTGGACTCGGGCACTACACTCGAAACGACTGACGTATTCCTCGAGAGTGCATACTTCAACCCCGCGCAGATACGACGCACCGCACGACGCCACCAACTCTCGACAGACTCATCGTTCCGCTTTGAGCGCGGCGCCGACCCCAACATCCAGCCTTTCGCACTCAAACGCGCGGCCACACTGATTACCGCAATATGCGGAGGGACAGTGGAAAGCGACATCATGGACGTGAAATCACAAGACTTCCCTCCATTTCAAGTAACACTCTCGCTCAGTAATGCCAATAAACTCATTGGCAAGGAAATAGGCAAAGATAAAATAGAGCAAATACTAAAAGCTCTTGAAATCACAATCGAAAGTTTTGACGGTGAAAACTACCATCTGCTCGTACCGCAATACCGCGTTGACGTGCAGCGAGAATGCGACGTCGTTGAAGATATACTACGCATCTACGGCTACAACAACGTCGAATTAAGTTCAAGTCTCCACAGCAATCTCAGTTTCAGTCCCAAACCGGACCCAGTCAGACTACAAGAACTCATTAGTAACCAACTCAGCGCCTGCGGCTTCAACGAGATACTAAATAACTCTCTCACCCGAACCGCCTACTACGAGAACAGCCAACTCTACCCCATCTCCAACGCTGTTCGCATACTCAACCCGCTATCCGCAGACCTCGGAGTTATGCGGCAGACAATGCTATTCGGAGGCCTTGAAAGCATAGAGCGAAACGTCAACCGCAAAGCCCAAAACCTCAAATTCTATGAATTCGGTAACTGCTATCATTTCGATGAGGCAAAACGACGCGAAGGTGCGGCACTTTCGCCATATTACGAGGAATATCACCTCTCACTTTGGCTCACCGGCGCAAAAACAGAGCAGTCGTGGGTTATGCCGCAAGAGAAAAGCACATTCTACCAGCTCAAAGCATACGTTGACAACATTTTACTCCGGCTTGGCATCAACACAGACCGCTGCCGCTACGAAGAATTGGAGAACGAAACCTACTCACAGGCACTTCGCATAATCTCACCTTCAAAAAACGAACTGGGAACAATCGGCATCGTACGAACCGAAATACTCAAAGAATTTGGGCTTGACAATGACGTGTTCTATGCAGACCTGCTATGGAAGGCACTCGTTGCAGAGTCTAAAAAATACAAACTTGAGGCTGCCGAACTCAGCAAATATCCCGAAGTGAAACGCGACCTCGCCCTGCTTGTAGATAAGTCAGTGCAGTTTGCCGATATGAGGCAAGCTGCGTTCAACACCGAAAAACGGCTTCTCAAACGAGTTTACTTGTTTGACGTGTATGAAGGCAAAAATCTGCCGAATGGCAAAAAGTCATACGCTCTCAGCTTCATACTGCGCGACGACAACCGCACATTAGAAGACAAGCAAATTGACCAGATTATGCAACGCCTCCAAGCCATGTACGAAAAACAATTCGGAGCGACAATAAGATAAACGCTCCACATATTTCCACCCAAGAAACACGCCAAGGCACACCATTCAGGTAAAGCGGTCTTGACGTGTTTCTTTTTACCTTGATTGTGATGTCAATTTGTCTCAATATGAGCCAAGTTGAGCTCAACATTCCGCATACGACTTTTAGACAGCAACCTATTTTGTTTATTGCCAAAAAAATTGTAACTTTGCAATGAGTATGCGCATATTTCGTCACTTTTGGGTTTTGATGACTTTGTTGTCTGTATGTCAAGTTGTTACGGCTCGCATAAAGCCGAACATACCCCGTATTGTGAAAACATGGCAATTACGCGACATTACAGCAGAAGTTGACACGGTGGTTTTCGATACACTCTATCTGAATTATTTCCTCAAAAATCCTATCGACCAATACTCAATTGCCAACGCATACAACGCGACATGGCTCTCCGCCGTGCAACCAAAAATTTACTTCGACCGCGTGCGTAAGAACGACTTCCTCTTCGCTGACAACTACAGCCCATTTTTCATTACGCCTCAAGACGTTCGATACTATAACACTCGACTGCCATACAGCAACATCACATACAAGACCGGCGGCGTAACATACCGTAAAGAAGACAACGTCAGTTTCATATTCACCGGCAACCTCAACAAACGAGTCAACCTCGGCATTACGCTTGAGTACCTCTCGCCTGTCGGTCAATACCAAAATCAGTCCAGCAAAGATTTCACTGGTAGCCTATTCGCAAGCTACGACGGTGAAAGGTATTACTGCAGAGGATCAATGTCCTTAACCACAATCCGAAGCCACGAAAACGGCGGAATAGAAACAGAGGAAAGCCTAAACAAAAACGTCAAAGCGCAGGACATTGGCACCAAATTAAGTGAAGCTCTTTCTGCATTCCGCTACCTGTCAGCCTTTTACAACCACGGCTATCATTTCGGCACATATCGCGAGCGGGCGGTGCCTGGCACAGACTCCATTGCACGCGATTTCATACCCGCATTCACTATCAGCCACGCCCTGCAAATCGACGGCTCATACCGAAGCTTCAAAGAACGCAAAGTCGCCACTAACTTTTTTGAAGAAACATTCCGCAACCCGAACGTCACGTGGGACACAGCTCATGTGTTCAACATTAAGAACACGGTGCTTGCCACATTTGAAGAAAGCTTTAACAAAGCAGGATTCGGCATCACGGCATACGCATATAACGAAATACAGCGCTACAACTATTTCAGGACAGACAGCGCGCTTACAAACCAATGGGTTAACAGCACACGAGTCGGAGGCATATTAAGCAGGCGAAACGGTCGGTACGTGGACTTCACCATCAGAGGTGACGTGTGTGTAGCAGGCTATAAACTCGGGGAGTTTGACATCAACGGCAACGTAACAGGCAGATTCAAAGCAGGAAAAGACAGCATAAGCATAAGCGCTGACGCATACCTCAAAAACGAACAAGCAAGTTACTTCACACGCAAATACTCTTCTAACCACTACTGGTGGCTCAACGATTTCGACAAAGTACTGCGCATCTACGGAGGCGGAAAAATTAAATACCCGACCAAGTACGTACAGACAGAATTGAAAGTGGGATTTGAAAACATCCGCAAATTCATATACTTTGGAAGCGACGGTAAGCCGCATCAGTACGACGGCAACGTACAAGTGTTCAGCGCTGACCTCAAGTTCAACATCAGCACCAAGCGCTTCGGAATGGAAAACAACGTGGTCTATCAGCACTCATCAAGCGAAGTGCTGCCGTTGCCCGACATCTCACTCTACCACTCCATCTACTACAAAGACAGATGGTTCAAAGTCTTTGACATACAAATCGGAGTTGACGTCAGATACCACACCAAGTATTATGCACCGCTCTACAATCCCGCAACCGCACAGTTTGACATTCAGCGCGAAAAGAAAGTCGGGAACTATCCCGTCCTTTCTGCATTCATCAATGCAAAACTCAAAACCGTACGTTTCTACCTGCTGTTGAGCCATTTCAACTACTGGTTCAGCAACTACCAATACTACTCCATGCCCGGATACCCGCTCAATCCTGTGCAATGGAAATTAGGCGTGTCGTGGGCATTCTTCGACTGATTATGCAGCAAGAAGCAAAACATCTTACAAAACGGCAATGGCTGCTCATAGCGTTGAGCGCCACGTTACTCGTCATACTCGCCGTTGCGCAGGGTATATACAGAGGGCTAAACTTCAACGATTTCGGGCAAATGACCAAGCGCGGAAGAATAGTGGCTTGCTGCGACAACAGCCCGTGGGGATTCAGCAAAAATGCCGAAGACGGGGAAAGAGGCATTGGCTACCAAATAATGCATGACTTTGCTGACAGTTTAGGACTTGAGTTAGAAATTGTAATCAAAAACAATCCCGACGACGTGCTCAAAGAACTTGACAAGGGCTATATAGATGTCGTCATACTGCCTACAGCAATGACACGACAGATTAAGTCGAAGTACATCAACACCATACCCCTACTCTGTACGCCGCTCGTGGCAGTCTATAACAAAAATCACGGAGAAAAAATAACTCTGGACAACATCAGCCAGCAGCAATTGACAGTGCAGCCTAACCATGCTATAGAATTAAGACTTAAGCACTTGGAAAACGAAACAGGGCAGAACATCCGCCACAACACTGTCAATGATATTTCACTCAACGAACTTATCAGGCTTGTTAGTTTGAGCGCAATCAACGGAACTATTTGCCCCAAAGCGCTGGCAGATACCTACTGTGAAGAGTATGATGACCTCGGATACACCCCAATAAGCGTCGAACAAGAATATGTCTGGGTGCTGAAACAAAATCGCCAACAAACGCTGAAAGTAGTAAACGAATTCTTAATTAAACAAAATTTGTCAAATTGCCAATAAAGATATGATAAACCATTCAGATGAATTTGAATCATTAGTGACTAATGCTTTTAATTTGGCGAAGCAATATCAAAACGACCAGTTAGAACCATTGCACCTACTGCTGAGCATAGCCACACAACAAAACAACAGTGCCATTCCCTATCTTGAGGAGCATGGCATTGAAATGGAAGAACTATGCAAAATCATACGCGAACACCTGCAGCACGATAACAAACTCATATTAGACGGAAAAATATTCATCAGTTCTGACTGCTCACAAGTCATCAAAGTTTCAGAACTTGAGGCACGACGCACACAGTCGCACGAAGTAACAGCAACCCACCTGCTGCTTGCCATACTGCGCAAACTCACAATGGAACCCGAAAACAGTGTGGCGGTATATCTCAATGCGCATCAGCTCACATACCAAAACATGACACAGCAGATCAACAAGCAGAATGATGGCGAAACTACACAACAACCACTCGGTAGAGAAAACGAGGAGCGGATAGAAGAAAACACACAGCCTCGCTACCGCAATATGCAAAACCGGGACACTCCAGTCCTCAACGCATATTCTCGCGACATGAGCCGACTGGCAGCCAACGGGCAACTTGACCCTGTAATTGGCAGAGAAAATGAAATTGAACGCATCGTGCAAGTACTCTGCCGTCGCAAGAAAAACAACCCACTCATCATTGGGGAACCCGGCGTGGGAAAAACCGCTATCGTTGAAGGACTGGCACAAAGAATTTATTCACAACAAGTGCCTGTGCTACTGCGTGGGAAACGCATTTTCGAGTTAGACATGACACTGCTTGTGGCAGGCACAAAATACCGTGGGCAATTTGAAGAAAGAATGAAAGGTCTGCTTTCAGAACTAAAGCAACATCCCGAAATCATATTGTTCATGGACGAACTTCACACCCTCGTGGGAGCCGGAAGCGCCGAAAGCGGAATGGATGCTGCCAACATCATTAAACCCGCCATGACGAGGGGCGAGATACAATTCATTGGGGCAACCACGACAAAAGAATACACGCGGGTGATAGAAAAAGATGGCGCGCTCAACCGCAGGTTCCAACGCATACAGGTTGAGCCAACGTCAGCAACCGACACCCTGGCTATACTAAAACGTCTGCAACCACAGTATGAGCAACATCACCACGTCAAATATAGCCAAGAAGCAATAGAGGCATGTGTGAGAATGGCAGAACGCTACATTACCGACCGCGCTTTCCCAGACAAAGCCATAGACGTGATGGACGAAGCAGGAGCACGAAATCAACTGAACGTAGTGCTCACATCGCCTGAAATCAACGACTTGGAGCAAGAACTTAACACTCTGCGCGAACAAAAGCAGGAAGCATACAAACTCCATGACAGCGCAAAACTGGCTGACATAAGACTACAAGAAATGCGCATAAGCAAAGACCTTCACGCTTTGCGCCAAGAATTGTATAAACAACATGAAGACCAAATGCCTGTTGTTGATGCCGATACTGTAGCGGCGGTTGTAGCAATGACCACTAACATACCCGTTGAACGCGTCGCCAGCGAAGAACTGTCTCGGCTTCGGAGCATGGCGCCTTCGCTCAAGGCGGAAGTTATAGGCCAAGACGAGGCTATAGACATTGTCGTTAGAAGCATTCAACGAAGCCGAGTTGGCATAAAAGACCCCAAAAAGCCAATAGGAACATTCCTCTTCCTCGGTCCGACAGGCGTCGGCAAAACATACCTCACGCAATGTCTCGCCAAATATATGTTTGGTTCTGAAGACTCTGTCATACGCATCGACATGAGCGAATACATGGAACGCATAGCGGTTTCAAGGCTGATAGGCTCATCGCCGGGATATGTGGGGTATGAAGACGGAGGGCAACTCACTGAGCAAGTCAGGCGCAAACCCTATTCCATCGTATTGCTCGACGAAATAGAGAAAGCGCACCAGGATGTGTTTAACATATTGCTGCAGGTTATGGACGAGGGCAGGCTGACAGACAGTCATGGAAGAGTGGCTGACTTTAAGAACACCATAATCATCATGACATCTAACGTAGGCTCAAAACAGATTGCTGAAGAAGGGAAAGGACTCGGTTTCCAAATCATGACTGAAGAAACAAATGCAGAAAACAACCGCCGAATAATTAACAAGGCGCTCAAAAAGACATTCTCGATGGAGTTCCTTAATAGAATAGACCAGACTGTCATTTTCAACCCGCTCAACCGAGAAGCCATTGACAAAATCATAGACCTTGAAATCGGGAAATTGCGTAAACGCCTTGCCCTACTTGACTACACACTTAACATTAGTCAAAACACCTACGAAAAAATACGCACAGATGGCTACGACGTTCAGTTCGGCGCAAGACCTCTGAAAAGAGCAATTCAGAAACATCTTGAAGACCCGATAACTGACTTCCTGATGAACGATGTTACCACAGTGGATAAAGAGATAACTGTATAACAATTGAAAAACAAATTACTTACAATTAAGCTATTTGCCATTAAGCATTTAATACATAATAGTATATAGTGTAGTCGGCCGCTAAAAAGACAAAAAGGAATCAATTCAAAAACTCCCAACGTGAACAAACAACAATACAGATACGACAAGATTCAGAAAATCATTGAGCGAAACGACGTTGCTACCCAAGAGCAACTGCTCGGTATGCTTAAGGATTATGGCATCAACGTCAGTCAAGTTACCATATCACGCGACCTGACTGCTCTGCATATCAAACGTCGTCTCAACTCCTCTGGCGTAATAGTTTATTGCCTTCCTGAAGCCCAAGATTACGACAAATCCAAAGCTGTACAGCTAAACAACGCAAAAAATGAGCGGCCGATGATAGCTGATGTTAAGTTCCAGGGCACAACGTGCATCATCAAAACACGTCCATGTCATGCGCAAGCCATAGCCGCAGCAATCGACAGCATGAACAATCCGCTTATACTCGGAACCATAGCTGGCATTGACACAATTTTCATGATTATAGCCGACAAACTCCATTACGAAACTATCCGCGCTATTCTGCGTAAGAATTTTCACTACGAAACAGAAGACGAAACAAAATCATAAAAAACAAATACCATGAGTTACCTAAATTTTGACAAAACATTGCTTATCAACCTCTCACGTTCATTGACGAAAGAGATGATTCGCACAAATAGAGCCGGCGCATACAACAGCACTACGCTCGTTGACTGTAACACACGAAAGTACCACGGACAACTTGTACTTCCGCTACCCGATTTAGGACCTGACAACTATGTTCTGCTCTCCAGCCTTGACGAAACAGTAATACAGCACGGTGCCGAATTTAACCTTGGCGTCCACCAATATAAAGGCGGCACCACCAACCCCAATGGCTACAAGTACATTCGCCAGTTTGACTGTGAAGTCATCTCTCGCACCGTTTACCGCGTCGGCGGCGTGATACTCGCCAAAGAGCGAATGCTGGTTTCGTTTGAGCCGCGCGTGCTGATTCGCTACACCCTGCTTGAGGCACACAGTCCTACCACAATACGTTTCAAACCATTCCTCGCGTTCCGCAGCGTTAACCAACTTACTCACGCCAATGACAGGGCAAACCGCTCATATCAAGAAGTGGACAACGGAATCGGGATGCAACTCTATCCTGAATATCCGACACTCTATATGCAATTCTCAAAGCAAAATGCATACACACATAAACCGGACTGGTATCGGGAAATAGAATACTTCAAAGAGCGCGAGAGAGGTCTGGAATATCTTGAGGACCTGCTTGTACCCGGCGAATTTGAAATGCCAATCAAGAAAGGCGAAAGCATTATCTTCTCTGCCGGCATCAGCCCCGTCAAACCGCGAGCCCTAAAAGGTGTGTGGGATATGGAAATGTCGAGGCGTAATGCCCGCACCGATATGTTCAACACGCTTAAGAACAGTGCCGCACAATTCTACAAACGTGAAGGAGGAAAATGCTATCTGCTCGCTGGATATCCATGGTTTGTAGCCGAAGCCCGCAACCAGTTCCAAGCTCTGCCCGGCTGCACTCTCACCATATCGCGAAACGAATATTGGGATGCCATTATGGACCAGACTGCCGTGCCAGAAATAAGGGCGTTCATGAATGGTCACACGGAGGATGTCAAACTGCACGGCCTTGACGAACCTGACGCACTGCTATGGGCTATCAACGCCATACAGCGCTTTGCGCAAAACCAAGGGATTGAAGAAGCCATAAAACGCTATGGTGATCTGATTACAGAAATAATGACATTCATACGCAAAAATAAACATCCGCGACTGTTCCTACACAGCAACGGACTTGTTTACACTAACGGAACCGAGCAGCCCGCAACATGGATGAACGCTGTCGAAAATTCAAAACCCATCACACCACGGACAGGTTATATAGTTGAAATCAACGCCTTATGGTATAACGCACTATGCTTTACAGCAGAGGTAGAACGCGCACGCCATCACCTGCATGATGCAGATATGCTTGACTATCAGGCAGAAATCACCAAAGGCTCATTCGTTAACTACTTCTGGAACGGATTATACCTTGACGACTACGTTGTTGACCTCTATCACGACAAAGAAGTTCGTCCCAACATGATTTATGCCGTTTCACTTCCCTACTCTCCGCTCGACCGCAAACAGCAGAAATCCGTTCTTGACATCTGTACGAAAGAACTGCTCACCGCCAAAGGACTACGTACACTATCACCCAAAAGCGGCGCCTACAGGCCTATGTATGTAGGAGGACTGCTTGAGCGCGACAGAAACTACCACAACGGACCGGTTTGGCCGGCAACCATTGACGCATACGTTGAAGCCTATCTGCGCATTTATAAAAACAGCGGAAGAAGTTTCGTAGAACGTATCCTTGTTGGCTATGAAGCCGAAATGGACCAATTGTGCATCGGTACAATCAACGAACTCTACGATGGCAACCCGCCATACTTCGGACATGGAGGAATGTCATTCGCTACATCCGTTGCGGCTGTGCTACGTGTAATTGAACTGAAAAATAAACTCGAATAACAACCTACGCAAGTTACCAACAAGCACAAATAACCATTCTTGCTAATGATTTTTGTAACCTGCTAAGCCAATTTTTTCGAGGATAATTACTACCTTTTTTCGCAACAAAATCTTGTTTTGCGGATATTAATAATCAAGAAATAAAACGAAGTGCGTATCCGAATTTTGGATACGCACTTCGTTTTTAGGTAATAGCTCTAATGACTATGTCTTACAGCTTGACTCCGCTCTCAAGTTTAAGTGTCTGAGTCGGCTGGTCGCACACTTCGGATGGTCCATAGTACTGGATAGGGCCTGGATAAATGTAACTTGTGTTAGCGTCAGCCCACTGTGCGCGATGAGCTTCAAAATACTTGAATGGAGCGCCATTGAGGTCCACGAGCGCTTTCTGAATAACAGGCTTCATCTCGCCATGACGACGTTCCATGTTCATCATCATCGTGATAGGCACACCTCCCGCAATCCATTCATCAGCGGACTTTGTGAGGTTTTTGACTGATGCCATATAACCTGTTTTGCCATTAACTATCAAGATAGCAGCTGCATTACCAAGTGTGTAGCAATAGTCAGCGTCAAAGTTTGAAGGTATAGCGCAGCGTCCTTCATAACCGAAGAAATGGTTAAGGGCAGAGAATTTGCCGTGGTAGATGCCATTTGCCTTAAGTGTGGCAAGACGTTTGGCAACCATTTCTATAAGCAGTTTTTCTGTTTCAATAAGCGACACTTGAACATTTCCATGAGGGTCACGATCCATAGTAAGCTGTTTAGCTATGCCCTTGGGAAGATCGCGATATACTGAACGGCTCTCTTCTGTGAGTTTGCCTTTAACATACTGGCGTTTTTCATCGTCTGTTTCCAGCGCATTAAAGTCTTCGTTATGGGCAAGCAAATCATTAAGTTCTGATATGAGTTGCTTCATGGCCGGAATAAACTCTATCAATCCTTCTGGGATAAGAATTGTTCCAAAGTTAAGCCCAGCCTCTGCCCTATTGACGATTACGCTTACAATCTGGTCAACAATTTGGTTGAGTGTCATCTTCTTCTCCGCAACCTCTTCGCTCACGAGACAGATGTTAGGCTGCGACTGCAGTGCGCATTCCAGTGCGATATGGCTTGCCGAACGACCCATCAGTCGAATAAAGTGCCAGTACTTTTTGGCAGAGTTAGCATCGCGCTGTATGTTTCCTATGAGTTCGCTGTAAACTTTGCAAGCAGTGTCAAAGCCAAACGAGGTTTCTATCTGCGAGTTCTTAAGGTCGCCGTCTATCGTTTTGGGGCAGCCGATGACTTGTATGCCGCAATTCTTTTGTTTATAGTATTCTGCAAGCACACAGGCGTTGGTGTTTGAATCGTCGCCACCTATTATCACAATGGCTTTTATGCCAAGCTCACGGCAAATCACTATTCCACTTTCAAACTGTTCAGGCAGTTCAAGTTTTGTGCGTCCGGAACCGATGATGTCAAAACCTCCGGTATTACGGTACTCGTCAACTATCTCTTTTGTGAGTTCCATATATTTATGGTCAATAAGCCCTGAAGGGCCCCCAAGAAAACCGAAAAGTTTGCTTTCAGGGTTAAGACGTTTGAGACCGTCGAACAATCCGGCAATGACATTATGGCCGCCAGGAGCCTGACCGCCTGAAAGTATAACGCCCACATTAACTGCGGGATATTGCACTGCCTCACCCTTTTCGAACGTAATCAAGGGCATTCCATAAGTGTTGGGGAAGAGGTTCTTAATGGCCTCTTGGTCCGCTACAGACTCGGTTGGGGCACCAAGGTGCAATGCCACATTGCCACGAAGGGCATGAGGCATTTTGGGCTCATAAGTCGAGCGGGCAATTTGTAATGGACTTTTTTTCATATCAATGCTAATTAAAAGTTAATTATTATCTTTTTTTGTTGGTTTCGTCATCGTACAAAACTCTAACTACACTGTCAACCTTGTCTATCCGTTCTATCTCTTTACACAAATTGTTTAGTTGCTGTGTGTTCTGCACAAGCAGATGGATTCTGCCGACAAACATTCCAGCGTTAGCAGTTATGTGCAGTTCGGTCAAGTTAATGTTTTCCTGCAATGATATTACAGCTAATATTTTTGAAAGAAGTTTGGCTTGGTCAATACCTCGTATTTCAATCGTTTCGTTAAATTTAACATCCTTATGCAACCCCCACTTTATGTTGAGGATTTTATCGCCTATGCTTGACTTAAGCCTGACTGCTTCAGGACACGAGCGCTTGTGAATAATAACAGAATTGTCATCTTGTAGAAAACCTATGGTGTCATCACCAGGTATAGGCTTGCAACACTGGCTCAAGACACAATGAGACTCAAAGTTTTCGTCACTTACCACCAGTGTTTTACCCTCGATTTGCAGAGGGTCTTTAAGCGGAACAGCATCAATGCTGACATCGTCACCGCCATTGCCTGTAATTCTCTTGATATAATTAGTGAATATATTACCCTTTGGCTTTATTATGTCCTCAATTTGTTGTTGTGATATGTTTTCCAACCCGACTTGAAGGAAAAGTTCTTGAGGCTGCGTAAGAGAGAACTTGCGCAAAATCATATTGATGGCAGAACTATTATACTCACGCCCGTGCTTAATCAAGGTTTCCTGAATAATGTTTTCACCTTTTTGGCGCGCTATTTTTTCCTGCCGTTTCTCATATTGGTCAATGCATTCCTGCGCATGAGCCGTTATCACATGCTGCTTCCACCATGGCTGCGGGCTTTGCGTGTCATCTGTTATGATTTCAATTTGGTCACCAGGATTAAGTTCATAGGTGAGCGGAACAAGCTGGTGGTTAACTTTGGCAGCTGTGCAGTGATTTCCTAATTCCGAGTGCAGACCGTATGCGAAGTCAAGCACTGTCGCGCCTTTGGGCATCATTCGCGAGTCCCCTTTGGGTGTGAAAACCATTATCTCGCTCTTGAACAAGTTAAGTTTGAAGTTATCAACAAAATCTATGGCGTCTGTTTCAGGATTTTGCAGCATTTCTTTGATGGTGCGCAACCACTTGTCAAATTCGGTATCATAGTTTTGCCCGGTTCCTTCTTTATACTTCCAGTGTGCGGCAAGTCCCTTTTCAGCGATGTCATTCATCCTTGTTGTCCTAATCTGCACCTCCATCCACTGTCCCGTCGGTCCCATAAGTGTAACATGAAGTGCTTCATAGCCATTCACTTTGGGCATTGACACCCAGTCGCGAATCCGTTGCGGGTGGGCTGTGTAAATAGATGTCAACAGACTGTAAATACGCCAACACTGAACCTTTTCCGACTCATTGTTTTGCAGTGGTTCGAAGATGATGCGCAGCGCTAACAAGTCATAAATGTTTTGGAATGGGATGTTTTTGGTGGTCATTTTCCGCCAAATGCTGTATACCGTTTTGACTCTGCTGGTGATGGTAAACTTATAACCCGCTTCTGTAAGCACTTTTTTAATAGGTTCGGCAAACTTGTTTACTGTCTCTTGACGTGCCGAATTGTCTTGTGCGAGTTGGGCCGCAATTTGCCGGTATGTCTCTGGATGCTCGTATTTGAAACAAAGGTTTTCAAGTTCTGTTTTTATGTTGAACAATCCTAACCTATGGGCTAACGGAGCATAAATATATTCTGTTTCACCTGTAATTTTAAGCTGTTTGGCGGGAGGCATAGAACCCAGAGTCCTCATATTATGAAGACGATCGGCAATTTTGATTATTACGACCCTGACATCTTCTGTCATTGTCAGTATTATGCGGCGAAAATTCTCCGCCTGCTTTGATGCCTGTTCTCCAAACTGTCCACCAGAAATTTTGGTTAATCCTTCAACTATTTTTGCAATAGTGTTCCCAAACCGTTCCTGAATATCTTCTACCGTATAATCCGTGTCTTCAACCACATCGTGCATCAGTGCGGCACAAATACTTGTGCTGCCGAGTCCTATTTCACGCACAACAATC
Organism: Paludibacteraceae bacterium; assembly: GCA_017454915.1. GTDB lineage: Bacteria > Bacteroidota > Bacteroidia > Bacteroidales > Paludibacteraceae > UBA3747. The sequence goes on from JAFTCC010000014.1 coordinate 23,664, forward strand.
CTTGCGACAGCAAGCGGATGCATTATGTACGGTTCACCACTGCGTCTGCGTACGCCTTGGTGAGCTGACTTAGCAAACTCAAACGCTCGTGTTATCAGCTCTATTTTTTGCTTATGTGCTGTGTTTGCATAGTCATTGAGAAGAGCTTGAAATTCTTGCTGAATCATTTGCTCTTCTTGTTCAGGAGTCATAGTTGATTCTACGTTTGGCATAATAAACAGGACTATTTAGGATACTTCAAAAAATTATCTCATCCTGTCTGCCGCCCTAACAAGAGCTTCGTCATGGCCGATGGCTCGAATGGCAAGAAACAGGAGTATAACGTTAATCAGTTGAAATGAAGATGGTATGCCCCAAAATGTTGAAATGTTTTCCACACCCTTAGTTGCAAAATAGAGGTGCAGAAACATATAAGGGTAAAACATAATGGCGAGCACAATATTAACCACACATAACCTTATTTGCAGCAAACGTTTCTTAAACAAGAAAATCGTGCCTACCGCCAGTAAGGCTATAATTAGAGGCAAGAGCGGAAGGAAGTAAGCGTTCTGCACCACCTCACCACTTTCCAGTTCGATGAGATTATATGCCTTAAAAGCATATACCTGAGCCGCGTCAACGTCAGTAAAACCTGCCAACGGGACAAACATTTGAACTGACGAAAGCACTGCTACTATTGCAAGGTAAAGTGTCTGAATTCGTTGCCACATAGTCTTATCAGTTTTTTTTGCCGCCTTGTTTCTTCCACTGGCGGTCCCTTACTTGATATATGCGTTCGATAATGTCAACGACTTTGAGTCCCTCAAGCAAATTGGTGGTGATTGAACTGTTGTCTGTAAGTGTGTCAACCACGTTTTGAATCACATAGTGGTGGTTTTGCGCCGAGCCTTTGTATGCGCCATAGTCATTAGCCGGATTACAAGGCGCTAACTCAGGCATCTCATAGTCCTTGATGTGGCAATATACCACTTCGTTCATATACTGGCCTGCCACCTTGATGCTTCCCTTTTCGCCAATTATGGTCATCGCAGACTCAAGATTGGTGTCCCATACGGCAGTGGAATAGTTAAGGCATCCCATTCCGCCGTTAATGAAATCGAAACTAACCACGCCGCTGTCCTCGAAGTCGGTCAACTGCTGGTGATTAAAATCGGCAAAAGTTCCGCGAATGTTTTGGATATCGCCAAACAACCAATACATGATATCAATAAAATGGGAGAACTGTGTAAACAGCGTGCCGCCGTCAAACTCTTGAGTGCCATGCCAGTTGTCCGGCTTGTAGTAACGCCCATCGCGGTTCCAATAGCAGTCAAGTTTGACCATATAAATATCACCAAGCACTCTGTTGGAAACGACCTCTTTGAGCCACACTGATGGCGGTGAATATCTGTTTTGCATGACGCAGAACACGTGCTTGGACATCTGCAAAGATTTGAACAACACTTGCTCTGCATCATTTTTGGACAATGCGATTGGTTTTTCAAGCACCACATGCTTTTTGGCTTCAAGAGCCTTGATTGCGTATGCAGCATGGAAAGAGTTCGGGGTGCAGATATTAACCACATCGATGTCAATACCCGATGCAAGAAGTTCATCAATAGAACTAAAATATGGAACCTCTATGTCCTGACAACCTGTTTGTTCTTTGGGCAGGACGTCAGCCACTGCAACAAGTTCTGAAAACTCATTGCGCCTAATCATTTCGGCATGGCGTTTACCTATGTGCCCTTGACCGATAACGGCGAATTTGATTTTTTTCACAATTTTATAGAATTTAGTGTTAAGTCTAACGTTAAGAAAATCGTATTCAATTATATTACTATGATTGTTGCGCTAAGCTATGAAAAGCGACAACGAAACAGCGGTGAGAAAAGTCGGTACTGTCAAACCGCTGTCATTCAGCAAGTTTAACCTGTCCGTTCACAAGTTGATATTTTTCTTTAGTTTCAGGACACACCGCAACGCCATTTTCGTCAAAAACAAGTTTGCAGCCATATCGGCTCACCCATCCTATTCTTCTTGCCGGATTACCAACCATGAGCGCATAGGGCGGCACATCTTTAGTAACCACACTTCCAGCTCCGATGAGAGCATAACTTCCAATAGTATGACCACACACGATAGTGGCGTTTGCACCTATGCTTGCACCACGGCAAATGATTGTATCACGGAACTCATGTTTGCGGCTTACGTTGGCACGTGGGTTAATGACATTGGTGAAAACCATAGAGGGTCCCAAAAACACGTCATCCTCACATTTCACGCCAGAATACACAGACACATTGTTCTGTACCTTGCAGCCGTTACCGAGTGTTACACCCGGCGAAACAACCACATTCTGGCCTATATTGCAATTTTCACCTATCTTGCAATCCTGCATGATATGAGAGAAATGCCAAATTTTCGTCCCTTTGCCTATAATGCAGCCTTCGTCAACATAGGCAGACTCATGTTTGAAATAATCTTGCATTAGAATTAGAAAAATAATTTGAGAATGTCGTTAAGATTTGCGTAAATCATCAGAGCAAGCAACAAGATAAATCCAATAGTCGATGCGCGCTCTAAAAATTTGTCGCTTGGCTTGCGGCGTGTAATGAGCTCATACAACAGAAACAGCAGATACCCCCCGTCAAGTACAGGAATTGGCAGTATGTTCATAAAAGCCAGTATTACAGAGAGGAATGCTGTCATAGACCAGAATGCGAACCAATCCCAATGTGGCGGGAACAATTTGCCTATCGTTCCAAATCCGCCGACCTGCTTTACTCCCTCACTGCTAAAGAGATATTTCATCTGTTTGACATAATTGACCAAAGTTTCCCAGCCTTTTTCTATGCCGGCAGGTATAGCGCTGAAGAAACCATATTGCTTCGTTTCTGTAACAAGATAGTTGTCTGGTGTGACCGGATACACGCCAATCGTGCCTTCGTCAGACGCGAGTATGTTGAGCGCTAACGTATCAGATGCGCGTACCACTGTAAACTCGATTGTGTCAGAAGCATGCTGGTGAATATATTGTGACACATCCTGAAAAGCGAACATTGCATTACCATCAAGCGCAATGACACTATCACCCTTTATCATGCCGCCTTGTGAAGCGTTGCCGCCCTCAAGCAAATCGGCGCACACAAATGGGAAACGGAAATCAATCAATCCCGAGGCATTGTCAGCAATAACTTGATTTGTAAAATCATCGGGAAGTATAATGTCAAGAGTGTCGCCATTTCGCACTACAGTAATATTGTGCTCTTCATCTATCAGTATTTTGTTGATGGTTTCTTTTATAGTCAACGGCATAACTCCATTGACTGCCACAATCTTATCTCCATTTTCAAAACCATGTTTAAGCATTATCTCGCTAAATTGCTCACCATAATCGGCATTCGCCATTGGTACATATTGTTCTCCCCAATGGCTTAACATTGCCCCATATATCACCATTGCGCCAATCAAGTTGAACATCACGCCACCAGTAATAATTAACATCCTCTTCCATATTGACTGAGAACGATATTCCCATGGTTGAGCTACATCCCCTAACTGATTGACATCCTTTGTTTCGTCAACCATTCCGCAAATAGAGCAATAACCTCCGAGCGGTATCCACCCAATTCCCCATTCAGTGGTCTCTGGATAACGCCGCCAATCGTCAACAGGCAATGCATTAAGTTCTTTCGCAGTCATCGGTCTCAACAAGTCATTGTCATTCTCATCCTTAAGCGTGTTGCCATTTTCATCTGTAACAGTGACAGTCGGTTCCTCCACATTTTTTGCAAACCATTTAATCTGCCACTTGCCGTTTATTTTCTTTGCACGAACTATAGAGCACTTGTAGTTGAAAAACATATAGAATTTTTCTACGCGCACACCAAACAGACGAGCGAATGTGAAATGTCCCAATTCATGGATAAGCACCAGAAAACACAGACTGGCGATGAGTTGTAATATCCTAATCAGTATGTCCATCTATTAATTTAACTTTTACTTTTTAATTAATTATTCTCCTAACTGTATGCTTAACGACTGGCTACATAGTTCCTTACAATGTCCTGTGCCAATTTTGTCGCTCTGTTGTGAACTTCAACATAATGCTCCAATTCTGTAGGCAACGAGAGTTCTATTTCGTTAAGCGCTCTTTCTATCACATAGGGTATGCCCTGAAAATTGATTTCTTTGTTTCTGAAAGCGAAGTTTGCCACCTCATTAGCAGCATTAAGAACGCATGGCGCACTGCCCCCCTGCCATATCGCTTGTTTAGCCAGTTCGAGGCACCGGAATTTTTTCGTGTCTGCCCTTTCAAAAGTGAGCGCTGATATGGCGAACAGGTCAGGCGCGCCGCATGGCGACTCCATTCGCTCGGGATATGTAAGCGCATATTGTATCGGAATACGCATATCAGGTACGCCAAGTTGGGCCTTAACGCTGCCGTCCTTGAAAGCGACCGCACTGTGAATGATGCTTTGGGGATGCACTACAACTTCAATGCGGTCAACAGGTATCCCAAACAGCCACTTCGCTTCAATTATTTCAAATCCCTTGTTCATCATGGTTGCGCTGTCAATGGTGATTTTTGCGCCCATATTCCAGTTAGGATGCCTGAGTGCGTCATCAACCGAAACAGCATTCAGTTGCTCCATCGTCATGTGGAGGAATGGTCCTCCCGATGCTGTAAGCAATAATTTGTCAACTTCGGATGTCTTTTCGCCACGCAAGCACTGGAATATCGCACTATGTTCAGAATCGATAGGCAAAAATGCCACTTGATGTTCTTCAACAAGACGCGTTATCAGTTCTCCGGCAACCACCAGCGTTTCTTTGTTGGCTAACGCAATAGTTTTGTTGCTCTTGATTGCCGAGATTGTCGGTTCCAATCCTGCATATCCAACCATCGCCGCCACAACCACATCCACATGAGGAGCAGTCACCATGTCGTTAAGCGCATTCTTGCCTGCGAACACTTTCACGGGCAAGTCCCCGATGCCTTCACGGAGGCGGTCATAATGAGATTCGTTGGCTACACAGACTATTTCAGGCTGAAATTCGCGCGCCTGCTCTATCAGCAAATCAACATTGTTGTTGCCACTGATGGCATAAGGGTGGAAACGCTCAGGGTAACGGCGGCAGATGTCAAGGGTTTGGGTTCCTATCGACCCCGTGCTGCCTAATATCGCTAATTCTTTGACGCTCATTACTAAAAGTTATCAAACTCTTTGCAGTTATATCAGAAATATCCTGACGACAAATCAAGTTGCTCAAGGTTATGCCACATATAGAAAAGCAGTTTTGCGCTACCTCCAACTGTAGCTACAGCCTCTCCTGCCTTAACTTTTGCCCCTATGCTGATAAACGGTTTGTTCAAACCACTATAGACTGACACATAATTGTCTTTGTGTGCAATTACGATAGTCCAAGCAGAGTTGTGTGTATGGTTAACCGAAACAACCACTCCGTCAAGTACGCTCATAACCGGCGCTCCCTCAACAGTCATCACATTTAGCACAGGGTTCTGAAAGTCGTCAACACCATACTCCACTACTCCTTCGGCGGGACGGAAAAAAATCATCTTTTCGATGTCTATCTCTTCGGAAGCATCGATGGCAAAACGCTCTTCTTGCTCATATTCTTGACGGAAAGAAGTTTCGTGCTGAAGAGGCGCGAGAACATTAGTGTTAACTTTAGCCAAATCGATGTCGCTCTGCACCGAAGAAGTGTCAGCAGGCAACTGCCCTGTAACTACTGCCCGAAGCGCATTGAGATAGTCATCATTGCGTTCTATCACACCATTAATTGAATCCAACTGATGCGCCTGCCGCTCAATCGCCAACTCCATTTGACTATCGCCAACGCCTGGCAGGTATGCGCGAAGCGGCGTGTAAACTATCACTGCGGCCATGATGACGAAAGTGAGCAGAAGCAACAGGCATGAATACACAAAAAGCGTCATACGAGACAAGCGGACATGCCAAGCCTCCTCAAGCGTGTTCTCATTCAGCACAGACACCCTGTATTTGAACCGAAAACGCCTCACTATTTCACGCCATATTTCATTCCTTTGAGCGGACGCCATCACAATATGACTAAATTTCTACAAAGTTAGTATTTTTTTTGAACATACGGAAATAATTCGTAATTTTGCAAACTGAATTTAGGCTACAAATCCCATATTATGACGAACCATTTAGAAAATCGTCACATAGGCATCAGTGCCCCTGACGAAACGAAAATGCTGCAAACTATTGGTGTTGACAGCATTGCATCACTAATCTCAAAAATCATTCCGGACAACATCATGCTGCCGCGCCCGCTTGACTTGCCGTCTGCCATAAGCGAGAGCGAGTACTTGGCTGACATCGAAAAGTTAAGCGCGAATAATATTGTAGCGCACAACTTTATCGGGCAAGGTTGGTATGGCACCATCATGCCGTCGGCCATACGCCGCAACATATTGGAGAACCCCGCATGGTACACATCATACACACCCTATCAGGCAGAAATAAGCCAAGGCAGGCTTGAGGCACTGTTCGTGTTTCAGACCGCGGTGAGCGACCTCACAGGTCTGCCGCTCGCCAACTGCTCGATGCTTGACGAGGCAACAGCAGCGGCAGAGGCTGCAACCATGATGAGAAACCTCAGAACCAGGGAACAAATCAAAAATAATGTCTGCAAACTGCTCGCAGACAAAAACATTTTTTCATCAACACTCGCGGTACTACGCACAAGATGCGAGGGACAAGGAATCGAGCTGGTTGTTGACGACATAGAAACGCACGAAATAGACCAGACATACTTTGGGGTGCTGGCACAATACCCGGATTGTAACGGTCAAGTAAAAGATTACAGCAGCATGATAGAAGACGCTCACTCTAAAGGCGCCAAAGCATGCCTTATTGCCGACATAATGTCACTTGCCCTGCTGCCAAGCCCTGCCACCCTCGGCGCGGACATCTGCGTAGGCAACACACAACGCTGGGGCATTCCGATGGGCTATGGCGGACCTGCAGCGGCATTCATGGCCTGCAGAGACGAATACAAGAGAGAGATTCCTGGCAGAATTATCGGACTGAGCAAAGACATGCACGAGAGAGCGGCGTACCGCCTTGCACTGCAAACCAGAGAGCAGCACATAAAACGCGAAAAAGCCACATCAAACCTCTGCACTGCGCAAGCGCTCATGGCAATTATGGCAGCCATGTACACCGTCTATCACGGACGAGATGGAATTAGCCACATCGCCAGAGAAATACACGGCAAGGCAACATACATCAATGAAATGCTGCCAGTGTACGGTTATAGCCAACTCAACGACAAATTTTTCGACACCCTGCACATAGCTCTGCCCGACAACGTGAATATGCACGATTTCAAATCGTTGGCAGAAAAACTTGAAGTAAACCTTTATTATATTGATGAACATCATTTCTCTATGTCGTTTGACGAAGCGACATCGACTGACGACATCAACGACTTCATAGAATTAGTCGCCAACAGTGTTGGCAACAATCCGATTTTCGTATCAGAAGACGAGGATTTTGCCGAGTTGAGCACATTTGACGACGATGATCTGCGTCAAGATGATTTCCTGACTTCAGAAGTCTTCAATGCCTACCGCACCGAAACCGAACTGATGCGTTATATCAAGCGTTTGGAACGCAAAGACATTTCACTTGTCCACAGCATGATACCACTCGGTTCGTGCACCATGAAACTCAATCCTGCGTCAGCAATGCTGCCAATAACATTCACAGGATTAGCCAACATACACCCTTACGCACCAGACAGTCAGACGAAAGGCTATAAAGATCTGCTGGACGAACTGAAAGAGCAACTCTGCGCAATAACAGGTTTTCCCGCAGCAAACCTTCAGCCCACATCAGGTGCCGCAGGCGAATACGCTGGCCTTGTGGTAATTCGCGAGAAGCTGAAACGTAGCGGGCAAAGCCATCGCAAGGTATTGCTCATACCAGATTCAGCACACGGCACCAACCCCGCATCAGCGGTTCAGGCCGGTTTTTCGCCAGTTGTGGTCATGTGTGACGAACACGGCAATGCAGACATCAAGGACTGGGAACTCAACGCAAAAGAAAACGCAGACACCCTGGCAGGCTGCATGATTACCTACCCCTCCACCCATGGTATCTTTGAACAAGAGGTTAAGCGCATGTGCGACATTATTCACTCCTACGGCGGATGGGTATATATGGACGGGGCAAACATGAACGCCCAAGTGGGTCTCACCAGTCCGAGCGTCATCGGAGCTGACGTGTGCCACCTTAACCTTCACAAGACATTCGCCTCTCCGCATGGCGGTGGAGGCCCAGGAGTTGGCGCAATATGTGTTAGCGACAAACTCACCGACTGCCTGCCGACTCTTGACAACTGTCGCGTATCATCCTCACCATGCGGCAACGCTGGCATTGCCGCGATAAGCTACGGATACATAAAAATGATGGGAGCAGAAGGTCTAAGACATGCCTCAGAAGCTGCAATACTCAATGCCAACTATCTTGCTGCGCGCCTCAAAGACGCGTACGGCATCGTATATACTGGTAGCACGGGTTATGTTGGTCACGAACTCATACTCGACTGCCGGCCATTCAAACAGCATGGTATAACGGAGAACGACATCGCCAAACGCCTTATGGATTTCGGCTATCATGCTCCCACCCTCTCATTCCCCGTTCACGGCACGCTCATGATTGAACCAACCGAAAGCGAAAGCCTTCGCGAACTCGACAGGTTTGCTGATGCGCTGCTAACCATTCGCAAAGAAATTCAGGACGTCATTGACGGTAAATTGCCAGCTGACGACAATCCGTTAGTCAATGCGCCACACGCCGAATATCAAGCCGCAGATGACGAGTGGAGCCATCCGTATCCTCGTAAACAAGCGTTCTTCCCCACTCAATGGGTGGAAAGCAATAAATTCTGGATACCGGTAGCAAGAGTGGACAACGGATATGGCGACAGAAACCTCGTAGCAAGGATTTTGTAGATTAAAAAAATTATCGTAACTTTGCACAGCTTTTCGTGAAAAAGCATAACCATTTAATTATTAACTAAACCAATTTTACAAAAATGGCAGTAAAAATGAGATTGCAACGCCACGGCCGTAAGAACTACGCTTACTACCACATCGTCGTTGCACACAGTGAAGCTCCACGTGATGGACGCTACATCGAAAGACTCGGGTCATACAACCCCAACACCAATCCCGCTACAGTAACTCTGAACTTTGAGAGAGCCCTTCAATGGCTTGACTTCGGAGCACAACCCACCGACACCGTGAGAAGCATTCTCTCACATGAAGGCGTATTGCTGATGAAACACCTCAAAGGCGGTGTGAAAAAAGGAGCTTTCAGCGAGGAAGAGGCACAACGCCGCTTCGACGCATGGAAAGCCGACAAGGTTAAAGGACTCGAAAAAATCGCTAAAGAGCAAGCCGACAAAAAAGTAGCGGCAGCCAAAGCACGCCTTGCTGAAGAAGAGAAAATCAACGAGGCTAAAGCCAAAGCCGTTGCAGAAAAACGCCAAGCCAAAATAGAGGCTGAAGCACAGGCTATTAAAGAAGCTGCCGAAGCAAAGGCTGCAGAAGCAACTGCTGAAGAAACACCAGCAGCTGAATAAACTTAAAGCGACACACATCAAAAATGTCTGACATCACTATGGTGCCAGACATTTTTCAATTCAGACACATACTGCGAAAAATCTCATGAAAATAAAATTATTATTAGTGGGTAAAACCGACAACAAACACCTATCTGCACTCATCGAAGAATATGAAAGCCGCATCAGTCATTATCTTCCGTATGAGGAAATCATCATCCCCGAATTGCGCAATGCCAAAAATTTGAGCGAAGAGCAGCAAAAACAGCAAGAGGGGAGCGAGATATTGCGGCGTATCGGCGTCTCAGACCGCATGGTGTTGCTTGATGAGCGTGGCGACGAGAATCGCAGTATTGAATTCGCATCATGGCTCACACGCCAAATGAATAGCGGCGTAAAGACGCTATGGCTTGTTGTGGGCGGCCCATACGGATTTTCAAAAGCCGTGTACGACAGGGCAAACGGTATGATTTCACTAAGCCGTATGACATTTTCACACCAGATGATACGGCTAATAATAACCGAACAGATATATCGCGCTCTAACCATTATCAACCACGAGCCATACCATCACGAATAAATTTCACCACACTTAGCACCCCCAATAATCAGACTCATGCACTGAAACCGATTTGCACTAACATGTCGCTAATATGCGACATGTTTTTTAGAAGCCACAATCGGTCATGAGATAGAGTTATGTAAAAAACAAAAAACTTCGGGATGTCGTTAACTTGACATCCCGAAGTTTTTTTACTATGCACTATTGAAGTGTTATTTTCCGTCGGTGGTGCTGACCGGTTCCTGTGCTGGTGCTGGTTCTTGTTCCGGTGCTTTGGGTTCCACCCCTTGGGTTGGCGCCGCATCTTCAGATGGCAAAATCACCTCGTGGGGGTCAATTGCCTCCGACTTATTTTCTTCGGTCACCACATCCTCATACGTGATGTCAAACTCTGTACGGCGGTTTAATTGCCGTCCGCTTGCGGTCTTATTGCTTGCAATAGGTTTGTCTGGACCATATCCTTTTGCTGTCAGGCGTTCAGGCTCTACACCATGCTCTACAAGATAATTACGAACGGAGTTAGCGCGGTCATCAGAGAGTTTAATGTTGTAGTCATATCTGCCCGTGCTGTCGGTATGTCCTTGCACTTCGGCTTTCCAAGTCGGGTTGTCCACAAAGACTTTCACAATCTTGTTGAGTATCGGGTAAGATTTCTTCTTGATAGTTGCTTTGTTGACATCAAACTGAATGCCTTGCATCGCTTTCTTGAATAGTGCGCGTATTTCTTTATTTTCGGGACAGCCATTGTTAGATATCACGCCGAATATAGCCGGGCACTTGTCGAGATAGTCAGGCACTCCGTCACCGTCAGTGTCTTTGGGGCATCCCCTCTCGTCCACGAAGCCTCTTGCCGCAGCGGGTGTGCCAGGACACTGGTCGAGATAATCAGGCACATCATCACCGTCAGTATCACGTGGACAACCCCGCTCGTCAACAGTTGCTCGTGCCGCCTCTGGGGTATCAGGACACTGGTCGAGATAATTGGGCACACCGTCAAAGTCAGAATCTTTGGGGCATCCTTTAGCATCAACATAACCACGCGCAGCCGCTGGAGTGTCGGGACATTCGTCAAGATAGTCGGGTACTCCGTCATGGTCCGTGTCGCGTGGGCAGCCCACAGAGTCAACATTGTTGCGTGCTGCCTCTGGTGTATCTGGACATTGGTCGAGATAATCAGGCACGCCATCCTTGTCGGTATCAAGCGGACACCCCACTAAATCGACAAGTCCGTAAGCCTGTACTGGTGTACCGGGGCATTTGTCGAGATAGTCAGGTACGCCGTCACCGTCTTCGTCAAGAGGACAGCCGTTTTCGTCAACCATAATTTTTATACCTTGTTTCTTATACTGACGGAAAGGAGTAGTCGGGCACACGTCATGCATGTCTTTCACACCGTCGCGGTCCTTGTCGCGCTTCCAGCCGAAAACAAGATTAAGTCCAACTGCAAGGTTAACACCTTTAGAGCGGTATGGGATGATGTGCTGTTGTTTTCCATTGACATCCATCTGCGCATATTCAAATGGCACATAGTCCATTGCGAGTGTAAGGCTCAATGGTCCTCCTCGCAGTCCCATGGCGGCTCCTATGGCATGCTGCTTGAGGTTCATGAAGTTGTAGTTGGCTGACAAATTGAACCACTGTGCCGGTCGGAAGTTAACACTTGCAGTCAGGTCTTCGTAGATTTGCGTGTCATAGAGCTTTGTGGACGACAGAATGCCAAAGCCAATCATTTTGTTAGGCGTATAAATTTCAGCACCAACGTTGAGTTTAGCTTTTATCATTCGGAAATAGTCCTTGTTGGTCTGAACAATAGAAGCCCTGTCCTTAATTTCATCCCAAATGTCGCCATATATTTTACCAAGGTCAACATCATTGTTGTCATTAATGTCTATTTCAGCGCCTTGGTAAATATAGTCATTGAACTTAGCGGTGTGTTGTGTTCCTTCTTTTATCCAATAAATGCCACCCAAGTCAAGTATTGCAGCGCTTATTTCCACAAAGTTAACCGGCCGGAAAGTGAAGCCAAAGTCAATAGCGGCGCCAAAACCTCTGGGCTTGGCATATTCTCCATACTGGTTGGTTGCGTTGACATCCACGCCCTTGATGCCGCTGTGTGTCTCGGGATAATTATATTCATAAGTTAATTCTACCGGTGCCGCCATTCTTGCGTACGCATCACCCACAATCTCCCACCTGTCGCGTGAAGCATCAATGTAAAGTTCGTTGGCCTGGAACATTGCGTTATCCTGTCCAATCAGTATTTTCAACGCTCCACCTAATGTCCATTTGTCGTTTTTGGGCAATGTGTGTGAGTATCCGAATAGCAGTTCGGCATATAAAGAAGCGTCAAATCCGAGGTTTTTGAGTTGGAATAGCGTCTGGTCTTCAATATGGTGTGAACCGTCAGGCCGTTCCATCCCGAACAGCGGCAGCCTGAGCATGTCGCTGGGGATGTTAGCGCTAACGTCAAGCCTTTCGCTAAATCCGAAATGCCAATACCCTCCGTATTTTTTGCCTCTGGCACCAAAGCTGAGCACATTCATGCGTATGTCGCCATTAACCAGGGTATTGCTTTTAAGGGCGTCGAAAAGCCCTACTTTGTCCCCACCTGGCGCCAATGCAGTTACGGTTTTCCCGTTTTGGTACGACAACACATTGGAAACCATTAGTGAGTTATTGCTTACGTTAATGCTTGTGAATCCTAATGCCGGCAGCCCTACATAAACATTTTCCCATGGCTCAAATGCGGGGTTGAGAGTGTGGCGCATTACGGCATTGTCAAGGAAGTAGAGAGAATGTATCTGCTCTTGCGCATTAACGGCTAACGCCGTCAACACACACGCTGCAATGGCAGCAATTTTTTTAATTGTGAGTTTCATAAGGCGTTATCAGTTAAAAATCGGTTATTTTGGCATGCGCATGAGCTTTAGCCGAAACTTTAAGTTTTATGAAGTCGGTGTTGACGAGGTGCACTCTGGCGCCATTAGTCGGCGCAGTAGCGCGTGCGTTGACGACGATGTATCTCATGTCCTTGACGAGGTGCCTCTCCATCGTCAATCTCGTTTGGGTTGTGTCGGCAAGTATCTCATTTGCTTTGCCAAGCTCAATCGTCTGCGTTTCAAATGGCTTGAGCTGTGATAATATCACCCTCCCGTCCGCGTCCACACGTCCGCCAGGCATGGTAATGTAGTCTTCTCTGTGCCCTACTCCGGGGTATCCGCTACCAAGAGGCCGCTTATTTGCGTCAAGGTAATAGCACGTTCCCGTAATGTTAAACGGCGTGCCATTAGTGCCATCAATATATATGGTAAGAAAGTCGGCATGCTTACGTATGAGGCTGTCAATTTCCTCGTCATAGAAGTCACTACCGTCCACTTCCAACGTGTCGTAGTAATTAAGTATCCAGCCCCATTTGTCTTCTTGGGCAAGTCCTTTGGCATTGATTGGCATGTGAAACCAAGCATCGACATACACGGTGTCATCTGGCTGACAATCAACACGCTTCAGTGTAAAATCATATTGGAGATACTGCGGCATTTCGCCAAGCGGCAGGTCGAAAAAATTCTCGAAGTTGCCTTCTTTGTTCTGCAACACAAGCGAGTCAAGGTAGTGGTTGACATAGTCAGCGGAGTCCACACCTGTGCGATACCTCTGAAATACAGTGCTGACATGCATATTTACTTTATTGTCTCCCATATAGTTAGACGGCACAAATCGGTTAAGATTAGTGATAACTTGCAAGTCGGAGAACACAGCGTCAATCTCGGCATGCTGGTTTGTTCGGAAAAAGACTTGGAAGAATGGGTTTATGATAGGGAAATGGCTGTCTTTGATAATATTAGTGTCAAAGAAGTCAGACATGTTGATTGAGTCAACAAGGCTAAGTGTTACTCCTGCGATATCAAAAGCGTGCATCGGGACTCTTTTGCGTGCGCGCCGCGCAAAAACCACAGTACCATCTTCTTGATTATAAAGATAGTAGTCGTTATCTTTAATCTCATACAGTTTAGTGGCATAGACGGTAGTATATGCCACCGGAGCTGCCACTCCCGCTTCAAGCACGATGTTGTCAGTGTCAACATCGCTCAGATTGACTTTTTCCTTGCATGCGTTGAATGATAATCCAACCGCCGTCAGCAATAGGAAATAGAGGCTTAGTTTAGGTTTCATGATATATATACTATTTTTAACTATTTACTATTTAATCATTTATATTAGCGTTTATAAAGCCAGATTAGCGGCTGTTTGTTTGCAGTATATAAAGTTTTTCTGTGGCTCTTGTTACTGCTGTGTAAAGCCATCTGTAGTAGTCGGTGTTGATTTGCTCTGGCAGTAGATTGCCGGTGTCCACATAAACATGTTTCCATTGTCCACCCTGACACTTGTGGCAAGTGGCAGCATAAGCGTGCTTAAACTGCAGCGCATTGTAATATGGGCTTTCCAACACTGCTTTGACAAGTTTGCGCCTGTTGTTTGCCAATTCCGGATAGTCTTCGGCTATACGCTCAAACAGTGAGTTTTGCATTGTCCGCATATTGTCGGCAGTATCGGCATCAAGAGAGTCAATAAGTGCCACGACATCAATTTCCCAGTCATAATCGACAGAGCGCAAACTCATGTCGGCAAATCTAAAGCCATATAACTCGCGCTCGTGCGCCACTCTAACGACCTCGAGTATGTCTCCGTTGGCTATGAAGTCAAGTTTCTCATAAGCTTCGGTGAAGAAATAGTTGTTCCGCGTTACCATTATCCTGTCGCCGTTCTCCACCTTTTCTTCTCTCCACAGTATTCTTGCGCGAATGCCCTGGTTGTATAATGCCGCCCGCCTGTTCGTGCGTGTTACGACCATTGTCTGCTCTAATCCGACGTCGTTATAAGATTCTGTGAGAGTTTCCACGAAATCTCGCCCGTTAAGGCTTACAACGTCTGGAAATCCTTTGTAGTCGAACTGGTAAAGGCTCGTGACATTGTTTTCGCCGAGTGCCTGCCTAATCATCGTGGCATTGTAGAGTATTCCGCTCTGCAGTGCCTGCCGTGCGACTTGTGTGAGCGTACACTCCACTACATTTAGCCCATATCCAGCGAGAAACTGCCGGTCGAGAGCTTTGCTATCATTCTGTCCTACAGGCGGCAGCTGCGCCGTATCGCCAAGCAGCAGCAACGAGCATCTTAAACCGCAATATATAAATTGCATGAGATCGTCAAGCAAGCATCCGGAACCAAAGACGCCTCCGTCATCATTGCCTATCATTGATGCCTCATCGACAATGAAGAGCACATCGTGAGCGAGATTATCCGCCAGTGAGAATCTCTCCATTCCAGCCGCCTGTTGCCTGTAAATGCACTTGTGGATGGTATAGGCATTCTGCCCGCTGTAGGCGCTCAACACTTTGGCTGCCCTTCCTGTAGGGGCAAGCAGAGTTGTCTGTAATCCATTCAGCCTTCGGCATTTTAGCAATGCGCTGACAAGGCTTGTTTTACCCGTGCCAGCATAGCCTCTCAGCAGGAACAGGCTTCGGTCGGTCTGCGAAGAGCAGAACCACGCGAGCATCTCAATGGTTTCGCGCTGTTCGGGGTTCGGGGTAAAGGGTAATTGCGCTATGATTTCTTCGGCTGTCATAATACCGTCATCACCATTCGTGCAACCATCCATGAGGTTATTTAAACCCGAGTTTTTTTCTGATTTCTTTTGGTATGGCGTCTTTATGGACAACGATGTTCATGGTTTTGTATGCAATAAAATTGCGTGACATATACCAAGTCCCTTTATAGTCACCATAGTCACCCCAAGAGTTTTTGACGAGGAAATATGGTTTGCCGATTTGGTCATGCGCGATGCCATATATCAGCATTCCGTGGTCATCGGTAGTTTCCCAGTTGTCGTATGCTTCTTGCCGCATTTGCTGCGTGACCTCTTTGTCGGGTAGCGGCCGTTTAATAAGTTCAGCCTTCTTTTCAGCCTGCGTTAGTCCGACCCAGTGAGCCCTATCCGACCCTGTGAGCTCGGCACCTTTTTCTTTGTCAGGCAATACTGCTAATCCCTTGCGAGTGAACCCGTCTTCGCTGACATCGCCTCCCCATGCGATCGTGTAGCCTTTTTCGATTGCGTTATCCATCACCTGCATCAGTTCTTCAATGGGCAGGTTGTAGCTCAAGGCATTGCGCCAGTTGTCTTCGACCTCGATTGCAAACGTTTGATAGAAAGGATGGTGTGTGAATGATGTGAGCGAAACGTAGTCGTCCATGTTGAGTCCTAATTCATCAGCGAAAGTTCGCGGAGTGTATTGTTTACCGTTATACTCAAATTTTTCGGGACACTTGCCAAGATATGAGTCGTAGATAGCGTCAAGCGTGCTGTTCCACACCGGGCTCAAGGTTTTGAGCTTCCCTTTTGCAATCGCGTCAACATAGGCTTTTGTTACGGCAGACAGTTCGGTGTGGTTTGGCAGCGAGTCACCGTAGGTGTAACCTTGCATCGCCTCTTTAGGCACTATGCCATGTTGCTTTATGCAGAAGATGACATCAGCAAAACTGCCTCCGGGTGCAAAACTGCTGCTGCCGTGCAGCCTGACATAATTGGCAGCGCGGTCAGTCATCGTATGGTGAACAACAAACATAGGTGCCAGTTCATACGTGCCTTTTCCCATGCGCAAGAGTTCTGCCTCGAAAAATCCGAGAGCAGAAAAGCTCCAGCAAGTGCCACTGCGATGTTGGTCTTTAATGCTGGTAATGGGTATCTGTTTGTCAATGCTGAAGATGAAAGTGTCTTTTTCATTTTTTTCCACTTCGGCAATGGTGTCAGTGAAAATCGTGAATGCTGAAGCGTCTTTGGCAGTGGCAAACATAGTGTGTACCGCCATAAATGCAAGAACAAGTGTTGTGGCTGTTTTTTTCATTGTTTAGTCAGTGGTTAATTATTGTTTAATCGCTGTTTAATTTTCCATTAAATAAGCTTTGATAAATCCGTCAATGTCTCCGTCCATGACAGCATTGACGTTAGATGTCTGGTATCCTGTTCGGTGGTCTTTGACTCGCCTGTCGTCAAACACGTAGGAACGAATCTGACTTCCCCACTCTATTTTTTTCTTATTGGCTTCCACCTCGGCCGATGTCTGGCGTCTTTTTTCGAGTTCCAACTCGTAGAGCTGTGAGCGCAATAGGCGCAGTGCGTTTTCTTTGTTTTTGGGCTGGTCTCGGGTTTCGGTGTTCTCTATAACGATTTCGTCCTGCTGCTCAGTAAGCGGGTTGATGAACTTGTAGTGTAGCCGGACTCCCGACTCCACTTTGTTGACGTTTTGTCCTCCCGCTCCCGAACTGCGGAAAGTGTCCCATGTAACATTCGACATTTGGACTTGAACTTCGATGCTGTCGTCAACCAGCGGCACTACAAACACAGAACTGAACGAAGTCATTCGCTTTCCTTGTGCGTTATATGGGCTGACGCGCACGAGGCGGTGCACTCCGTTTTCGCTTTTGAGGTATCCGTATGCGAGGTCTCCCTCCACTTTCATCGTTACGGTTTTGATGCCAGCTTCGTCGCCTTCCTGATAGTTGGATATTTCGACTTTATAGTTATGTCGCTCTGCATAGCGGCTATACATTCTGAACAGCATTTCCGCCCAGTCTTGCGCTTCTGTTCCTCCGGCTCCTGCAACGATTTTGAGTACTGCTCCGAGTTGGTCCTCTTCTTTTGAGAGCATGTTTTTCATTTCCAGCGTCTCAACTTTGTCTAACGCAACTTCATACGCCTTGTCAACATCCGCTTCACTTACGGCTTCTTCCTTGAAAAAGTCAAAAGCGAGCTGCAGTTCATCTACAGCGGACTTTACTTCTTCGTAGCCTTGAATCCATGCCTTGAGGCTTTTGACGACTTTCATCTGCTTCTCCGCTGCAGCGGCGTCATTCCAGAACTCGGGGTCCTGCGTGCGAAGCTCTTCTTCTTCTAATTGAACACGTTTGGCATCGACGTCAAAGATACCTCCTCAACGCGCCCTCGCGTTCCAACAAATCTTTCAGTTGGTCTATCGTAATCATTGTTTAACTATTTTTTTACTAATCTGCAAAGTTAGTGAAATTTTGCGGAATAACAAATAGGTGTACGGCTGCATATGTAAGTCGAAATCCGAGTTTGTTTAGCTGCTATGCAGAAGTGAATTGAAAGCGGCATAATGCGCCTGATGCGCAACATAAGAGTTGTGCGGCGTGTCCAGTTTTGTCATGTTGTGGCAAATCTGTGTGTAAGGAGTGTTTTGTTAGTTCTTTGCTTGTGATACAGGAGAGAGTGTCTAACCCCTGATTAAACCTGAAAAAGTTGATTCTTTTACTGAATTGATTGCCTTGTTTAGTAAGTAGGTTAACTTTTTGTGGTTATGCAAGCAAAATGACCGATTTAGGTCAAATAGCAGTTTCTATATGGATAGGAACAGACTTGATTGTTTGCCATCCAGCATGGTCTGTCAATCGCAGCATGAAATGGTATTCGCCTTCTTCAGCGTCAGCAGGAATGTTGATTTGAAGCGAACCCTGATACTCTTTGAGTCCTGCGGGAATTTCATAGTCTTTGTTGAATACCCACCCCGCGTCAGAATGCTGGTGCTGATGTTGTTCCTCCTCTTGCCCGTCATGCTGATGTTCGTCGCATTCGACTGATGAAGTCCCGTGAGTGTGGTGGTCAAAATTGCTGTGTATTTCGATGTTGAAATTACCCAGTTCAACATCGTCTGTACACTTAAACGCCACTTGAATGACTCCGCCCGGCATAAACTCGGCACAATCGGCAGGCAAGAAACCATCGTCAATTATGACCGGATATGACACGTCTTTGGACTCTTTGTCACAAGCTGGAGTGAAGAACATAAATATGCCAAATAGGCACAGATAAATTAAAGTTTGTTTTTTCATCATTTTATAAATTATGTTGATTATTTTGTTACTTTTTTAATATAAACCCAAACCGATTATTAGACCTGACACGCTGGTAAAGATATGAATTAATGAGAATGCATATTTTTTATGGGCTGGAAAGTCTAAAATTGCAACCTTAACATGGTGCTCAAGTTCCAACCCGGTTCCGGCACGTCAATCAACCTGTAGAAACTCGTATGATTGAAATACTTTTTGTTAAGTATGTTTTCAGCGTTGATTGAGAGTTTGATTTTTATTTTGTTTGTTTCAAAATTTTTTGCCGCATTGATGTTGAGCGTCCACCACGACGGTGTAATTTTCTCTGGAGGCACAATGTGCCGTTGTCTGCCTGTAATTCGAGCGTTTACGCCTATTTCACCTTCTTGGCCCCGCTTATTAAGCAAAAACAAATACTTCACTTCGGCGAGAATGCTCCACGGTGGAGTAAATGGCAATGAATAGCCTTTTTTGTCGCCTGACAACTGACGTGCGAAAAGGTATTCGCCTTGAGTGGTAAGCGCGAGAAAACGCCATGGCTTGTATTCAACAGATGCTTCAAATCCTGCCCGCAGCACACGACTCTGGCTGTATGCGTATAACTGCAGCCCTTCGTGATAGCCAGAAGTGGGACAGAGGTATATGTAGTTGGTGAAATAATTAAAATACGGGTCAATCGCAATCTTGATTTTCGGATTGGAGTATCCGACACTAATGTCCGCCTGATAGCTTTTCTCTGGTTCAAGATTAGGATTTCCTTGTTCATACCTAAAGACGTGGTAGTTAATTCCGTCAGCTCCCAGCTCTTTGGCAATAGGTGTACGGAAAGCCTTTCCGATATTAACCTTAAGCATCCAGTCATTCTTTGCATACGTCATCCCGATTGTCCACGTAAAGCTGTTGAAGTTGCGCGAAACGGGCTGTGAGCGCACGATATGGGCGTCTTCGCCGTTAATTGGCGTGGTGTACCAGTCGGAGTATTGCGAAATGTCGATATGACTGAAATCGTATCTCACTCCGCCGATTAGCGACATGTTCTCAGTAACGTCAAATTGTTCTGAAGCGAAAAGTCCTGCCGCATAGGTTTTGAAATCAGGTATGACGAACCCCCATCCGCCTCTTGAGTTGTTCTGCATTTCGGCACTTGCCCCAAAGCGCAAAGTATGACGCTCTGCTACATTGTAAGTAACATTAGAATTGGCAGTTACGGTATGCTTTATAAACTTGCGCTCTAACGTGTTGGGCGGTGTAGGCATATAGCCATGCGAAACAGGCTCCGTATGTTCTTGACGCACATTGTGCTGCCACGACACGTTAAGCTCCGCAGTAATATCGTCACGCAGCCAGACGCTGTGGCTTAGCACTTTGAGGTGGTTGACCCACTGGTGCGGCAAATCGATGTCGCGTATTGAGCGGTCGTAATCGATATCGGACAAACGCACTTCAAGCCCATGGGCATTGGCAAAAAAACCGCTTTTGTGGAATGATTCGAAGAGTTTTATGCATGTGTGGAAAGTATAGCCGGCATATCCGAGCGTGATAGCCGCATCAGCCTCCCGCCCTGCAGTATTGCGCATTCTTCGTTTGTAAAGCGGTATTTGATATGAGTAATACTGCACCGAGCTTGTCGGCACGGCATAGTCGGCATAATCCTGGTATGTGGCTCCTAATCTCCAAAAGAAATGTTTATGCATTCCCTCGAAGCGGAATGATGATCCGATAAGCAAATTGTTGGAGCGGAAAAACATATCAGCCTCACCGCTAAAGGGACGAGCCGGTCTTCGGTTAGAAGACAGCACTAACGCCCCCGCCACGGCGTCAGAGCCGTAGAAGAGCGCTGCCGGACCTTTGACGACCTCAATGTCGTCAATAGCGAACTGGTCAATTTCAAGCCCATGGTCATTGCCCCACTGCTGCCCTTCGTGGCGTATTCCGTCGTGAATTACAGCAAGGCGGTTGAAGCCGAGACCGCGGATTGCAGGACGCGAAGTTGACGAGCCAACGGACATAGCCTGTACCCCGGCTATGGCATCCAAACTGCCCGAAAGTGAACTGGAAAAATGAGTATATAGAAAAGATTTGTCAATATGGCTTTGTGGCAGTGGTGATGACTGCATATTACGCCGCGACTGGCTCACAACAGTAAACTCCTCGAGTTCGTGAACCACGGTGTCCGCATCCATCACTGTCAACAGCACTGACAATAATGTAATGAACATGTTGAAAATTATTGTTTTTAGTCTTTGTAAACATTTTTAGAGAACCAGCAAGACACATGCGTGCGGAGGTCCCCGCTGCGATGCATGGCTCTGCTCCAAGCAAAGAAGCGAAAAACAATAATAATCGTGAATAATGTATGGTTTGGAAATGAAAAATAATGACGGCTGCCCGCTGACATTCAGCATTTTTGCAATCACAAAATTGCATATCGGGCAGTCGTTAGTAGAATAATGATATGGCAAGAACGAAACATGCCCGCAACTTGACGTGTCTTCTATTTGCATGCCATCGATTGAGCAATGATACTTTACTTGACAGTGCATCAGCGTGGTATGCAACGACTTAGTTGCCACCATTGCAGAGAATGCGAGTAGCAAGAATATGCTCAAAAGATTTTTATATTTCCGCAGTAAATTCAACACGCAGTATATATTCTTTAACTTCGTTCGACATGGCTGACACCTTTAACTGCGCTAATTTTCTTTATTAGCCCGTCAAGCTGGTTGACATCATCGACCATGACGGTCAGCTGTCCCTTAAACACTCCGTCGTTGGCGTCAATTGAAATTGAGCGCAAGAGAGTATTTTTCTCTTTGTTAACCACTTGTGTGATGTTGGTAACGATGCCTATGTCATCGTGTCCGTACACCATCAGCGTCATGGGATATTGTGCCCCCGCCGCCTTGCCTTCCCAACGGGCTGGAACAATGCGGTATCCGAAGCGCTCGATGAGCTGCGGGGCGTTGGGACAGTCGGCACGGTGAATGTGTATGCCACCACTCACGCTAACAAATCCGAAAATTTTGTCGCCATATATTGGGTTGCAGCATTTGCTCAACTTGTAGTTAACGTCCTTTAGTCCCTGCCCTATCGTAAGCACGTCTTCAGACCTGGTTGTGCGCGTCTCCTCATTTACTGCCGGAATATTCTTAACATATCCGTCCGCGCTGACACTGGTGTTTTCGGCCTGCTCCTCACGCCGCTGTATTTCAAGCCAGTAGTCGCGTATCGCGAGCAAGTCAACCTTGTTAAGGGCGATGTCCTGACAGAAGTCGTTGACAGACTTGTAACCCATCTTAAGGCTAATTTTTGACACCATACCCTCGTCATATTCGAGTTTCCAGTTCTTAAGACGGCGTGTGAGCAATTCTTTGCCTAATTCCGCGTCTTTGTACTGTTGCTCTCGAAGTGCCTGGCGTATTTTGCTCCGCGCCTTTGACGTTACGACCAGCGACAGCCATGCCTGATTAGGCTTTTGAATTGGCGCAGTCATCACCTCGACTTGGTCGCCATTTTTCAGTTTGTATTTGATAGGGACATTTTTCCCGTTTACGATAGCCCCAACGCACTTCTCACCCAATTTGCTGTGAATGCTGTACGCGAAGTCCAGCACAGATGCGCCCGCAGGAAGTTTATGGAGCTCTCCGGCAGGTGTGAACACGAACACTTCCTCGTCGTACAAGTTAAGCCGGAACTCGTCCATCATTTCGGCAGCGTTGACATCAGGGTTCTCGAGTATTGTGCGAATGGTTTTGAGGAAGTCGTCCATCCCTGCCCCTTCGCTTTTGATGCCTTTATATTTCCAGTGAGCCGCCACACCTTTTTCTGCAATCTCATCCATGCGCTTGGTACGTATCTGCACCTCGACCCACTTGTCCTGCGGACCGCGCACAGTTATGTGCAGGCTCTCATAGCCATTGGCTTTAGGCATAGTGATCCAGTCGCGCAGACGGTTGATGTTAGGCATATACATGTCAGTAACCACAGAAAAGACGTTCCAGCACTGCGCCTTCTCGGCCTTGGGGTCGTCAGGAGCGTCAAGGATTACACGGATAGCGAACAAGTCATATATGCCCTCAAATGTGGTGTTCTGCTTTCGCATCTTATTGTAGATGCTATGTATCGACTTAGTGCGACCTTTGATTGAGAAGTTATAACCGAGTTTCTCAAGTTCGAGTTTCACAGGCTGAATAAACGAGTGGATGTATGCTTCACGCGCCGCCTTGGTTTCATTCAGTTTTCGGGCTATCTGGTGGTAAATCTCGCTGTTGGTGAACTTCAGCGATAGGTCTTCTAACTCGGTTTTGATTGCATAGAGTCCGAGTCGGTGTGCCAGAGGCGCATAAAGGTATGCCGCCTCGCTTGCGATAGAAATCCGCGCCTTCTCATCGGGGTTGTTTTGCAGTGTTCGCATGACATGAAGCCGCTCGGCGAGCATAATCAATATGACACGCACATCTTCGGCAAATGTGAGAAGAAGTTTGCGGAAGTTCTCTGTTTCGACAGCCATTCCTTTAGTGTACAGCCTTTCAGCGTTGCGAAGTCCCTTAACGATGACGAAAGTTGATGCGTTGAAATTTTTCTGGACGTCGTTGAGCGTCAACCTGCCTGCCGCTACTTCGTCAGCAAGCACAATCCCCATGACCGCGGAGCGCCCGAGTCCGATTTCGTCCATCGCAATTTCGATAATACTCAACTGTCGCTGTGCCTCATCGCGCTTAGAATGCAACCACTCATGGCGGAAAGCACGGGCTTCGTGCCAGTCAACTACATCGCTGTGATTAGACAAAAAACGACGATAAACACGCGGTAATCCTAATTTCTCATCTGAACTGTACATAACGTTGGCAATTAGTCTATAAATTGCAAAGTTAAACATTTTTTTCGGAAGTTTGCCTTATTGACTTGATAGTGATACATTATTTTGTCGTTCAAAGAAAAAATTGTAACTTTGCCTTATAATGTTGATTGCTGTCAGAATGACAAAGCAAAGACTCGTACCACAACTATTTGTAGCATGAAACTCAAACACTTACTAATTGTTGCGCTTGCATTTTTAGCCATTAGCGTAGAAGGGCAGAACATCCCTGAAAACACCCAGTTCACCCGCATTTACGATTTTATTGATGAGCTTGCTTCTGAGCAAATAATCGAGGTCAACTCACTTGTAAGGCCTTACAGCCGTGACAAAATCGCCCAATGGCTGTCCACAGCCAAAGACAGCATTCATCTGCTCAACAAGCGTCAGCGTGACGACCTTTTCATGTTCATCAACGACTATGCCCTCGAACTCGACTCGCTGCCACAGGCATACGTCCACTGGACCAACAAGGCGAACATAATGAACCACTACAACCGCAAACGGACGTATAAAAACACAGAAACTTTCTCCCTGTCGCTCGTGCAGCCGGCTTTTCACGCAAGAACCACTAACGGCAAGTTCAAATTCCGCGTTACTCCCATCCTCGGCATGGACATCTATGCCAATAAAAAAGGGTTCATCACCAAACAGTATTATGGTGCGGAACTTCAAGTTGACATTGCGAACCACGTTTCTATCTGGGGCAGCATACGCGACATCTCACTGAACGGAAACAGAGGTCTCAAAAGTTCGTATTTCCCTACCCGATACCAGTCAAACCCCACCGCCCAAGACAGTAAAGTAATAGGCGCGCGTCTGACACAGCCGACTTTTCTTCTTAACCTGCCCGGATATGAATACAAAGAGGCAGACTATGGCGGCGACTACTCCGACCTTCGCGCCGGCATCAACTTCTACACCTCCTGGGGCTCAATTGGTATCGCAAAAGACCAAGTCATCTGGGGCGAGAGCTATAGAAGCAGCAACATCATATCCGGCAGGGCTCCCACGTTCCCCATGATTACTCTCAAAGCCAATCCTGTCAGGTGGTTCGAGATTAACTTCTTCCATGCATGGTTAGTGAGCAACGTGCTCGACTCGACCGACTTCTACGTAGAAAACGAAGGCTACGACTCAGAAAAAAAGCATTATCGCCAGCGCAACAAATACATGGCAGCCACCATGCTGACGTTCATGCCAATCAAGGGGCTCAACATTTCAATTGGTAACTCTATCATCTACGGCGAACGGAATATCAATATCGCCTACTTCACCCCATTCTCGTTCTACAAGTCAATCGACCACCAGTTCACCAAAGGCACTGGCACGGAAAACCAGAACTCGCAACTCTTCTTTTCAATCAGCAGCCGCAACCTCAAGCACGTAAACTTCTACGCCTCGCTGTTCGCCGACGAAATCAAGTTTGAGCGCTTCAAAAAGTCAAACAAAGAGTCGAACCCGATTAGCTACCAGTTCGGAATGCGCGTGGTCAACTGGCCCATCAAGAACCTGACCGTAACCGCCGAATACACCCGCTCACACATCATCACTTACAAGCATTCGATAGCCAACATCGCATACACCAGCAACGACTACCTGCTGGGGCACTACATGGGCGACAACTCGCAGGAGATATTTGCCGAAATAGGCTACAAGATTCTCAAAGGCCTTGAGGTTCGCGCGTTCTACAGCATGACAGACAAGGGGCTTGACTACGACTACTTGCGCACAAATGTGAGCACCATCATAAGCCAGAAAGTGCTCGGGGAAAGAGTGTGGAGACAACACTGGGTAGGACTACGCATACTATATGAAGTCTTCAACAACTGCTATGCTCACATAGACCTCGACTTCAACTCCAACAAGGTTACCGTACCCAAATCAGCACCGCTTGACGGCGAAGTGCGCCTCACCGAGCAAGAGTACCTTGACCGCTATTGTCCGCGCTTTTACCAAGGCAAAAACTTCTCCGCTTGCATCGGCCTCAGCTTCGGCTTCTAAAGCCTGAAATGTCCTTGCAAATTTTGAGTCCTATGTTTCTAGCGAAACTCACGCGCCGCATTTTCTCCTTGAAATGTTCACAGGACATTTCTGCGGTGCGGCTGTTCCGCTTCATGTGCAAAGGTATGGCACTAATGGTGGTTGGGAAAAGACAGGGTTAGTTGTTACTATCTTGTCTTGATATGTCTTTCCAATCTTGCCCAACCTTGAAGTACTTGGTCAGAGCCGGTACATCTTCAGTAAGTGTTACTCCAAGGAAGAAAGCGGCACGCGATACGCCCACATAGAGATAGCGTTTGATAATCTCATCATCCCAATCGGTATTATTGATGTCGATGAAAAATACCATGTCAAACTCCATACCCTTTACTTTGTCGATAGGGAATACACGCACTTGGTTCTTGTTGCCGAGCGTGTTTCCGGCTCCCACATCTCTCTATGTTTATTTGTATCGTATTGCAACCATTCATCCCAAAATTTCTCAACAATTATAAGTAACGGTCTGTCCAACAAACGCATTAAATGAAACATTATTCCGTATTTGTGCGCTGTATTATTGTCTGCTCTCATAACGCAATATGTGCCGATAAATCTATCCATAGCAGGCAATCTGTTTGCAGCATACCAATAGCAGAGTATGCCAAATTCTGTGAACCCAAATTTAGAGGACTCATAGTCATCAATAAACTCAGAATTTTCGTAGCCCATAGCCAAGAATTGCGGTAGCATTTTAACATGCTCCATGCAATTCGTAATGACATCTATAGTATCTTTCGTGATGACATCCTTCAACACAGGGTCGTCCATTATATCCTCTTTAGGCAACATCCCGCCAAAACTCTGTCTTTATGAAATTTCACATGAAGTAGTTCATGGGCAAAAGAGGCACAATTTGGCTTAGATTGCAGCACATAAATAATTCGCCTTGGCGGATATATTCCTCAAAATCGGGTGTGTATGTCGGTAACTCTTTCATAAAATCTTTGCGGCTGCAAAGGTACACAAAAAAAATGACATACGCAAGGACGCATGTCATTTTTCTGAGGATTTGCCCTATGCAATTAGAGTTGCTCGACTAGTTGATATCCTGCACGAGGCGGACGGAGATACCCCATACGCGTGCGGTAAAGTCGGAACAATCGGAGTAATAACCGGAGGAGAACTCTACGTAACAAGAAGCGCTCTCAGTGGTCGAGTACGGCGTCGACGACCAATAACGTCCCATACCGGACTGGATGCTATTCTTGCTGCTTAGATCGGTTACATAGGTTCCTTGACGCTTACCGGCGCAAGGAAGGAAGATAGCTCCCGCCTGCTCCATCATGGCCCATTCTTCTACGGAGTATTGGTTGGTGGCAAAGCCTTGGGGTTCGCCCGTAAAGCTCAGACCGCTCGGCAATACCCATTCATCCGGCAGGATGACAAGACCGCTGACATCATTCACTCTGGCCTGCGCAGCCAGATTATTTGCGTTCGGACGCAGTTTGAGTAGATATTTCCACTCATCGCGTGCCAGCGTACGCCAGCCACCGCCGATAGCGCCTTGCCACCCTGCAAAATCGCCGCTGTAGTCCAAGTAGTTTTGCGAATTATGGATACCACAGCATGTGGCGTAGGTACTCCAGCCGAACAAATCCACCGTGCCCGGTTCGGACAAGGTGCCGTTGCCGTTGATCTTATTATTGCCGCTGGTATAGCCTATAGCATCCCACTGGTTCGGCGCAAAGCCCCAACTCCATGTGCTGCCGTTATAGGTAGCCTGCAGGTTACCCGGCGAGAAACGCACCACTGCGGTCTCCGAGATAGAGAAGCGGTCGTGCTTCACGATCTCTCCGCCAGAAGTATCGCCACCACCCGGGGTATCGCCCCCACCAGGAGTGTCACCGCCACCAGGCGTGTCACCGCCGCCCGGTTCAGGATCTTTGGGTTTTCCGCCGCGGTATAGTTTCATCATCGCAATACCCTTGTTCTCAGTCTTGAAATAGACCTTAGCCATCGCTTGCGGACCCGGGGCGACCGTAAACAGGATATTCGCCCAACCGTCTGCATTCGGCACAGCCACTACCGGATCAAAGGTGATCCAGTTGACGTCAGTCGAGCAAGTAACAGGTACCGAACAGATGACCGGTACGTAGATCTTACCGCCGGAGAGCTCCATCTCCAGATATTCGCCGCACGTTACGCCTTCGGCGATGTTGGTCGGTTCAGGTTCATTAGCATGGTCGCACGATGCAAAGAGCATCGGCATCAAAGCAGCAAGTATGCCGACTTTGAGCATTGTAAAGAACGTTTTCATAATACTAACCCGTTGGCGGAATTAAACCAGCGCATATTTGATTCTTCCAATCGGTCTGTTATAGATAAAATTAATATATTGTAACCCGTTGGCGGAATTAAAAAAAGTGTTCTTTGACTTAAAATAGTTGCAAAAAAGTTGCACAATTCGTTAATTTTTAGTAACTTTGTAGTGTCAAATCAAACAAAGTTTAACAACTAAAAAATCATCGTCATGCACAACTTAGCTGTAAATTTCGGAAAAATTCTTGACATATGCAAGAAATTTTCAAAAAATCTTGTCAATGAACGTGGAAATTTGCCTCGTAGAGGTCCTGTTCTCCGTTTTTCTGACTTGGAAGTTATCGCACTTAGTCTCACAGCAGAGAAATATAGTATCGATAGTGAGTCGTTGTTGTTCTCCTTGTTAGAGGAATACCACAAGACTGACCTTCCGAACCTCATTTCCCGTCGCCAATACAATGACCGTCGCAAGTCCACCGCCAACTTATGCGAACAAATCTCCAACTATCATATTAACCAAGATTTTTAATTCTTGCCTTCGCTATATCGTAATACTCTTTGTTGAGTTCAATTCCTAAATATCTTCTTCCCAATTGTGCAGCTGCAACACAAGTTGAACCACTGCCCATGAAAGAATCGAACACGACATCATTGGGATTAGTTAAAGTTTCAATGAGGTGTCTCATTATGGAAAGAGGTTTTTGAGTTGGATGCTTACCAAACTTCTTTTCTGACAACGGACATACTGATGATTCGAGAAAATCATGCTGAACTTTACCGCTATTATGGAATGTTCCGGAAGTTCCGTCATTTATAAAATACATCTAACATTCCTTAGAATTTACAAATTGTATCTGCATATTACGTGGCATTGGATTCGTTTTATGCCAAATACCGGTAGTTTTATAGTAGAACCCTGCCTCTTCTGCTAATTTCATCACCTCGCCTACTTTAATAACAGCCATATAAATAATTAGTGTCCCTCGTTTTTTTAACACACGATGACATTCTTGAAGCCATAGCCGCATATTTGATTGCCATTCCTCAAATTCCAAGTTGTCCCATCCGGCATAAGCAAATTGGTTCTCGCGCATTTTTTTTAGATTTGTATTTCTGTTATGCATAAATAACCCCAAATTGTATGGCGGGTCTGTTATTATACAATCAATACAACCATCAGCGAAAGAACTCATAGTTTCCGTACAATCTGCATTGTACAGCTTGGATTTTATGATTTTTGATTTTGGCATATATCTCATTAAAAAAGGCAACGCTATGCAGCGTCCAAAGGCAGACCAATGCCCATCGCTGCATAGCTCAAGTTGCCTATGGTTTTATCTGTTGTTTGTTCAATTCGTTTTCTATTTCCTCTATCGTTGGAATTGTTCCTTCCACCTTTTTCGGATATAGTTTTTCTAACTCATATTCTGATATACCGATTGGTTGGGAACTGCCTTCTAATGCATATTTCGCCAAAGTATTGTCTTTCGACTTACAAATCAACAAACCGATAGTGGGGTTGTCGCCCGCTGCTTGAGGATGTGATTGCAAGCCACTACATAGGTACTCAATTGTCCGATGTCCGAAGGTGAGAATTTGTTAATTTTCACCTCAACCACCACATAGCAACGCAGTTGCAGATGATAGAACAGCAGATCAATGAAATTTTCTGTCTCGCCAATCTGTAAGCGATATTCTCTCCCCACGTACGCAAATCCAGTGCCGAGTTCAAGTAGAAAATCAGTAATGTTTTGTAGTAATGCTTGTTTAAGTAATTTCTCGTTATAAGCCCCTTTTATACCTGCAAAAGCAAAACTATACGGGTCTTTGGTAATCTCCTGCGACAAATCACTCATTGGATTGGGCAGTTGGTTCTCAAAATTCGTAATCGCGTTACCTTCGCGCTCATATAAATTCGTATCCAATCAGTTCATCAACACGGAGCGACTCCAACCATACTCAACGGTCTTACCAACGAAAAAGAGTGCTTTATTTATGTTGCCCTTCACCTTATCCATAATAAGGCAATGATGGCGCCATGGCACTTGAAAGATAATGGAAACGAGTGAAGGAAATTTTCCACCAAGTTGGTGGAAAATTTCGGGAGACTCGGTGGATTCTATTTTTCCTCCAAGTTGGTGGAATTTTATAAGTTCCTGACCATAGAGTTCATAGAATTTCTTGCTGTAATATATATTGGTTTTAGAAAGTCCCTCCACTCCAGGCAGTTCTTGACGCAAATCTTTGCTTAGTTGCACAATCACACCTTGTCCCCATCGTCGCTCTGCGTGTAGTTCTACTATATCTCGACCAAGATTGAAGTTAAATAATAACTGCTCGACATTAACTTTGACGGCAGCCTTGATTTGGCTACGTCTATACCTTAAAGATACCTCTTGTACCCATTGTCTATAGTCAGGATCTATAATTGTAATGTTTTTACTCATACTATCAAGTGTTTATTCTTGTCAAAAAAAACAACAACTATGCAGCGTCCAAATGCAGCACTCCGCGTCCCCATTGATTCTCCCTTGTCTTGCGGACAAAGAACATCGCTTTCTTGCTGTCACCTTGCACTTTGACAATAATCTTCTGATGGTGCGACCATGGGATAGCAACAGCAATTCAAAATCTTCGGCAGGCTGCCTATAAATTGCTTCGTTGAAATCGTCAGCAGGTTGCTGAAGAATTGTATTGATAGATTCGTCAGCGGACTGCTGACGATTTATAAACAATGGGGAATACAGATTGTAGAGATACTTGGTATATTTGAGTGTCGAAGGAGAAAACCCTTTTTTTACACCGAGAGTTGCAACCAAGTCGCGACTGAGATTCTCATAAAAATGTGAGCCGTATCGGTTGTCAAACTGCAGGTCGGTAATATCACAACCCTGCAACCAATAGAAGAAACGTAACATTTCTTGATTAACACGTACAGCAGTTTTTACTTGGCTTTGCATGAACCGTTTGCTTAAATCGGCAATCCATTCAATATATTCTTGGTCTTGAATACTTACCATTTTTTCGTCCTTTATTGCTGAATACTAAAGTAACTCGCCTTTCTTCTATAGCATATTAATTAGTACACAAAGATACTAAAAAATGAACAGATATACGATTTTTAGCCGATACAAGGTTAATTTTATAAACTTTTTCGCTTGGAATTGACTAAATCAATAAATTTTGCGAATGGAAGGCTGAATTTCTGAAAATAGGACACAAGACACAGGACACAGGACATAGGAGGCAGGACACAAGACACAGGACATAGGAGGCAAGACACAGGAGACTGGACAATAGGAGGCAAGACACGGGAGACTGGACGCAGGAGACTGGACGCAGGAGACTGGACAATAGCGCACGGTTTTCGTATGTGGAGAAATTTTCGTAAATTTGCAATATATTAGATTTACGAGGCACAGGTGTCAAAAACAACCGGCGCAAGTCTGCGGCGCAAAAATCATCAATTAGATTTACGAGGCACAGGTGCCTAAAAACAACGCAAACTATGGGTAAGCGAGTACTGATGGCAATGTCTGGAGGCATCGACAGCACGATGTCTGCCTTGCTGCTGCTTGAACAGGGATATGAACTCGTCGGGGCTACATACAGAACCTACGACACCATAACCGAGAGCTGCATAAGCAAAGAGAAAGGCTGCTGCACAATAGACAGCATCATGGAGGCGCGCGACAATGCCCGTAAACTGGGTTTTGAACATCACATTGTTGATTTCCGCGATGATTTTAAGACTCACGTCATTGATGACTTCATTAGCCAGTACATGTCGGGCAGAACGCCTAACCCTTGCGTGCTGTGCAATGCCTTCATCAAGTGGGGCGTGCTGATGGATAAAGCTGACGAACTGGGCTGCGACTATATAGCGACAGGCCATTACGCGCGGATAAGAGAGATTGACGGTCATCACTACCTTGCAGCAGCGGCTGACGCGAAAAAGGACCAAACGTATTTTCTGTGGATGATACCTGAGCACCACCTTGCCAGGACGCTGTTCCCTCTGGGCGGATTCACAAAAAACCAAGTGAGGCAAATGGCGGCTGAAAGGGGCTTCATCAAACTGGCTGAAAAGAAGGAAAGTCAGGAGATATGCTTTGTACCTAACGATGACTATAGGACCTTCCTCGCCGCCAATGTGCCTAACTATGCCGAACGTTGCGTAGCCGGCAATTATGTTGACAGAAATGGCAACATGCTGGGCAAACACGCTGGATTTCCCAACTACACTATAGGGCAGCGCAAAGGCCTTGGCATCGCGCTTGGCCATCCGGCTTACGTCACCGCCATTGACGCTAACAGCAACACCATAACACTCGGCGCGAACGATGACCTGCTGACAAAAACCGTGAGCGTTTCGCAATGCCGTTTTACTGACAGGAAACGCATTGAGGCAAATCCAAGGCTAATGTGCAGAATCAGATACCGCAGTATGCCGCAGCCTGCCACCATCAGTCTCGACGGCGACAATGCCGTGCTGCTGTTTGATGAACCCGTATGGGGTCCCACACCTGGGCAATCAGCCGTGTTCTACCAAGACGACTGCGTTGTGGGAGGAGGCATAGTGGAACGCTGACAAAACGGCAAGCAAAAGCGACAAAACAACACATAAAACATTTTGAATAAGCAAGATAAAATATACGATTCGATAGACGGCACAGACGTGATTAGCGTCATAGGCGCGCGTGTTCACAATCTTAAGAACGTGAGCGTGACATTGCCACGGCATGCCATCAACGTCATCACCGGCTTAAGCGGAAGCGGTAAGTCAAGCCTTGCGTTTGACACCATATATGCCGAAGGACAAAGGCGCTACATAGAAACATTCAGTTCATACGCGCGCGGCTTCATAGGCAACATAGAGCGTCCTGATGTGGACGAAATCACAGGACTGAGTCCAGTGATAAGCATTGACCAGAAGACTACAAACAAAAACCCGCGTTCGACAGTAGGCACGACAACCGAGATATACGACTACCTTCGCCTACTCTACGCGCGCGCAGCTGACGCATACAGCTACAACACCGGCGAGCGGATGGTGAAATACACCGATGAGGACATCATCAACCTCGTGATGCAAGGTTATGTCGGAGAAAAAGTTTACGTGCTGGCGCCTGTGGTTAAAAACCGCAAAGGACACTACCGCGACCTGTTTGACAACATAAGGAAAAAAGGGTACCTATACGCACGCGTTGACGGAGAGATAAAAGAAGTTGTCAACGGCATGAAAGTGGACAGGTACAAGAACCACGACATAGAAATTGTGGTTGACCGCCTTATGGTACGTGAAAAGGACCGCAAACGCCTCCAGGATGACATAGCCAAGGCCATGCAGCACTCACAGGGCATAGCCATGATACAGAAGTTAGGTTCGGAGGATGTCCGCTACTTTTCGCGCAACCTCATGTGTCCAACAACGGGCATCTCATACGCCGACCCTGCTCCACATAATTTCAGTTTCAACTCACCGCAAGGAGCCTGTCCGCATTGCCACGGGTTGGGGGTCATTCAACAACTGGTGCCCGACAAAATTCTGCCTGACAAGACAAAAAGCATTGCGGACGGAGGCATTGCGCCACTGGGAAAATACAAGAAAACAGCTTCCATTTTCCAGTCAATAACCCACATTCTGAACAAATATAACGCCAGCCTAAACACTCCAATCGGCGAATTGCCGGAAGACGCCATCAACGAAATCATGTATGGCGAAAATGGCGACGAATACCGCTTGGCTAACATTGTTTTCAAAGGCGTAATCCCCTATTTGGAGCGCCTGAGCGAAGAGGAGGAAACGGCATCGGGCAACGGGGCCACGAGACAATACACCACAGAAGTAGTATGCCCCGAATGCAACGGCGCAAGGCTGCGAAAAGAGAGCCTTCAATTCCGCATAGGAGACAAAAACATTGCCCAGCTTGCAGACATGGACGTTGACCAGATAATAAGTTTTCTGGACTCGTCAGACCAATTGATGAGCGAACGGCAGCAAAACATAGCGGCAGAAATAATCAAGGAGATACGCACACGTCTTAAGTTCATGAAAGACGTAGGCCTTCACTACATAAGCCTGTCACGCCCTTCGGCAAGCCTTTCGGGCGGCGAAAGCCAACGCATAAGACTTGCAACCCAAATCGGCTCGGACCTCGTCAACGTGCTTTACATACTTGACGAGCCAAGCATAGGACTGCACCAGCGCGACAACATCAAACTGATAGATTCGCTTAAGAAGTTGCGCGACATCGGCAACACAGTCATCGTTGTAGAACACGACGAACAAATGATGCTCAACGCCGACTACATTGTTGACATGGGACCACTGGCGGGTCGGCTTGGAGGTGAAGTGATGTTTGAGGGCAAGCCCGAAGACATGCTCAAACAGAACACATTGACGGCTCAATATCTGAACAAGAGCAAACAGATAGAGCCTCACGAAACTTTGCGAAATGGCAACGGCAAGACCCTGCGCATAAACGGCTGCACAGGCCACAACTTGAAAAACGTTGACCTCGAAATTCCACTCGGAAAACTTGTTCTCGTGACAGGCGTGAGCGGCAGCGGCAAGTCAAGCCTGATAAACGGCACGCTCTACCCCATACTAAACAAACATTTCTACCGCGCGCTGCAAGAACCCCTGCCCTACAAGTCGATAGAAGGATTGGAGAACATAGACAAAGTAGTGTGCGTGGATCAAAGTCCGATAGGCCGCACGCCCCGCTCTAACCCTGCAACCTACACTGGCGTGTTCACAGACATCCGTAACCTGTTTGCCATGATGCCAGAAGCGAAGATACGCGGCTTCAAACCCGGGCGGTTCAGTTTCAACACCGGCGGAGGACGATGTGAAGAATGTTCAGGCAACGGCTACAAGACCATAGAGATGCACTTTCTGCCAGACGTGTACGTGCCATGTGAAGTTTGCGGAGGGAAACGCTATAACCGCGAAACACTTGAAGTTCAGTTCAAGGGTAAAAGCATAGCTGACGTGCTCAACATGACCATTAACCAAGCCGTTGAGTTCTTTGAAAACCAGCCGCAAATCCTCAACAAAATAAAAACGCTGCAAGACGTTGGTTTGGGTTACATAAAATTAGGGCAGTCAAGCACCACCCTATCAGGCGGCGAAAGCCAGCGTGTCAAACTCGCCACTGAACTCACACGGCGCGACACCGGCAACACCCTATACATACTTGACGAACCAACAACCGGACTACACTTTGAGGACATTCGCATCTTGCTTGAAGTTATCGACAAACTCGTTGACAAAGGCAACACCATGATAATCATAGAGCATAATCTTGATGTAATACGCATGGCTGACCACATCATCGACATAGGTCCCGAAGGCGGCCATGAAGGTGGGCGAATAGTTGCGCAAGGAACTCCAACAGAGATAAAAAACAACCCTGACAGCATAACAGGTAAGTATCTGTAACAGACGTTTTCCGCCTGAAGTGTCAAGCAAGATATGTTCTACACAGAAGTTTTCTAATTGTTCTAATTGTAAAGTATGCTGACGCGACATGGCGCGTCTCAACAATAGCAAATCAAAAAAGTCTAATCATCTGTCTTACGACAAAAATATCAACTATGCATAAACTCATCATTATCGGTTCTGGTCCTGCTGGTTATACCGCAGCCATCTACGCTTCGCGCGCCAACTTATCTCCTGTACTCATTGACGGTCCACAAATGGGCGGACAACTGACAACCACCACGTTGATTGAGAATTTCCCCGGATTTCCAAACGGCATTGATGCCAACCTATTGGTAAGCAATATGCGCCAACAAGCAGAGCAACTGGGCACCACTTTCGTCAACGGAATTGTTGTATCGGCTGACCTATCAAATGACGTTAAGCGCATCACACTCGACAATGGCACGGTGTACGAGGCGCAGTCAGTAATTATTGCCACCGGCGCAACCGCAAAGTACCTCGGTCTGTCCGATGAGGCAAGGTTTCGCGGACTTGGAGTGTCGGCGTGCGCCACTTGCGACGGTTTTTTCTATAGAGGAAAAAAAGTGGCTGTTGTTGGAGGCGGAGACACCGCCTGTGAAGAAGCAACATATCTTGCTCAAATGTGCAAAAAAGTGTATATGATAGTACGCAAACCATTTTTGAGGGCGTCAAAAGCAATGGTAAAGAAAGTGGAGAGCACCGACAATATCGAAATTCTGTATGAGCATAGCACAATTGGTTTGACAGGCGATGAGTTGCGTGGACTTGACGGTGCCGACTTGGCATTCCGCAAAGGCAGCGATGAGGAAAAAATTGTGCATATTGACATAGACGGCTTCTTCCTTGCAATAGGCCACACTCCCAATAGCGCACTGTTCAGTCAATATGTTGACTTGGACGAAAACGGTTATATTAAAACACTTGGCTCCGGCACAGCCACACGCACCCCGGGAGTGTTTGCCGCCGGTGATGTTGCAGACCCACGATACAGGCAAGCAGTAACGGCAGCCGCAAGTGGTTGCAAAGCCGCAATTGATGCGGAAAAATACATAGCCTCACTACAATAAGCGCAAGCGTGCATCCTAACATACTAAAGAAAATATAATAAGGCTGATTAAACAACAATAAAACAGTAATAAAACAATACATCATGGCACTTATCAAGTCAGTACGCGGGTTCACCCCAGAAATAGCCGATGACGTGTATCTTGCAGAAAACGCAACCATAGTAGGCGATGTGGTAATCGGCGAAGGTTGCTCTGTATGGTTCAATGCCGTGCTTCGCGGCGATGTTAACAGCATCCGCATAGGCAAACACTGTAACATACAAGACGGTTCTGTCCTGCACACTCTATATCAAAAGTCAACAATAGAAATCGGTGATTATGTGTCAGTTGGGCACAACGTGACCATACACGGCGCAAAAGTTTGCGATTATGCCCTTGTTGGCATGGGCTCAACACTGCTTGACGGAGCAGTGATAGGCGAAGGAGCGATAGTTGCCGCTGGCTCGCTCGTGCTCGGCAAGACCCAAGTGGGACCATACGAGGTATGGGGAGGAGTGCCTGCCAAATTCATTAAAAAGGCGGACCCTGAACAAACCAATGAAATAAACCGGAAAATCGCACATAACTACGCAATGTACGCCAGTTGGTATAATGAGGATGCCGAACCACAACATATTGATTAAAGCACTGCGATGGATTCTGCTCCCGTTATCGTGGTTATACGGTCTTGTGATGCTCATTCGCAACAGATTGTACGACCACGGATGGCTTGCTTCGTACAGTCCTGACTGCAAAACAATATGCGTTGGTAACTTGTCGGTTGGCGGCACGGGAAAATCACCGTTGACGCTATGGCTTATTGAACTGTTGAAGCACAAACACAAAGTTGCGGTGCTAAGCAGAGGCTACGGACGAAAGACGCATGGCTTCAGATGGGTGGAACAATCGTCATCCGCACACGAATGCGGTGACGAGCCACTGATGATAAAGCACAAGCACCCTGACGTGAGTGTTGCGGTGTGCGAAAATCGCGTAGAAGGTGCCAAACGTATTCTTGAAGCCGCGCCGGAAACTGATGTGATGATATTAGACGATGCTATGCAGCACCGCAAAATCAAGTGCGGCATGACACTGCTTGTCACGCCATGGTACAACCTATACCCAAACGACCTAATGCTGCCGACAGGCAATCTGCGCGAACCAGCGGCAGGAGCACGGCGTGCGGACATCATTGTAGTTTCAAAATGCCCCGAATTGATAATGGACGATGGCGAACGGGCAGAAGCGGAAAAACAAAGGGTGTGTTCGCTGCTCGGCAGAGGACATGATGAAGTTTTCATGGCGACAATACAATATGGAAATCCACTGGATTGCAATGGTAAAGAAACGACATTGCCCGACAAACTGGTGGTAGCCACTGGCATAGCCAATCCGCAGCCATTGATTGAACACCTCAATAATGCAAACAAAGAGTTGCTTACGGTGATTTTTCCTGACCATTATCGGTTTTCTGAAAAAGATTTATTACTTTTGCAGATTAAATGTGAACAACTCGGCAAAGATTCGGTTATTCTGACAACAGAGAAGGACCTCGAACGCATGAGAGAAGTAAAAGCATTTGCCGCAGTGAAAGAGCGCATTATCGTAATGCCGATCAAACCATATTTTACTCAACTTGAAACATTAACCTCAAAAATTCAAGAATATGTTAGAAAAAATTAGAAACGCCGCACAATATATCCGTAGCCGCGTTAACTTCAACTCCCGCTATGGCATAATTTTAGGCACCGGTTTGGGCAATCTTGCCACCAAAATCACAGATCGCACGGAGATTGACTATCATGACATACCTGATTTTCCGGTTTCCACCGTTGAAGGTCACAGCGGCAAACTCATTTACGGCAAACTCGGGCACACAGAAGTGCTTGCCATGCAAGGGCGCTTCCACTACTACGAAGGTTATGACATGAAAACCGTTACATTCCCTGTACGCGTCATGCATGAGCTGGGAATTGACACCCTGTTTGTTTCAAACGCCTCAGGCGGGGTAAATCCTGAGTTTGAAATCGGCGACATCATGATAATCACCGACCACATAAACCTATTCCCGGAACATCCGCTCCGCGGCAAGAATTATGATGAACTGGGCCCACGTTTTCCAGATATGCACGAGGCATACGACCGCGGCTTGATTGCGAAAGCCAAGGAGATTGCACAAAGGTCAGGCATTCGCGTGGTCGAGGGAGTGTATGTGGGGACACAAGGCCCGACATTTGAAACACCTGCCGAATACAAATACTTCCGCATCATAGGTGGCGATGCTGTTGGCATGAGCACAGTGCCCGAAGTAATCGTAGCGCAGCACATGGGCATGAAAGTTTTCGGATTGAGCATTATCACTGATCTGGGAGTTGAGGAAAAAATAGTTGAGGTATCGCACGAAGAAGTGCAGAAAATAGGTAACGAAAGGCAACCTCTAATGACGCACATCATCACCGAACTCATAAATTCGTAGTAATCAGCAAGGCAGAGAAAAACTCTACTGGAGAATCAAACAAATAGACGTAAATCGAAATAGTAAATTGAAAATAGAAAATACTCTGTCTTTCGACCTTGAGTGAAGCTGACTTTCAATTTTCGCCTAATTATTTATCAATCATGGATTTTTGGAAACTGCTAAAGCGTTTTGCGCCTCCATATAAAAAGGAAATAGCGCTAAATATCCTGTTCCACTTTCTTGCCACAGTGTTCGGAGTGTTTTCTTTTGCCACTGTTATACCCGTGCTCCAAATAATGTTCGGTATCAATGACACCGAAATCACATACACGGCATGGGACTGGTCAATGCCATTCAGCGACATAATAAGCGCATGCAAAAAAAACATTTTCTTTTGGATAAATGAGCAAATTACAGTTTCAGGAGCGCCGATGGTGCTCTTCATGCTTGGTTTGTTCCTTGTCGGCACGTCACTGCTAAAAACAGGCACATCGTATTTCGGAACATTTTTTATGATTCCAATACGCACTGGCGTTCTTCGCGACCTTCGTCAGCAACTCTACGACAAAATCATACGTTTGCCTATGGGATATTTCACCGAAGAGCATAAAGGCGACATCATGTCGAGAATGACAAACGATGTGGTTGAGGTGGAGTATTCGCTGATGAGTTCGTTGGATATGCTCTTCAAGAACCCCATAATGATAACAATTTATCTTGTTACATTGTTCACCATAAGTTGGCAGCTGACTCTGTTCGTACTTGTGTTGCTTCCCATCGGCGGCGGCATCATTGGCGTTATTGGCCGCACACTGAAACGCAAATCGCTTGAAGGTCAAACATTGACTGGGCAACTGCTCACCCAGATTGAAGAGTCGCTGGGTGGCTTAAGAATCGTAAAGGCCTTTAATGCCGAGGGTACATTAAGCAAACGCTTTGCTGCGCTCAATGAAAAAACACGGCGTACATTCAACAAACTCAACTGGAGATATGAGTTCGCCCACCCAACGAGCGAATTTCTTGGCACAGTGATGATAGCCATTCTGCTGTGGTTTGGAGGCGGACTGATACTGACCGACAACAGCAACATTGACGCCGCTGAGTTTATTTACTATCTAATAATTTTCTACTCCATCATTAACCCCGCCAAGGATTTGTCAAAAGCCGTGTACAACATACGCAAAGGCATGGCATCGCTTGAGCGTATTGACAAGATACTTTTGGCTGAAAACACGATAAAAGAGCCAGAACACCCCACCCCCATGCCCGAATTCAAAAATGAAATCGCTTACCACAACATTCATTTTTCATACAACGGCGAGAAGGAAATCATACGTGGCGTTGACCTGAAAATATTCAAGGGCAAGACGGTGGCACTTGTTGGGCAAAGCGGCAGCGGTAAAACTACCATGCTCGACCTGCTGCCTCGCTTCTATGACGTGCAACAAGGCTCTGTAACAATTGACGGGGTGGATGTCCGTGATATTGCGTCATCAGACCTTCGGGCACTAATGGGCAATGTAAACCAAGACCCTATACTATTCAACGACACATTCTTCAACAACATAGCTTTCGGAATGCCCAACGCCACTATGGAGCAAGTTGTGGCTGCAGCTAAAATAGCTAACGCGCATGATTTTATCATGCAAACCGAAAAGGGCTATGACACCATAGTCGGCGACCGCGGCTCGAGGCTTTCAGGCGGACAACGACAGCGCATATCAATTGCAAGGGCTGTGCTCAAAAACCCACCGATACTGATTTTGGACGAAGCCACATCAGCA
Organism: Paludibacteraceae bacterium; assembly: GCA_017454915.1. Lineage (GTDB taxonomy): Bacteria > Bacteroidota > Bacteroidia > Bacteroidales > Paludibacteraceae > UBA3747. The sequence continues at coordinate 64,649 of JAFTCC010000014.1, forward strand.
CTTGACACTGAAAGCGAGAAACTCGTTCAAGAAGCCCTCAACAACCTAATGCAAAACAGAACTACCCTCGTTGTTGCACACAGGCTGTCAACCATCAAAAAGGCTAACCACATCTGCGTTATGCACGAGGGTCAAATTGTTGAACAAGGACAACACGACCAACTGCTTGCCTTGGGCGGATACTACACTAAACTATGGCAAATGCAAAAATAGAAATGAATGATAATATGACAAACGCGAGGCACGCTCTATTGCGTGCCTCGCGTTATTATCAGAGGTAAGAAGAGTTACACCGACGAAATGAAAAGGACATATCACCACTGTATTGGTGTGATGCCATGGGCGGTAAGGTACTCATTAGCCTTTTTGAAGTGTCCATTACCCATAAAACCGCGGTAGGCGGAAAGCGGCGAGGGGTGAGCAGACTGCAAGACGAGATTGTCGCGCTTGTCAATGAGCACGCCTTTACGCTGTGCATAACTGCCCCACAGCATATAGACTACATTTTTACGGTGCCTATTAACTTCGGTAATAACTCGGTCAGTGAAAGTTTCCCACCCTACTCCCTGATGGCTTCCAGCCAAGTGTGCACGCACCGTGAGAGTTGCGTTGAGCAACAAGACACCCTGTTGCGCCCACCTTCGCAAACTGCCGCTGGTTGGAATTGGAGTACCAAACTCGTCACTTATTTCCTTAAAAATGTTTTGCAACGATGGAGGGAAATGAACACCATCTGCAACAGAGAAACACAACCCCTCTGCCTGGCCTGGCTCATGGTATGGATCCTGCCCAAGTATCACCACTTTAACATTATCAAGCGGGCACAAATCAAACGCATTGAAAATCAGCCGTGCCGGCGGATACACTGTCTGCGAACCATATTCACGCCGGACATAATCAGTCAGCAGTTCAAAATATGGTTTGTCAAATTCATCCTGTAAGCACTGCTTCCAGCTATTTTCAATGCGCACATTCATAATGTTAGCCAATAATGTTAGCCTTGATATTTTCAATGATATATTTCACGTCATCATCCGTGACCATCGGTCCGCTCGGAAGGCACATCCCTCTTTTGAACAAAGCTTCTGACACTCCGTTGACGTACGCCGCCGCATCTTTATAAACCGGCTGCTTGTGCATCGGTTTCCAAAGAGGCCTGCTCTCAATGTTAGCAGCATCAAGAGCCATTCGCATAGCCTCGACATTTCTGTTTGGCTCACAATCAGTATGCACTGTTCCTCCGGCATGCACGACCCCAGCCGCACCTCCGACGGCTCCCTTAACAGCTTCACGATATGCATTCTCCTCGCCACGCACACGCAGGTGTTCGTCGAGCAATATGGTTGAAAGCCAGAAGTTGCTCTCCATGCATGGCATTTCGTCGTGATAAGTGATACCGTCAATCTGGCTGAACGCTTCACGATAGAGGTTTGCGATATGTCTGTGATGAGCAATGTGCTCGTCCAGTACAGTCATCTGACCACGCCCTATACCTGCGCAGACATTAGACATACGGTAGTTGTAGCCTATAGCCTCATGCTGATAATATGGATATGCCTCACGGGCTTGTGTGGCATACCACATGATAGTGTTTTTAGCATCCTTGTCGGGGCAGACAAGCGCACCACCACCCGAAGTGGTAATCATCTTGTTGCCATTAAACGAGAGGATGCCATAGCAACCAAACGTGCCAACAACCTGATTATGATATCGCGAGCCGAAACCTTCAGCGGCATCCTCAATAAGCGGAATGCCATACTCATTGGCAATCGCAAGCAATTCGTCTATTTTAGCAGGCATTCCGTAGAGATAAACAACCATTATGGCTTTCGGCTTCTTGCCAGTTACTCTGATGCGGTCCTCAATTGCCTTGCGAAGCATGTCGGGCGACATGTTCCATGTGTCCTCTTCGCTGTCAATGAACACGGGCTTAGCTCCAAGATAAGTGATGGGATTTGATGACGCGCAAAACGTAAAACTCTGCACCAGAACTTCATCGCCAGCCCCCACACCGCAAGCCAGTAGCGACAGGTGCACAGCAGCAGTGCCACTGCACAAAGCAACCACCTCTTTGTTCTGTCCGACAAAATTCTTAAGGTCTTCCTCAAAGCCGTTGACATTGGGGCCAAGCGGAACAACCCAGTTTGATGCAAATGCCTCATGAACATATTTAAGTTCCATTCCGGCCTCGCTCATGTGCGACACGCACAATAAAATTCTTTCACGCATAATATAATTCCGATTATTAGTAAACAAAATACTTATATCCACTCTCCTCCATAAAACAGTTTTCTTCCAGTAACTGTACAGAAAATCATTTTTATGTCATCAATGAAAGTGTAATGGTCGAGATAATAGAGATTTAACTTCACTTTGTCAGGGAAAATGACATTGTCGTTATATTCTTCGACAGTAGTAATCTGCCTTCCATCCGGCTCTGTCGCCATTCCTTCATGCTCAATTTTATGAGCTACTTCAGCCAACAACAGCTCTTCATCGCGGTACTTGAGCGATGCTGGACCTGTTATGCCCGGTTTCAGCAGCAGCATACGCCTGTCGTCGCCTTCGAGTTTATCAGCATATCCTGGCACATCAGGACGCGGTCCGACAAACGACATTTTGCCCCGCAACACATCCCACAATTCTGGCAACTCATCAAGTTTGTAACGGCGCATCACTGCCCCAAGCGGAGTAATCCTCGCCTCACCGGCGACAGAGATAGACGAGCCGCCATGGTTCACCATCATGCTTCGGAACTTATGCATGGTGAACAACTTGCCATCTCTGCCAACACGCTGCTGCGTGAATATGGCAGGTCCACCCGGCATTTTCAGCCGGATTAGAAGCCACACAAATAATAGAAGCGGAGAAAGCGCGATAAGTCCCACAAATGCAAATGTGCGGTCAAAAAGTAGCTTAACGATGCTTTTATTGCTCATTACACTACAAAGTTACATATTTTTTTTCGTATATTTGCAACGAAAATACGAATATGGGAGATTTGGTGTCCATAATAACTCCGTCCTACAACTGCGGCAGGTTCATAGGTGAGACTATACGCTGCGTATTGGCGCAAACCTACGCTAACTGGGAAATGATTATCGTTGACGATTGTTCAACAGATAATACTGATGATGTTGTCACGTCATGTGGCGACCCACGCATTCACTACATCAAAAATAGCACGCGTGAAGGAGCCGCACTTGCGCGCAACAAGGCTTTGCGCAATGCAAAAGGACGATGGATAGCATTTCTTGATGCGGACGACCTGTGGCTACCTGAAAAACTGGAACGGCAAATCAGTTTCATGACTGAAAACGGATATTCATTCACATACCATGAATACACCGAGATTGACGAGCACTCAAAACCACAAGGAGTAATAATGAGCGGCAAAAGACACGTATCAAAATTAGCAATGAGGTGCTGCTGCTGGCCGGGTTGCCTAACGGTAATGTATGATGCACAAAGGGTTGGAGTTATTCAAATAGCCGACATGAAGAAAAACAACGACTTTGCGATGTGGTTACGCATTATTGAGAAGTGCGACTGCCATTTGCTGCCCCAGCAATTGGCACAATACCGCCGGCGAAGCGACTCCATAACACCATCATCGGCATGGGAAAAAATCTGGTGGCACTATTTAATGTTCAGGAATGCGGAGGAAATGAGTGCTTTGTCTTCAGCATTTTGGACTGTGATTAACATTTTCGGCAACACCACCAAGAAACTTTTTTATCGTAAACGCATAATCCCAATAGGGCATTAGGCCTAACAAGGTGGCAACGAGTACAAATAAAGCATTTGATTATAAAACCAAAGAGGACATCCTAACCGGATGTCCTCTTTGTATTAGCGGTAATGAGGTTACAATTACTTATTCTCTTTGTCAAGAATTTTAATCAGCTCGATGTCAAAAATCAGCACCGAAAATGGTTTGATATTACCCATCTCGCGGTCACCATAGGCAAGTTCCTGCGGAATATAAACACGCCACTTGGAACCAACAGGCATCATTTGGAGGATTTCCTGCCATCCTTTGATAACTCCCATTAATCCGAACTCGGCAGGTTCCTTACGGTCAACCGAACTGTCGAAAACGGTTCCGTCAATTAAAGTGCCATGGTAGTGCACACGCACGTTGTCGGTTATGAGCGGTTTCTTTCCATTGCCTTTCTTGAGAATTTCATACTGAATGCCAGATTCGGTTGTGAACACACCCTTTTTCTCTTTGTTAGCTGCAAGAAAATCCTCACCGGCTTTTTTATTCTCGCTATAACGCTCAAGCATTTGCTTACGCGTTTTTTCCATTTGGAAATTACGGAGATACTCGTCAGGATTAGCTCCTTCAAATGTGGTAACAGACGCATCATCCAAGAGGGTGTTTATCAAGCCTTGCATAACTTTGGCCTTATCCACATCCAAAGTGGAGTCACCCAGCAGCCCTTCTGCATCCATTTGCTCCAACATACGCGCCAAATCCTCGCCAATCATTCCAAATTTTGCATATTCGTCGTTGTCGTTGACACCTTTGCGCAATCCTTTGAGAACTTCTGCCCGTCCGTCAAGGCTGTCGTTTTTAGAGTCAATATATTGTGAGAGTTGCACACCAGTCATGGTGCCCATGGCATAGCAGATGCTGTCATCAGCATTGTTGAGTTCCACATTCTGGTGCTTGTAGCCACGGTCGCAGGCAACAAACATCATTGCCAAGGCAATAATTGCTAAATATTTTGTTTTCATTGTAGTATCGGTAAGATTAGTTGATTATTCTGCAATTTGTAATTCTTCGAGTTCTGTTTCCTCTTGCCCTTCAAGCGAGTCAGGAATTTCAGGTGGCAATTGTTGTATTGTTGCTTTCATCTGCTTTTCTCTGATTTCACGCATCTTAAGGTTAAGATATTCATCTGCTTCTTCTGAAGTGAACACTTCATTATCGTCAAGCAATTGATTTACAACTCCTGCAACGATTGCTTTTTCGTTACATTCAATAGCGCCATTCATAATGCCTTCTTTCCTCAGTTGCTGAAGACTGCGCCCCAAATTCAAGCCTATTGAACGATATTCATTTGTTTCCTTGCCGTTTTCAAGGGCATTGACAATTGCGTCAACAACTTTTTGCGGATCAGCTTGGTAGAGCGAATCTCTGTTGAGGCTATACAACAGTTGCTGTCCCAATGCGGCTCCATAGGCATAGTTTAGACTGTCTTGCTGCGAGAGCAGTTCAATATCTGCCGCAGCATGCTTTTTGTTGCAAGAGGTGAACAGCGCAATTGATGCGACGCACACCATAAGGATGATTTTCTTCATTGTAAGAATTTAAATTATTCGTTTATTTCTAATAACTGCACACGAAAAATGAGTGTTGAGTATGGAGGTATTGATTGTCCGGCCCCACGCTCTCCATACCCTAAATTATAAGGCACAAAAAGAATGTACTCTGCACCTCGTTTCATGAGTTGGAGACCTTCTGTCCACCCTTTAATGACTTGGTTGAGGCGTAACTCGATGGGTTCTCCACGCTCAAAACTGCTGTCGAACACTGTGCCGTCAATCAGTTTGCCTTCGTAGTGAACCTTGACCAAACTGTTAGGAGTCGGTTTCTCTCCCTCCCCTTCTTTAATCACTTCATATTGTAACCCTGACGGCAATGTTACCACGCCGTCACGTTTAGCGTTGTTTTCAAGCCATGCTGTCTGCTCTGCTTGCATTTTTTTGTTTTTCTCTTGCTGCGCTTTAGTAAAATAATCATTTACAAATGCCGCCGCTTTATCGACTGTCCACGATGTGGAATCATTTCGCATGACAGCAGTGAAGCCCTCAAGCAGAAGCCGCCTGTCTACTTCGGCAGGAAAATTGCCGAGATTGCTCACCATATCGCTTGCTACGGCAAATCCGAAAGCGAAACTGGCAGAGTCCTTAGCGTTAAGGAGCAACGGAGTATTCAAGTTCTTTTCGTCAGGACGTTTGTGCGGTACACGCGCGTTAACGCTCACGAAGCACGCCAAAAGCAATAGTAAAGAGATTCTTCGCATTATTATAGTATTTTGAGAAGTTCTACGTCAAAAATAAGAGTGGCATAGGGCGGGATCGATTGTCCTGCACCGCGTTCTCCGTATGCGAGGTTATAAGGTATGAACAAGCGCCACTTAGAGCCTACCGACATCAGTTGCAGCGCTTCCACCCAGCCTTGAATGACTTGAGTAACGCCAAATTCAGCAGGCTCGCCCCGCTCAATAGAACTATCAAAAACTGTGCCGTCAACAAGTTTACCGTGATAGTGCACTCGCACACGGTCTGACTTGGTTGGTTTCTGGCCTATAGCCGGTGTTAAAACTTCATATTGCAAACCGCTGGGCAACGTTACCACACCTTCACGCTTAGCGTTCTCCGCAAGAAAATGCGCGCCCTCGGCTTTCATTTTTTCACTCTGAGTCTTTTCCAAATCAGTGAAGTATTTGTTGAGGGTTGACTGCATTTCGCGCAAATCCATAGTGGGAGTGTGCCCTTCAAGCATATCTTTGAGAGCTGCCGCGAACTGTTCATAATTAAGGTTTTCTACGCCAGACTGTTTTAATTGCATTCCAAGATGCATTCCTAATGCATAACTAATTCTTTCCATCAAAATAATTTACTATTTGACTATTTACTATTTGACTATTTCGGAATATTTTTTTTGTTCTAAATCATTACGTGTATTTACAGCCCCAGGTCATCATTTTTTCTTGCAAACAAGTTTTGCAAATATCACGATTGCAAAAAGATTATTCCACAGTTACTGATTTAGCAAGGTTACGCGGTTGGTCAACGTCACACCCCTTAACCACAGCGATGTGATAAGCCAGCAGCTGCAGTGGTATGACAGTAAGTAGCGGCATGAGAGCCTCCTCGGTGTCGGGTATCTCAATAACCACATCGCTCAATGCCTTAACCTGCTCGTCGCCCTCGGTTACAACCGAAATGACCTTGCCTTTGCGTGCCTTAACTTCCTGTATGTTGCTGACAATTTTCTCGTATGTGCTGCACTTGGGCGCGATGAACACCACGGGCATCTCTTGACTGATAAGCGCAATAGGTCCGTGTTTCATTTCTGCGGCTGGGTAGCCTTCCGCATGTATGTAACTTATTTCCTTGAGTTTGAGAGCCCCTTCAAGTGCGACAGGATAGTTGTAGCCGCGTCCAAGATAGATGAAGTTCTGGCAATATGTGAAGATTTTTGCCAACTGCGATATGCTCTCGTTGTTTTGTTTGATGATTTGGTCAATCTTGCTTGGTATTCGATTCAACTCGTTGAGCAGTCGGAGATATTTTTCTTGTGTTACAGTACCGCGTTCTTTGCCAAGCGCAAGTGCAAGCATAAGTAAAACTGTTACCTGCGCAGTGAATGCTTTTGTTGACGCCACGCCGATTTCGGGGCCAACGTGCGTATAGCAGCCACTATGAGCCGCTCGTGGTATGCTGGCTCCCACGACATTGCACACTCCAAAGATGAACGCGCCCTGCGATTTTGCCAGCTCAACTGCGGCGAGTGTATCAGCTGTTTCGCCACTCTGACTGATGGCTATCACCACCTCGTTCTCACCAATTATCGGATTACGGTAGCGGAACTCAGATGAGTACTCTACGCTAACAGGAATGCGCGCAAATTCTTCAAAAGCATACATTCCAATCAAACCGGCATGCCACGATGTACCACATGCTGTTATAGTGATGTGCTTGGCGTTGAGGAAGGTGTCGCGGTTATCAATGAAACCTGCCAAGGAAATGTTGTTCAAATCGACATTGACGCGACCTTTCATGCTTGTGGCAAGCGTGATTGGTTGCTCAAATATTTCCTTAAGCATAAAATGGGGATAACCGCCCTTCTCAAGTTGGCTAATGCTCAACTCCAATTGCTTAATTTCAGGTGTTTTTTGCACGTTTGAAATTGTGCGTATGTCAAGTTCTTTGCCGGGTACTATAGTGGCAATTTCCTCATCATTGAGATAAACAACTTGTTTTGTGTATTCAACTATCGGACTGGCATCAGAAGCGAGGAACAGTTCGTTCTCACCGACTCCGACCACCAGCGGGCTGCCTTTGCGTGCCGCCACAATCTCACCCGGATTTTGTTTGTCAACAACAGCAATGGCGTATGCTCCAACGACTTGATTAAGCACGAGTTGCACAGCACGCGTGAGGTCGCACCCGCTTGTTGCTTGAACATAGTCTATCATCTGCACAAGCACTTCGGTGTCAGTTTCAGACTTGAATGTTACACCATTCTTCAGCAGGCTTTCTTTTAGCACGGCATAGTTCTCGATAATGCCATTGTGAATCATAGCTAACCGCCCCGATTCTGAAGTGTGGGGATGTGCGTTTTCGGTGTTAGGCTCACCATGCGTAGCCCACCTTGTATGGGCTATGCCTACAGTACCTCGAACGTCCTTGCCTTTAAGAACTTCCTCTAAATCGGCAACCTTTCCTTTAGTTTTATATACATTAAGAGTTCCCTCGGGGTTAATAAGAGCAAGACCTGCACTGTCATAACCACGATACTCCAGACGGTGAAGACCTTTCAAAAGAATAGGCACCGCTTCACGGTAGCCTATATAACCTACTATTCCACACATAGTTATATGTTACGATAATTATTATACGATTGCTTGACTGATTTTTCAGCCTTCAAGTTGCAAAGTTAGTAAAAATTTTAGTTATAATAAAATGCCCTCGGTCCAGTCCAGTTCCGGGTAAGTTTCACGAAGATAATCAACAGCCGGTCCGACAGGACTTCCGCCGCTTGTGGCAAATGGTATGAGTTTTTTGCCCTTTAGCTGCTCCAAATTGTTGTCAATCCAAGAATTGATAATTCTTGGGCAGATGCCCCACCAAATCGGGAATCCCACATATATTGTTTCATACGGCCTGATGTCTGTGCATTGTTTGATAGTAGGCCTCTCGCTTGGATTTTTCATTTCTAGAGATGATCTTGACTGCTTGTTTCGCCAATTGAGGTCTTCAGCAGTATATGGCTCGGCAGCCTCTATCTCCCAGAGCGTGGCATTATGTTGTTTTGCAAGTTTTTGAGCGGCAGAGCGAGTGGTTCCGGTAGCAGAAAAATACGCCACAAGAGTTTTGGTCTGACAAAATGCTGTCAACTGAAACGCCGAAAGCAATAGAGCAAAGAAATACTTTTTCATAATTATGGGTTGATTTAATTTTAGCATGCAAAAGTACACATTTTTTACTAAAACGACAAATCTTACAATCAGTTGCGTTTCGATTTTGCGATATCGGATTTTTTTCGTAACTTCGCAGTCGGAAATGTGTGTATTTTGCTCCGCATTGCAAAAGATTAAAATTTAATTAATTACTATATTTAACACCACCCTATTTTTTATGGAAAACAAAAAAAGAGTTTACACCTTCGGTGCCGGTAAGGCAGAAGGCAACGCGCAAATGCGCGAGCAGCTCGGTGGTAAGGGCGCCAACTGCGCCGAGATGAACCTTGTGGGCGTTCCCGTGCCTCCTGGCTTCACAATTACTACAGATGTCTGCAACGAGTACTACGAAGTAGGACAAGAGAAAATCATGCAACTGCTCAACGATGAGGTGATGGCCGCAGTAAAGCACATTGAGAATCTCATGGACAGCAAATTTGGCGACACCGCCAACCCGTTGCTCGTCAGCGTACGTTCTGGAGCGAGAGCATCAATGCCTGGCATGATGGACACCATACTTAACCTCGGCCTTAATGACACCGTGGCAGAAGGTTTGGTTAAGAAAACACAAAATCCCCACTTCGTTTATGACTCTTACCGCCGTTTCGTGCAAATGTACGGTGACGTCGTTCTGGGTATGAAACCAGTCAACAAGGAAGATATTGATCCGTTTGAGAAAATCATCGACGAGGTAAAGGAAATCCGTCACATCAAACTTGACAAGGACCTTAACGTAGATGAGCTCAAACTTCTTGTTGCCCGCTTCAAAACCGCAATTAAAGACCAGACTGGCAAGGACTTCCCCAATGACCCAATCGAACAACTTTGGGGAGCGATTTGCGCTGTTTTCCGCAGCTGGATGAACGAGCGCGCTATCCTCTACCGCAAAATGGAAGGCATACCCGACGAATGGGGCACCGCCGTCAGCGTTATGGCAATGGTGTTCGGCAACATGGGTGAAACATCAGCCACCGGCGTCTGCTTCAGCCGTGACGCAGCCACCGGCGAAAACATCTTTAACGGTGAATATCTTGTGAACGCACAGGGCGAGGACGTTGTGGCTGGTATTCGCACACCGCAGCAAATCACTCTCGAAGGCAGCCGCCGATGGGCAAAACTTCAAGGCATATCAGAGGAAGAGCGCGCTGCAAAATATCCTTCGATGGAAGAAGCTATGCCAGAACTCTACGCTCAACTCAACAAAATACAGCAGAACCTTGAGGACCACTATCGCGACATGCAGGACATGGAGTTCACTGTGCAAGAAGGCAAACTCTGGTTCTTACAGACCCGTAACGGAAAACGCACCGGCACAGCCATGGTCAAAATCGCAATGGACCTCTGCCGCGAAGGCGTGATAAGCGAGAAGGAAGCAATTCTTCGCTGCGAGCCGCAAAAACTCGACGAACTGCTCCACCCCGTTTTCGACAAAGACGCTCTCAAAAAAGCAAAAGTTATCACACAAGGTCTTCCCGCTTCTCCGGGTGCAGCATGCGGACAAATTGTGTTCCATGCCGATGACGCACAGGAATGGCACGAAAACGGACATAAAGTTATCATGGTCCGCATCGAGACCTCGCCTGAAGACCTCGCTGGAATGTCGGCCGCAGAAGGAATCCTCACCGCCCGCGGTGGCATGACATCACACGCTGCCGTAGTTGCACGTGGTATGGGTAAGTGCTGCGTATCGGGAGCCGGCGCCATCATCGTGGACTACAAAGCCAAAACCGTTACAATCGAGGGTGTTACTTATAAAGAAGGTGACTATCTCTCACTCAACGGCTCAACAGGTCAGGTTTACGCTGGCGAAATTCCCACGAAAGCCGCAGAACTCTCTGGCGACTTCAAGGACCTCATGGACCTCTGCGATAAATACACCAAACTGCAAGTCCGCACCAACGCTGACACACCTCACGACGCTCGCGTAGCACGCGCGTTCGGAGCTAAAGGTATTGGCCTGACCCGCACCGAGCACATGTTCTTCGACGACCAGAAAATCGTCGCCATGCGTGAGATGATACTTGCCAAAGACGCCGCCGGACGTGAGAAAGCCCTTGCCAAACTCCTGCCCTATCAGAAAGCAGACTTCAAAGGCATTCTTGAAGCTATGGACGGACTGCCCGTCAACATCCGCCTGCTTGACCCGCCGTTGCACGAGTTCGTGCCTCATGACCTTAAGGGTCAAGAACAAATGGCCAAAGAAATGGGTGTGTCAGTCAACGAAATCCAACAACGTGTGGCATCGTTGGCAGAAAACAACCCGATGTTAGGTCACCGCGGATGCCGTCTTGGCATCACCTTCCCCGAAATCACAGCAATGCAAACACGCGCAATACTTTCGGCTGCTTGCGAACTGAAGAAAGAAGGCAAGAACCCGATGCCGGAAATCATGGTTCCGCTTATTGGTATCCTCTACGAGCTCAAACAGCAGAAGGAAATCATACAGCGCGTCGCAAAAGAAGTGTTTGCCGAATACGGCGTTGAAGTAGAATTTGAGATTGGCACCATGATTGAGATTCCACGTGCCGCTCTGACCGCAGACCGCATCGCTACCGAAGCGCAGTACTTCAGCTTCGGAACCAACGAACTCACACAGATGACATTTGGTTACAGCCGCGACGACATCGCATAGTTCCTGCCGGCTTATATTGAGAAAAAAATTCTGAAGGTCGACCCGTTCCAAGTTCTCGACCAGAACGGTGTCGGCCAGCTCATCAAGATGGCGGTAGAGAAAGGCCGTGCAGTTCGTCCCGGATTGCGCACTGGTATCTGTGGCGAGCACGGTGGCGAACCGAGCTCAGTCAAGTTCTGTGCTAAGGTTGGCATGAACTACGCATCATGCTCACCATTCCGCGTACCTATCGCACGCCTCGCCGCCGCACAAGCTGCTGTAGAGGAATAATCGAAAGATACTGAAAATTAGTAAAATACGAGGCAAGCACTTGGCGAACAGGTGCTTGCCTCACTTCTTTTCTGCACGTTCTGCACATTCTAAAAGCAATCCATGACGAGTTCGTTTTACAAATGCTTTACACTAAATCGGCAAATGTTTTACACTAAAAAATGGCACTGCAAAACGAGAACAAAAAGAAGTCACATTATTCACTAATTTTTTAATTGATATGGTAAACTTAAAAGCAA
>JAFTCC010000015.1 GCA_017454915.1 Paludibacteraceae bacterium
AATAAAATAATAAAATAATAAAATGCTTGTGATGGATTATGAAATAATAATCGGCGGACGGCGTCTCGGACTGCTCGACAGCGTTACCATCCGACGCTCCGTCGAGACGCTCGGCGCCTCTGCCGGCATCAAACTGCCGGCAACCTGCCTCAACAAGACGCTCAATGCCGAGCAGTTCCTACATGAAGGCGACTTCATCGACATCTCGCTCGGCTATGACAACAGCCTTAAAACAGAGTTTAATGGCTGGTTAAAGAGCGTTAAAACAGACGACAACAGCATAACAATAGAATGTGAGGACGACATTTACTTGTGGCGGGTGGAACTCAACGACGAACAGCTCCATGCAATAACGCTCACAGCACTGCTGCAAAAAATCGCCTTGCAAGTCAGCGCGGCAAACGCAAACCCATTCAATGTCCTGTGCGACTACCAGTTCACTTACGACAAGTTCACCATCTCACACGCCACTGCCATCGATGTGCTTAAGAAAGTGCAGGAGGAAACCAAGGCAAACATCTATTTCGACGGCACAACGCTCCACATCCATCCGCCATACACGCACCTCGCAGGGAACACCGTCATCTACGACTTCGCCCGCAACGTGCAGCAGTCATCGCTCAAGTATGTCACCGCCAAGGACAAAAAAATCAAGGTCACCATAGAGACAACCTTGCCTGATGGAAAAATAATAAAAGCCGAAACAGGCATGTCCGGTGGTCAGACTATCACGCGCCGCGTGAGCGCATCTGCGATAAACGACCTCAAAACCATAGCCGACAGCGAGTTCAACATGCTGTGCTACGACGGATACGAGGGAGACCTGACAGGCTGGCTCGTGCCATTCTGCCAGCCAGGTGACCTCGTCACTGTCAAAGATGCTGATTACCCCACAAAAACCGGAACATACTACGTCATCGCAACCGAAGTCAGTTTCTCCAGTAACGGCGGACAGAGAAAAGTCACACTCGGAAGGCGTATGGCATAATCAGAAAGGACCGGGAGGGCAGCCCCTGCAGGAATAGAATACATCAGGGTCACCATAGCCGATGCGCAAGTCACAGTTCCAAAAATCATCAGTGAACTTAACCGTGAATTGCTCGCCGCGCTCAACACGATGCCAATAACCGCAATGGAATACAAAGCCCGGACCAGGCTCAACCCATTTCACTATTAGTTCGGGAACCTCGTTAGGCTTGCGGCACAAAAAAACATAGAGGTCCGCACCCTCGCGCGAGTCTGAAGGAATGACGCGGACATCGCCAAAAAGATACACCTTATTGCTCTGTAAACCATAGTCCACTACATAAGCGCAGGGCGGGCAAGGACCAGCTTCAAGACATTCTTCAGCAAGGCACAATGAGGAGAACAATAACAAAAACAAAGGGAATAATAAACGTTTCATAGTATTATGGACACTTATTCTGACATAAAAAGAAAGCTTCAAGAAATATGCCACAACAGCACCGAACTGTTCCACATCGCACAGGTGCTCGCCGTAACAGGAGATACATGCGACGTGATGATAGGAGGAACGCTGAAAATATCAGGAGTCAGACTACGCGCAGCGCAGGACAACGCTCCGACAGGAATACTCGTCAAGCCAACCATTGGCTCATACATCATCATAGCAGACCTGTCTGAAGGCAACAAGACCAGTTTTGCCGCCATCATGTTCTCGCAAATCGACAGCATCACCATAAACCAAGGCAACAACGGGGGACTAATCAAGATAAAGGAATTGACCGACAAACTCAACAACCTCGTTGATGAAGTAAACAGCCTGAAGGACACATTTAACGGACACATTCACGAGGGTACAGGGTACGCCGCTTTCAAACTCACAATAACCACACCTACAAGCCAAGCATCCGATGTAAGCAAATTCAAAAAAGATGACTACGAGGACACCAAAGTCAAACACTGACAAAGAACAAAGAACCAAGACCGCCTGTGGCTGCAAGACCGCGCACTTCGTGCGCTGACAAACCAAGCCCCGTAGGGGCGGCACAATGTTAGCCGTGGGTGTAGCCCACGGAAAACGAAACAACCAAACAAAAGAACCGCGCCAGCGGTGACGCAAAATTAGCCGCGGGTGTAGCTCGGCTGCTTTGCAGACGCTTTGGAGTGTAACGACAAAGAACCCACAAGCAGCAAAAAGTAATGTATTACTCCTTACTCCTAACCCCTAAAAAAATGGCACGCACAATCCAGCAAATCAAAACCGAACTCACCACAGCCTTCATGGCGGACAACACGCTCGCCGAAAAATACGGCTTCACACAAGGTGCGGATTTCGACAGCACCTTCTCCAAAGTCAGCATCGAAAACCTGCTACTCTACATCGTGGCCGCAGCAATATGGACACACGAACGCCTCTTCGACACCCACAAAACCGAAGTCGAGGACATCATCGCACGCCTCAAACCGCACACCCTGCGCTGGTACGTGGACAAGGTCAAACAGTTCCGCTACGGCCAGACACTCATCGACGGAACAGACCAATACGACGACACCAACCTCACCGACGACCAGATTGAAGCAATGAAAATCGTGCATTTCGCCGCAGCCTCAGAGGCGGAAGGCAACGCCACTGTGTACATCAAGGTCGCCACCGACAACAACGGCGCAAAGCAGCCGCTCACCGATGACCAACTCAACGCACTCAAGGCTTACATCGCAGAGGTTAAAGACGCGGGAGTGCGCGTCATGCTCATTAACGAACCTGCTGACCTGCTCAACCTTGACATCACAGTGTTCTACGACCCGCTAACACTCGACGCACAAGGAACAAGCTTACTCAACAGAAACAAACCGGCCGAAACAGCCATAAACGACTACATCGAAAACCTGCCATTCAACTCCGAGTTCTCGCTCACAGCGCTCACCAACGCAGTCATGCAGGCGCACGGAGTCAAACTCGCACAGGTCAACAGAGCGGAACACAAAACGGACACCGCAACAGGCTTCACAAACATCAGCGACCGCACAACACCGCATTCAGGATACTACCGAATCAACCAACTAAGTACAACATACAAACCATACTAAAACTATGGGCATATTCAACACCGACATAAAGAAACTCGCTGTGCTGCTCACACCAACTTTCCTGCGACAGCCACTGCTCACCGCCATCGCGCGCATACTCATGCAGCCCATCACAACTATCCAACAGACTTTCCTAACTATGAGGGATAACAACCTCTACTACCTCAACCACAACGGACAGGTCTGCCGACTCAAGCATGCCCTCAACCAACTCTATCTCGAACAAATCAACAACTATCAACACGGGTTCCAAATTCGGGACAACGACCCCACCGGACAATGGCTCGTTGTGTATGACACCGCCGCCAACCGGCCGCTATTCGTCAACGGCACAACAGCGCTCACCATACACGACACAGAGAACATCATCGCCCCAACAACCGCATTCACCGTAGTCTGCCCACAGTTCGTCAGTTTTCACGGAAATGAACCCGATGACAAACGCGTCACCGCAATCACAGAACGCTACCGACTCGCCTCACGCACGGCATCCTACCAACAATCATAACAACATTACATCATGGACGTACTCAACTTCATCAACCGGCAAGGCAAATACCCACTTGCCACCGAAACATTCCAAGCACTGCAAGACAACACCGCTCTGGCAGCCTCACTCGCACGGCTCATAGGCATGCGATATGCCATCATTCAGCAGCCCACAGCAAACGCCGACGGAATAGCCATATTCGACTACGAGCCCATGCCACTCAAGGCGAATCCACAACCCGAAGAACAGGCAGATGTGGTACACCTCGTCACCACCAGCATCGACGCAGACATCGACGGAGAGACTATCACCGTGCGACAGACACGCTACTGCCACTATGCCGCGCAAAACGCGTACAGCGGCGCAGACACACCTGTCAGCCAGTTCCAGACAATGACCATCAACGAACTGATGCAGTCGCTGGCGCAACTGGCGCAACACACCACACCACGACTCGCCATAATAGACTATTATGGCAGCCTCAACGACCTGCCCTACGGCTATGTGCCATGCACAACTTATGAAAACGAACAAAGACGAATTGACGAATACCTGTACGGCCTCTATGGCAACGACAACATCACGATACAGAACCCGCAACAAGGCTACAGCCGCGTCACACGGTGCCTTGGCGTGGACATACCTGACCTCACTGAACGATTCATACTCGGAGCCAACGACATGTCAAACCACACAGACTTCGGCGCGCCAGGCGGAGAGCAGCAAATCACACTCGACATCAGTAACACGCCGCGCCAAGACCTCAACGACCAATGGGAATACCCGGGCACGCCGCCAACAACACTGGTAACAACAACGGGCTATGCCCAAGCAACGCAGACCGCAGTCACCATCCTGCCGCCATATATGGCCATGCACAAGCTCATCAAAGTGATTTAGACCGCTAACACCTGTAGGGACATGACACGTCATGTCCCTACAATAACCAAGACAAGCCCCATAGGGGCGGCACAATGTTAGCCGTGGGTGTAGCCCACGGAAAACAAAACACCAGACAAACCAGAACCGCGCAAGCGGTGACGCAAAAACTCCTTCGACCAACTCCAATAACCAATCCCTAAAACCCATCATATCACACATAATCATCAATCACCATGTCATCACGCTCACAACTCAAACAATGGTTCCAACGCGGCATGAAACCAACCCAAGCGCAGTTCGCTGACGCTTTCGACAGCTTCATCCACAAAACAGACGACCTGATACAAATCAGAGCCACTTCACTCGACTTCGCATTCCACCCGGACAGCGCACTTGCACAAATCGACTGCCTCACACAACCCGGCGAACACAGCGTCTGCATCACCCATTCGCATGAGGACAGCTATGGAACCACCGTGACCGCAACAACGTGGGGCAAACTATTCATCTCAAGCGCTGAAGTGCCATCGGGCAAATACGCAATACAACGACTCATATTCATGCCAGACATTGCCTATATGGCCCTCAGACGCGATTCGGAACTGACACAACTGCTCAGACTATACGACTACAGAACACAACAATGGTCGGCATGGCAAAGCACCGACGACTTCAGCAACCGCTTCCTCATAGTCACCGTTCCCGACACGTTCGACGACATCACCATCCAAGGCATAGGTGAGCAAATCACCATAACAGACATCAAAGGCTCAATAATGGGATGGGACTGCAGTTCTGACGACACCGGCATAGCAACAATAGAAAAAACAAGCGACACCACCGCCATCGTCACAGCAATAGCCGAAGGCCAGACCACAATACAATTCGGAGACGGAGGATTCTCTGCACCAATACAAAAACATATAACAGTAACAGTAGAACCATGATTAAAATACCATACGGAAACGAAATCAAAGTGCTCTTCCCCGTATATCACGACGGAGACAGAATCGACGCCGCAACGCTGGATAACATACAGGTCACATACGGCATAGGCGACAACCAACAACCCGCGCCGTTCACTATAGAACAAGACTGCATAGCCGTCATGCTGCCACCCGACCTGCCTGTCGGAAACTACGACTTCCATATCACTGCAGACTACCTCATCGACGACCTGCCCGAAGGACAGGTGGACTGCTACACCGTAAAAGTCGCATCACACCTGCGCTCCGCCGTGAGAATCGTCAAATGGAACGACCAGTCAGATTTCGTGCCTGGCAACCCCGTCTTCGCCGACAAAACATACTTCGCAAGCAACGCGGCAGGCGTCATACTCTACACCGTGCAGCAACAGCAGGACACAATACAAAGCCAGCAGCGCGCCATCCTGAACCTCTCACAACGCCAAAGCGCAGGACAGAACAACAACACCGAAGTGCTCAACGCCATCAATAACGCAAAAAACAACATCATCGCAGCATTGCCCGACACAAGCCCACTCGCAACAGCAAGCCAAGTCGAACAACTCAACGCACTCATAGGATACACAATCAACCAAATAGACAACGCATGAGCACAACACTACAGCAAGCCATCACGGCACTCAAAGCACGCATCAACAACGCCTATGCAGCCGTAGCAGCAAAAGGCGGAACACTGCCCGAAAAGCAGAACACCGCCAACCTCGCGGCGGCTATACAAAGCATACCAACGGCCGCCAGCGCATGCACACTGCAGGACTTCATCAACGCAGGGGGAAAATTAGGGTACAGCAACCTGTCAGAACTGACAGCCACAGTACGACAGCTCGACTTCTCAAACGTAAGCGACATGCAGAACTTTTTCCGCTATGCGGCTTTCCCTAACGCAACACTGGCGTTAGGAGGCGACTTGCCCAACACATCATACTCATACGCTTTCGCCAACGTCAGCGGCTCAGGCATAGACCTCGACGCAATAACCAACAACCCGAAATTATCCAACATCACATACCTCTGCAACAGCAGCACATCGCTCGTCAGCGCAAGACTGAGCCGACTCGACGTGTCAGATTGCCAAGCCTTTGCCTACACTTTCAACAACTGCACAAGCCTCGAACTGCTTGACATAACAGGATGGGACCTGTCAAAATCAACCAACAACGCATCCATGTTCGCCATCAACAACTCAAAACTCACCACCCTGATAGGCAACCACACGCTTCAGGAGGTGGAAAACGGCGGCGTAATGACCTGCGTAGGACTCAAGCAGAACCTTGACATCAGCCGCCTCACACTGCTCGACAGGGCAAGCCTGCTGGCCGTCATCAAAGGCATGGCCGACCTCACAGGGCAGACCGGCAAAACACTCACGCTCGGAACTGCGCTGCTCGAAAAACTCAACACGGCAGACATACAACTCGCAACTAACAAAAACTGGACTTTAGCATGATACAGGAACAAAAATTCATCAGAAAACTCACACCAGACACACCGGGCAACTGGCTCTACTGCGACACAGAAGACGGACGCATATACTCCGAGCAAGTGTATCTCGGAAAGCAGGCCGACCCCACCGAATGGCACGAATGCACCGATGCCGAGCGCCAGCAATGGCTCTCCCGACTGCCGCCCCAACTCTCCCCCATTTTGTGACTGACCCGAACTCTCCCCATTTTGTGACTGACCCGACGCACCCGACCGGCAACCCGTTCAAAGGCGCGACACGCATCGACTACGCCACCCACCTCAACTATGCCGCCGGCTTCATCGACATAATGCTCTACAAACACCAACAAAAAAACGAAAGGAGGGACGCAGCATGAAACCCACAAACAAATACTACCAAGTCCTTGCTGACATACTTGACAACGGACGCACGCAGACCAACAAGAAAGGCTCTATCAAGTACCTCACCAATCAGGTGCTGCACCTCACACCCGCCGACCTGCTTGACATCTTCGAGACGCACAGCATAGCACGCAAGAAACTCCGCACCGAATTGCAGATGTTCGAGGCTGGCATAACCGCCACCGAGCAGTACCGAGCCGAAGGCATAACATGGTGGGACTATTGTGGCGAGCAACTCGTCAACAGTTACCCGACCTATTTCCGCAAGTTCCCGGCACTCGTGGAAAAGATACGCAAGGAGATGCGAGAGAGCAAGAACTATGTCCTATTCCTCGGCGAAACAGGCGCAAAAACGAGCCAACAGCCCTGCCTCAGCCTCGTGCAGTTCCAGATAGAAAGCACAACAGACAGCAACGGGCAAACGACAGGCTCTCTCATCGTGTCCGCCTATCAGCGCAGCAGCGATGCGAGCCTCGGCTTGCCGTCAGACATTTACCACTTGTATCTGATGGCACGCGAAATCGGCATACCGCTCAAAAGTATCACGCTGTTTTTGGCAAACGTTCACATCTACGAGAGCAACCTGCTCAACACCTTCCGCCTCCTCAACGGCGAAAAAGACATCAAGTTCGTGCTGAATGTGTAGAACCTGCAACGGCATTAAAACACCGCTTAAACAGATATTAAAAGACAAATAAAAGGTATTAAGAAGGTACAACAAACAACATAGATATGGCTATAAAAAGAAGAATAGCGGCTACTCATCGAGCAACCGCTATTCTATATTATAAATGAGGTCTGTTGAGAGAATAATTTTGGTACATTTGGTTTTGGCGATTATATGTATCATGAGGAATAAATTCTAGTCCTTCCCTCTTTGCCAGATCGCGACCCCACTCCATTGCTTCTTTCTTCGTATCAAAGTGCTTTGAAGCCTTGTCTGCGTTCGGTCTTTTCGCATCCCAACCTCCTCTGTTTGGATTAGAAACGATATGTATTTCTTTCCTCATAATAGTTGGGGTTAGATTAAAACATTGCGGTGGCCTTCCGATTCCGCTACGGAGCACTTTAGGCGTTGCATACCGTGCGTTGGTTACTGTCCACTGGGTACTCTGACCAGTTCGGTGTCAACCCAGAAGTTGTCGCTTCGCTGATTGCATCCGGTGCAAAGAGGTGTGATATAGAGCTCGTTGCCTCCAAACACCTTCTGAACGTGAGCGCCAACAAGGGTGCCTGTGGAATGGTAATCGGTAGCGCCACAACGGGTAGCCTTTTTTCCCGTTTTCTTCTCCCAATACTCCAACCAAGATGACTCACCTGTAGAGGGCTTTGACCATCTGGAAGTACCACTTGCGTTTTTGACGTATGTCATAGAGCAGGTATGGTTTTAGACGCTGTTGTCTGAACAGTACAGCAGAGCTTTACTCTAGTGGGTGGTTCCGGTGCTCAGGAACGAGTCCACCATTTTGAAAAGGGACAAACTCCGTGCCAATTCTTAAAATTTGAGCCAAAACCTCAAATTTAAAAATATTTTTAGTTTCAGGTAGCGTATAACCTGTTGATATTTCGCTAAGTTCACAAAAATTGCACCAACTTGTCGGTCTGGAGCGTTTCTGACAAACTGACTTTTTATCCCTGTCAATTTGTCAGACATTTGAAGAAAAATCGATTTTTCCTCGTGTATGTTAAATAAAATGCGTAATTTTGCAGCCTAAATTTGAGCAAAAATCACAAAATCGAGTTATGATAACGAGCTTTACCGCGGAGAATTACCGTTCGATAGACGAAGAGATCAAACTGTCATTTGAAGCTGATACGGGCATCAAAGACATGAACAACAAAGGCTTCACCATTGTTGCAAACACTCGTGTGCTTAACGCCAAGGCTTTTTATGGAGCCAACTCCAGCGGTAAATCGAACGTATTCAAGGCAATTGGAAGAATGCGGGGTATCATTATCCATTCGGTGAGGCTGAACGATAACGAAACGCTACCGTTTGATGCCTTTCTGCTGTCGGACAAAGAGGCGAGGCCAACGAGATTTGAAATGTCGTTTGTAGACGGCACCGACAAGTTTACCTACGGATTCAGCTATACCGCACAACGGATAGAAGAGGAATGGCTAATAGCGAAATTTCCCAAGCGATCGCTGAAAACGCTGATGAGGCGGACTCCCGATATGATAGAGATAGACGAGCAGAACTATCCGGAAGGGCTGGCCATAAAAGAAGGAACCATCCCCCTGAATAACAATAGACTTTTCATCTCGCTTGCGGCACAGCTAGGTGGGAAAATATCGAAAAGGGTGATAGAGTGGTTCAGAACCAAACCCAATGTGATTTCCGGTTTGCGCGACAGCGACTTCTCACGCTATACAAAGGAGATGCTGCATACCAAGACAGACTACAAGGACGAGATTCTGGACTTTATCAGCGGTATGGATTTGGGCTTCCGCGAAGTGACTACCGAACAAGAGCTCATTGATGAAAAAATGTTGCCCAAGGGACTGCCAGCGGAAATAGTGGCCTCGCTGAAAGAACACCCGCCCATTGTTGCCTATGCAAAACACAGTAAAATAAATGTAGATGGTGAAGTAGTGGGGATGGTGGACTTTGACATAGATGAAAGAGAGTCGGACGGCACGAGGAAACTGTTTAATCTTGCCGGGCCTATTGTTGACACCTTACGGCAAGGGAAATCGCTGTTTGTGGATGAACTGGATGCACAATTGCACCCGCTGCTGTCGCGACGTATTGTAAAACTGTTTAACTGTGCTGAAACGAACCCTCACGGAGCCCAACTGATTTTTACGACTCACGATACCAACATGCTTTCGAAGAAACTGCTGAGACGAGATCAAGTGGTCTTTGTAGAAAAGACGGTAAAAACTAGCTATTCTACGAAACTCACACCGATGATGAGTATAACGCTGGACAATGGGGCAAAGCCTAGGACAGATAGCAACTACGAAAAGAACTATTTGGAAGGCAAGTATGGGGCAATTCCATACTTTGAAGATGAGTTTAAAGGTTGTAACGAATAGAGAAAGGATGCGAAGCCCGTGTAGTAGCTCTTGTCCTCCTCATCATTCTTGGACAAGCTAAACGTCATAAGCGCCGAGCGATGCGCCATGTACTTGAAGCATTCCCGCTCCACGTAGGCCACCCACTGCGCCGGTTTGCCCGCCTCCTCTAGCGTCTCGCCCCGCTCGAACGTCCGCCGTTCCCCATGCAGTACGTGCGCAGGAACTCCAGGTCCAGCCCCTCCTTGTAGGTGTTGAATTGCTTGTTATTCATAATTCTTCTAAAGATGTGTTTTAACTATCATATTTTTCTTATTTCTATGGGTAAATTTCTAAGTTTCTCTTCCACTTTTGTAGAAAGGGATGGCACGGTAAGAAACAATCTGTTTCGGGCTCTACTCATAGCTACATAGTAAACTCTATCTGGTTCATAGTTTTGGATGTCTGGTTTAAGTAGGACCTTCAATGCTTTTTCATCGGTAAAAATAACAAGCACATTATCAAATTCATCTCCCTTTGCCTTATGTACAGTTCTTTGGGCACTTGTATCTTCCAACAATCCAACACATTGAGATAATTCTCGGTATGTATGTAGAGAATAAAATCTATAAATACTGGTACTGGGCTTCAATTTTCTAAGATCCCAGCGCTCGTAGAGATAATCAAAGAAATCTTTTAATGATCCATCGCAATATCTGTCATAATCATCTAACGCTTCCTTGACTGAAATGTAAGCGTCAAGATCGCTTACACCAATGGTTTCAAGCATCTTGAATGCAGCCCCAAACTGTTTGTTCCTTGCATGTTCTATGGCCTTAATCCATGTGGCCACAAACTCTTTTCTTTCCGAGTTACTGTCAGTTATTTGATTAAGTATTTTACTATCTTGAACATGAGCATTCACACGTTGTTTCAGAATGTTTGCCTCTATGTTTCGATATGACAAAGCATGAACTTCGTCTGTTGCTATTCTCTGCGCTTCATCATAGCAAGCCATCAATTCACCAACAAGCAGTAAGGGCTTCATTCCATGTTTGTTTCTAATTGGATGTTGTTGAAACTCAGTCCTAATGACGTTAAGAAGATCTATGATTTCATTTGTACTCCTTCTATTATCTCGTATAGTATAGTTCCGAAAACCATCCAAGGTAAATGATACGAACTGCCTGGGGTCAGCCCCCAAGAATCCGTATATAGACTGAGCATAGTCACCGATAACTCCAACAATGGCTCCATTATCACCTAACAATTTAATAATCTTTGCCTGTATCGGGTTGGTGTCCTGAAATTCATCGACAAAAACATAAGGGAACTGTATTGCTAAAGTTCTTCCGATGAATGGATATTTCTGCATGAGCTTGTAGCTGAAATAAAGAATATCATCGTAGTGCATATATCCTTTTGCCCATGCCAGTTTCTTATAGATTCCATATGCATTGTCACTAAGGATATAGCCCTTTGTACAGCATTTCTTTTTAGGTGTGGCAACACATATCAATGTGCCATTATCTAATAATTTCCATTTTGCCGACCGAATGGCAGATACGACCATGCTCTGTTCGCCGTAGCGTTGGTTTACGGCATTCAATACGGATTCTATAGTCTTGTAATCAGACAAGATTCTGTCATCTTCTCCGGTTAAAAGTTCCATCTCAAAACCCTCTTCAGCAGCGATGAAGTGCAGATAGGGTTTGACTATATACGCATAAAGGAAACTATGGATGGTACAGGAAAGAACACGGCTTCTATCCTCACACATCCTGCCCATCAATGTTTCAGCTCCAACATTAGTATATGACAGACAAGCCACCTTGCCCATTTTCCCAAGTCTGTTCGAGTCTTTTAGTACATGGGACACATGCAAGGAAAGCCAATGAGTCTTACCTGCACCAGGACCTGCGGAAACCCTGAAATGATGATTGATGTCAATCTGTGATTCGGAACTTATCTCAATAGCCATTCTAATGCTTCGTGAATATAAGGTGGAACATTGAAAATCTTTTTATGCTTATCGCCATCTTCAAGTTCGTAGTTTTCTTCCAATGCAAGACATAGCTCCAGAGCATTTTCTCCTTTTCCTACTGAACTAAGATAACGTGCTGCTATAAGATGTTTTTTCTTTTCCTCATCACTCCAATCTGTATTATCAAGAGCAGTTTTGACATCATTCCATTCTTGGGTTTTCTTTATTCTTTCTTTAGCCAGCTCGTAATTCATACGCATCATTTCTCTTATCTCGTCTTTGTTAGACATAGATTCTGTAACGAGAAATTCAAGGTCAGGATTACACAGAGCAAGCTCGTATTCAAATGATTTACCTTTATTTGCATCTTGTGAGAAATACCTGATGTGTGAATGCTCCCTAAATGCATTTTCTTCCTCTGCTGCGTTCACGGCATATTCGTAGTGTTCATTATCTTTATGTAAATCGAATGGATAACAAGCCACAAACTTACTATTTACTTCTCTCTTCTTTCTTACAGGGTCTCTATCTGTGATACATACCACCATTTTAGGTATAGCATTAGGTGAAGCCTCTGTATTGAACAATTTTACGAAATGATTAAAATATCTGCCGTTGATATTTACTACTGCTATATGCTGGTCTTCCAGCGATTTCCCATCATAACGTGCAAGCGTACTCATCAGTAAAGCCTCCGCAACACCTTCTACCAAAATAACTTTTCGAGCAAAAAGCATGTCCGATTTTGTTGCATCCAAGAATCTTTGAACATAGTTCTTCGATTTCTTATCATCATCAGAATCAGTAAACACCTTGCTTGGATAGCAAACATTTGTAACCCCATCCTCACCTTTATGCAAACATATTATATCATCCAACTTGACTGCGGCTGTAATCTGCGAGGAGTGGGTCGTAATGAAAATCTGACGCACTTTGTGATCTACTTTCAGATTCTTGTCAAGAAACTTAAGAAACTTGTACTGCATAGCTGGATGTAAATGAGCTTCTGGTTCCTCAATAGCAAGTATTGGATACACTTTTGCGTTATCCCCCATATAGCTACCATCGGCATCAGCCTGCATTTTGGCAAGCAGAAGAGACATGTAGATTAGGTTGTTATAGCCCAAACCGTTATGTGTGGCTGAAATTTCAATATCTTCACCATATTTGATAATGAGTTTCAATGCGGAAAACAAATCCTGCTCTGTCAGCGTACTCTTAAAATCAGGCAAAGCATTATTGAAAGATGCTCCTGTCTCATGAGCATAGTCAAGCATAACATCTTTTCCTTCCGACAATCTTCCCAATAATGAAGTCATAAGGGCATAAGCTTCTTCACCGAAGTTTTGTCTTACCTCCTTTAATTCTGTTTCCTTTTCTTCCTTAGTCTTCTCATCATTTGTCTTTATCCCATAGTCTATAAAAAAATTAAGCACATCCTTCAACATGGTGCTACGCCCATAGAACATATCATCCTCTACATTTCTCATAGCACCCAAAAATTGAAAGTCAAAACGTACCAACTTATCCATTTCAGGCTGAATGGGATTGTCAAGGGATCCAGCAAGTAATTTGTAAACATAGTACCTTAGAAAGTCATTCTCAAGAATACCCCAACCGACTTTTATGTCTTCAATATCGGCCATTGCCGCTTTATATTCATCCTCCTTTTCTGCTGGCAAGTAGAACCGATAAGTCAACATAGCCGTATAGCCATTCTCCATACCAGTAAACCAATTAGCAATCACTCTTAAATCTTCTTCCTGTTCATTATACTCTATGCCACTATTTTTGAATGTAACAGATATTGTAACTGATGGTGATTGATTTTTCAGATTTTCAAGAGTTACATCCTTACAGAAATCATTGACGTTTAGTCTCCTGTAACGGTAATGTGGTTCTATTACCAATTGCAATGCCTTCAGCAAGTTAGTTTTGCCTGCATTATTATGACCTATCAGAATATTGATACCGTCGTTAAATTCGACATCAGTATCCATGAAATTACGGAATCCTTTGATTTTAATATGAGAAATATACATGCCTAATTATTTTGTAATTCTTGTTATCAAAAATCTATCTTAAAGGTTATTTCTTTATGTTTCTTACCCGCTCCTGTAATTCTGACATCTTCTGCATCAGTTCTTTGAAATCCAGGGGGGTGCCATATATGAAACTTTCCTTCATTTCATCGTAGTCCGTTTCATAAGCCGGTATCAGTTCTTCATTGGGTACAATCTGGATATTGGAAGGTAGTTCCTTGTCGTAATCTACATAGCCCACATGATAGAACTTACGTCTATGCTCCACAATCTCATGATAGAGAGCTACATTTTTGAGTGCCATTTCTGCGTATGGAGTGTGCATGAGTTTCTCCAAATCGTAGAAATGGCGAGTCATACGGTGCGTCCTCGGCTTGTCCTTTTGGTATTCCTCGCACAACAGAAACGCCTTTTCAAGAAAAGTCCTTGCAGGACTGACAGTGCGGATAGTTTGAACGAAATCTGAATCCACATCTTCCCCATCAAAGACTTGTTCCACCAACGATGATATACGTCTCATTTCAAATGGCTCCGACATGGACAATACGCTAATCTCTATTTTGATAGTAGGCACAGCATATGAGGCTTGAC
>JAFTCC010000002.1 GCA_017454915.1 Paludibacteraceae bacterium
TTTAGTACGAACATACATAGCATCACTTTTTTATTCTAAAAAGGCTTGCGCCACCCAAAATAAGGTGGCGCAAAATTACAAATAATTATTTATTAAGAAATTATATTTTGACTATTTTTTGAGTGACGAAGTCAGGAAAAAATCCTAATAATTCTAATGACCGATTTGGGTTTAAGAAAACGCAAAAATGCCTTGCGAAATTTCGCAAGGCATTTTTTTTCGTAGTCCATCGGGGAAGCGCTATTACGCCAGCGACTGGTATGGGAGCATGGGCAGAGCGGATGCCACTTTATTAAGCGCCTCTTCTATTTTGCTGCCAAACATCATCTTCACCATCATCGGGATATCGGCGCGCAGCGTGAGGCGCACAGCCGTCTGGTCCGCTTGAGTGGGCTTAAACTGTATCCACAGATTGACAGGAATAGGACTATTGTCAGACGCGAACTTTACAGTCTTGTTCTCCTCGCGCTCAACTATGCGCATCACAACATTACCAAACTGTTTGGTTTTCAGATTTATAGTGTCGTGGTCAAGTTCTATGCCGTCTATATATTCGTTATCAGGCACAGCTGCCACTAACGGCTGAAGCTTGTTGGGTTGACTCAACACGCCGTAAACTACATTGTCAGCGTGGTTAACACGCTCTATTTTGCTCGTATATGTGGTTTCACTCATTTGCTCGCCGTTTTCTTGCTTCTGGACTTTGATGCCGCTTCTTTTTCCGCCTTGCTCTTGACCGATTTGGCAGCTGTCGGCTTAACTGCATCGTTCCACTCTTGAGGCATCTTATGCCACTTCTCAAGAATATGAACATCATCTGACGTGATGTGCTTTATCTCAAGCGAATGACGTAGCACCGTGTCAAAATCACAAAGTGTTGTAAGTTCGACATCGGCTTCCTCAAATGCCTTGAACGCCAGAGAGAACCCATACGTGAAAATACATATAGCGCCAAGCACAACAGCGCCATCTCTACGGAGCGTGTCAACGGCACGGAGACAGTTTGTGCCTGTCGTTATTATGTCTTCAATCACCACAACTTTCTGACGAGGCTTAATGTCTCCTTCTATCAGGTTCTCCAAGCCGTGATCTTTAGGTTTTTGGCGGACATAGACAAAAGGCAGGCCTAACAAGTCGGCCACAAGGACCGCCTGAACAAGTGAACCTGTTGATAGTCCGGCAATTACGTCAACATCGGGATAACGCTCAAGAATCAGGCGTGAAAGTTCTGATTTCAAAAAAGCGCGAAGACGAGGATTTGACAACGCCTTGCGTGTGTCGCAATAAACCGGAGCCTGCCAACCATTCGACAGGATAAAACTATTGTTGGGCTGTATCTTGATGGCTTTGATATGAACCAAATTTTCAGCTACTATATCTGCTAATTCTTTGTTTTCCATAATAATAACTTTTTTATGGTTGCGCATAATTTTAGAAATGCAAATTTCCGTTTTTTTTTGCAAATACACAAGAAATTTTTGATTTTTCTACAAAATAAATGCCTATTATTTTGCACTTTTTTTACTTTGCGCCCCCACAGCATGCCAAAAAACCAAGATAGTTTGCTATTTTGCGCATTTAATCGTACCTTTGAAGAAAAAAAATGATTATGTCAAATACATCAAATAACCGCGCACCTTTTCTGCACAAATTTAGCGGTTTGGGCACAGCCCTCATAACTCCATTCCTGCCTGACGGCAGCATCGATGTGCCGGTGCTCACATCTCTTACCGAACGCCAAATAAGCAGCGGAACAGACTACATAGTCGTCCTCGGCTCCACTGCCGAAACCCCCACTCTATCCGCCAATGAGCGCGAACTGGTTAAACGAACTGTTGTCAGCGTATGCCATGGCCGTGTGCCGCTCGTGCTGGGAATGGGCGGCAACTGCACGGGCTCCTTAACAGATGAAATCAAGCATGCGGACACCAGAGGGTTCGATGCAATTTTGTCTGTCTGCCCTTACTATAACAAGCCATCGCAACGCGGCCTCGTAGCACATTTTTCTGCGGTTGCAAATGCCAGCCAACTGCCTGTGATTGTCTATAACGTGCCCGGGCGCACAGGCATCAATATGCTCCCCGAAACTGTCGTTGAAGCCGCAATCGCGAACAGCAATATCATCGGCATCAAAGAAGCATCAGGCAACGCCGAACAAATTCGCAGACTGAAAACGCTTGTGGATAATCAAGACGAACTTCGCTCTCGATGCTTCGCCATCATCAGTGGCGACGATGGCCTCACACCCGAGTTGGCACATGACGGCACGGTATGCGGAGTAATTTCAGTTCTCTCAAACGCGCTGCCTAAGCAGTGGGCAGAAGTCATACACAAATGCCTCAATGACAAGGCATACCAATACGATGGACGCTACGACAGCATCACAGGCTTGCTCTTCCGCGAGGGCAACCCTGCCGGCATCAAAGCACTGCTCCATGTCATGGGACTATGCCATAACACACTGCGGCTGCCACTGACTGCCGTGTCAGAGCAACTGCTCAAGGACATCTTGGACGAAAAAGAGAAACTGGCGCCCGTTTGCTGAGCCACTTTTTTTTCGTAACTTTGCAAAATAATTATGGAATACACCAGAGCAAAAAATAACAGGACTATAACGGTATTACCCGAAGAGGTCAGCGGCCTCCGGCAACATATATCACTGCCAAGTGCCCTAGATGTAGGCGATGACTTGTATGATTTGCTTATCAATGGCGATTTGTTTGACGTTGTTGACAAAATTCCTGACGGCTTTGCAGACCTCATAATACTCGACCCACCATACAACCTCACAAAAGACTTCAACGGCACAACGTTCAGGTCTTGTTCAAGAAAAGATTATCTTGATTATCTTGGTACTTGGTTTTCTAAAGTGTGCTGCAAACTCAAGTCTAATGGTTCGCTCTACTTTTGTGGCGACTGGCACAGCACTGCGGCTTTACAAATGATTATGGAAAAAGAGTTGACGGTCATCAACCGCATCACTTGGCAGCGTGAAAAAGGCAGAGGTGCCATATCAAACTGGAAGAACTCGATGGAGGACATTTGGTTTGGCGTTAAAGACCCAAACGACTACTACTTCAACGTTAACGCCGTAAAATTGAAACGCAGAGTCCTTGCACCATACCGCAAAAACGGTGTCGCAAAAGACTGGCAAGAAACTGACGACGGCAAATTCAGGGAAACATATCCTTCTAACTTTTGGGACGACATAAGCGTGCCTTTTTGGTCTATGCCTGAAAACACAGACCACCCCACACAAAAGCCAGAAAAACTAATCGCCAAACTTATTTTGGCATCTTCGCGCCCTGGCGACATAGTGTTCGACCCGTTTTTAGGCAGCGGCACAACTGCTGTCGTAGCAAAAAAATTAGCCAGACATTTTCTCGGAGTGGAAATTAACGAAGAATACTGCCTTTGGGCTGCAAAACGACTTATGAATGCGGAACAGGACAACAGCATTCAAGGATATTGCGACGGCGTTTTTTGGGAGCGCAACACCCTACAAGAGCAAAAGAAAAAAGAATTAACAAAAGTCAGGCATAACAAAACTGGCAGAGAATTACAGCAAGAGTTGCTTTTAATAGACTGAATATGAATTATCAAGGCATTGAAATATCTATTTTAAATGTATTAAATCAAAGTGCACAGCACTTATTGGAAGGTGCCGCACTTAATTCGCCACGTTCAGTAGGTGATGCAGTACAAGATTTTATGTCACACGTAGGACTTTCAGCTGCTTTGCAATCTTTGACTATTAATGTCACGAGCGATTTTACAAGGCGGTCTATGGAAGACATGGCCTTTGAGGACGAAAATAGAAACTATTTTGCCGTAGATGTCAAGACTCATAACGAGGGAACAGATTTTAATATGCCCAACCTGATATCTGTCAAAAGACTTGCTGAATTTTACAAAAACGACAAAAACACTTTCTGTATCCTGCTGATTGCTTACAAGATTGAAAATGGCATTATTAAGTATAATAAATGCTATTTCAGGCCCATAGAATCATTCAAGTGGAATTGCCTTACGATAGGGGCATTGGGCTGGGGGGCAAATTCAGATTGCCAATGCCAACAAAATTGACATCGATAATCAACAAGACAGAAAGACATGGATGCTTACACTATGTAACCTATTACAACAATTTTATGACACCGAAATAGGGAAAATCGAAGTTAGGAAAACATGGTTTAGCGAAATTCGCAAATATTGGCAAAACAAATAAACATCAAAAATAATGGCAGAACTCAAACAACTTACTTCTCGAGCCACTAACTACTCACAGTGGTACAACGAATTAGTGGTTAAAGCAGACCTTGCAGAGCAGTCTGCGGTACGCGGCTGCATGGTCATCAAGCCATACGGCTACACGATATGGGAAAAAATGCAGCACGAACTTGACCGCATGTTCAAGGAAACCGGGCACCAGAACGCATATTTCCCGCTCCTGATACCTAAGTCTTTCCTGTGCCGCGAGGCAGAACACGTGGAAGGCTTTGCCAAAGAATGCGCCGTAGTTACGCACTACAGGCTCAAAAACGACCCTGACGGCAGCGGCGTTATCGTGGACCCTGACGCAAAACTCGAGGAGGAACTCATCATACGCCCGACATCTGAAACCATCATCTGGAACACCTATAAAAACTGGATTCAGAGCTACCGCGACCTTCCTATACTCATCAACCAGTGGGCTAACGTGATGCGATGGGAGATGCGCACACGTCTGTTCCTGCGCACTGCCGAGTTCCTCTGGCAAGAGGGGCACACTGCTCACGCAACCGAACAAGAAGCACTCGAAGAGGCGCAGCGGATGCTTAACGTGTATGCCGACTTCGCCGAAAACTTCATGGCAATTCCTGTCGTCAAAGGCGTGAAGAGCCCCAACGAACGCTTCGCAGGAGCCGTCGAAACATTCTGCATTGAAGCACTCATGCAAGACGGAAAAGCTTTGCAAGCCGGAACATCACACTTCCTCGGACAAAACTTTGCGAAAGCATTCGACGTACAGTATGTGGACAAAGACAACAAGCTGCAATACGTGTGGGCAACATCATGGGGCGTGTCAACACGTCTTATGGGAGCACTCATCATGACGCACTCCGACGACAACGGACTCGTGCTGCCGCCTAACCTCGCACCGATTCAAGTGGTTATGGTGCCCATATATAAAAACGACGAACAGCGCACCGCTGTCGTTGCCAAGTTTGAAGAACTGGCTGCCAAACTGCGCAAGGCTGGGCTTAGCGTCAACATCGACAACAACGACGCCAAAAAACCAGGGTGGAAATTTGCAGAATACGAACTCAAGGGCGTGCCTGTACGCCTCGCTATGGGAGCACGAGACCTTGAAAACGGAACCATAGAAGTCTTCAGACGCGACACGCTGACTAAAGAAACTATGCCTATCGAAGGGGTTGAACAGCATGTTGTGGAACTCATGGACGCCATTCAGAAAAACATCTACCAGAAGGCATACGACTTCCGCAAGAGCGTAACACGCGAAGTCAACAGCTACGACGAATTTAAGGTCGAAATCGAAAAAGGAGGATTCCTGCTTTGCCACTGGGACGGCACTCCAGAAACGGAAGAAAAAATCAAAAACGAAACCAAAGCCACAATACGCTGCATACCATTTGACGGAGATAAGACACCAGGCACTTGCATGGTAACCGGAAAACCGTCAAAACAACGCGTCATATTTGCCAGAAGCTATTAAGCGCAAAGGATACTTTTTTAACATCATGCTGCTATCAATAAAAAAGCTTCTTCCTTTGCTGGTTTGCCTATTCGCCTTAGGTACCACGGCTTGCAAAAACGACTCTGAAGAGCCCGCAGCCGACGCCCATGACACAATGTCTGCTCCTATCAGCATTGATGCGAAAGAGAAAAGCATACAGCAGGGATACTTTGAAATTAACATTGATTGCGCAGGACAATGGACTGCCAGTGCCAACAAAACGTGGATTACCATCAATCCCGCCGCAGGCACTGGCAGTCAGCCTGTCGCGCTGGTTGTCGTGCCTGGCAATGACGATGAGGCGACTGTAACTTTCATGAGCGGTAACTACAAAGCCGAACTAACAGTAAAGCGGACAAGCGCCTACGGCAACACCGACACACCGTCACAGTCATCAACATACATCACCGCCAGCTCATCACTGCTCATCACCAATGGCGACGACTCGCGCACCGTTATCGTAACATCATCATCGCCGTGGACTGCATCAAGCGAAAATCAAGGTGTGCGACTTGAGCCAGACAAGGGACCGGCTGGAACTTCACAGCTTACTATAACAGTGGAAAACGGGCCTCTCGAAGAAATGCATGTGACGCTGAAAAATAACAGTGGCGACACATACTTAATACGCATTTTGCGCAATCCGGTTTTGTAAATAAATATATTTTTCGTAACTTTGCACTATAAAACCGCACAAGCGGCAACATAACTTACCTAAACATTAACTATGAGCAAAAAACTACTCACCATTTTTGCGCTTATATGCCTGTGCGTCAGCACATTCGCACAACAGGTCTCAGGAACCGTAATGGACATTTCAACCCGTGAACCTTTGATTGGCGTAACAATTCAAATGGTGGATAACCCTCAATATGGAGCGGTTACTGACCTTGACGGACACTTCGAACTCACACTTCCGTCTGCAACAGCCAAATTCCAATTCTCATACATCGGTTACGAGACTGAGGAGCGCATTCTCAGTAAAGGCATCAAAAATGTTAACGTGCTGATGCGCACACATAACGAACTGCTTGACGAAGTCGTTGTCAGCGCCGGACGCTATGAGCAAAGGCTGACTGACGTCACAGTATCGATGGAAGTGCTTAAGCCCGAAGCCATAAAATCGCAAATTCCTACCGACCTCAGCGCCACACTACAAACACTCCCTGGCGTAGAAATCGTCGATAAACAACCAAGCATTCGAGGCGGAGGAGGCTGGACTTACAGCGTCGGCTCACGATGCCAAGTGCTGATGGACGAAATGACTGTTCTCAACCCAAAAACCGGAGAAGTCAACTGG
Organism: Paludibacteraceae bacterium; assembly: GCA_017454915.1. Classification (GTDB taxonomy): domain Bacteria; phylum Bacteroidota; class Bacteroidia; order Bacteroidales; family Paludibacteraceae; genus UBA3747. The sequence goes on from JAFTCC010000002.1 coordinate 7,041, forward strand.
AACAACATCCCGCTGGAAAACGTGGCGCAAGTGGAAGTAATCAAAGGAGCATCATCAGTGCTCTACGGCTCATCAGCCCTCAACGGCGTGATTAACGTTCGGACACAACGTCCGGGGCTGAAACCACAAACTAAAGTGTCAATGTACACCGGCATTTACGACAACTACAAGAACTATTACCACACAGGTTCGCACTTGCCTGTATATCTCGGTGTCGAGGCTTCACACTCAAGGCGCATCGAAGACTTTGACCTGTCAGCATCCGCCAGTGTGTTCAAAGACGAAGGATACAGACAACAGAGTTTCAACAAAAGAATGAGGTTTGGAGGCAACATGACATACCATGCCCCCATGGAAGAAGGCAAATACCTCAATGCCGGATTCAACGCCAACTACATCGGAAGCCAGTACGGCGACTTCTTCATCTGGCGTAGCCCGCTCAACCCGCTCAAAGCCTCACCTCTGAGCAACATGGGACGAAAAGAACACAACTTCAACATCGACCCGTTCCTCAACTACAACAATACCGCAACCGGAATAAGCCACAAATTGCGCACAAGATTCTACGTTACATCTGACAATCTCACAAAACCCACAGCCGTTACGAGCCTCAAGGAAATCGTGAGAAACATGGGCGGAAAACTTGATTTCGATGTCGCGCAAGGCTATTTCGACCAGTTGCAGGAAGGGGACATTAGTTTCCTTGATCCTATCATCATTCCGTTCATGGAAATCTCTGACGCGTTTGACAGCGAAGAGCCTATTGACCCGAAAGTGATGAACGACAAACTCATCGGACTCTTGCACGAAGGTATCAGTTTCGCCGACGGCCTTGTACCTGGCATAACAGTATCAGATGCCACTGACCTCGTCGGATATGGGCTCGACCTCTTGGCCGACAAAACCGAAACACGACCCGAACTAACATATAACTTCTACGTTGACTACCAGTTTGCAAAGCAATGGGAGTCAGGCGTGCGCCTCACTGCCGGAGTCAACTGGAACCACGTAACCAACACAGCCAACATTACCGGTAAGCACGAGAGCGACGCTGCCGCAGCTTATCTACAATACGACCACCGCATCGCAAACAGGCTGTCACTGTCTGCCGGAGTACGATTTGAATACTACAGGATGGACAATGACCTTAAAGAAGCCAACATTGACATCAAAGGGTGGACATGCCCGGTAAGGCCAGTGCTCAGAGCCGGACTCAACTGGGAAATATACAAAGCAGGATTCCTGCGCGCAAGCTTCGGACAAGGCTACCGCAACCCGTCTATCACCGAAAAATTCGCACGTAAAGACATCGGCGGAGTCGGAGTGTACCCCAACCACAACGTAAAACCCGAATCAGGATACAACGTTGAACTCGGATACAAACAGCTCTACAAACTCGGGCCTTTGAGCGGATTCCTCGACGTTTCAGGATTCTTCATGGAGTATAAGGACATGATAGAGTATCAGTTTGGACTCTTCGACAACTCCAACTTCCAAATGATCAACTCACTGCAGGACGCATACAGCATGGTAACAAAAATGATTAACCGTGAAGATGGCGCAGGAGTCGGCATTGGAGCGCAGTTTGTCAACGTCAGCCACGCGCGTATCTACGGAGTCGAAGTCAGCACATCCGGCAAATTTGACTTCAAACGCGACATGAACCTCACCTACACGATTGGCTATACATTCACGCAGCCTGAAGACTTGGACAATGACGACAGAATCAAAAAAGAAGCAACCTATACTGACCCACTGCAGATGAAAAACAAGTCTAATGACAGCAAGTACCTCAAATACAGAAACAAACACTCATTCAAGGCATCGCTCGACTTCAACGTTAAATGGTTCTCAATCGGCACAAACCTCAGCTATAAGAGCAAAATCCTCGCTGTGGACTACCTGATGGTGGACGAAAGGCAAAAAGAGGAAAAAGACCTGATGGACTATGTCAGGACATTCGTGTTCGGATACGAGGACGGACAAACGCTTGCCACATACTGGGAAGAGCACAACAAAGGCGTCTTCACAATGGACCTCCGACTTGCAGTGAGATTCAAAAAACACACCGACCTGCAGTTTATCGTCAACAACGTACTCAACACTGAATACAGCTTTAGACCAATGGCATTAGGCGCACCGCGCAGCTACGTATGCCGCCTCAACCTGCATTTCTAAACAAAAACTCAAAGATTTCTAAATACTATAAACTATGAAAAAAATCTTAACAACTTTAGCATTAGTCCTTTGCGGACTTGTCAGCCTAAACGCCGTTACTGTATCTGGCGTTGCGGGCAAGTACAGCGGCACACTCAAAGTTGCCGAAGACAGCCAAAATGGCAGTATCATCATCCTGCCGGGCACAGAGGCTAACAAAGTAACCCTTGTGCTTCCCGATTTCGACTTTTCAGGACTCAACCTCGGCGACATCGTTGTTTTGAACGCCGATTTTGCAAGCAACGGAGCAATCTCCATCAACCATTTTCCCGTTTACATCAGCGCGCTGTCAGAAAGAGCGTATGTCACAATCAACGCAGGGTCCGTTCTTAACGGAAATAGCGTAACCCTCGACCTCGGCATCGAAGTTCCGTCGCTCGGTGAAGGCTTCCTGCCCGTAACATTCAACGGATCAAGAACACAAGGCAACTACCAAATGCCTAACGCCGGATTTGAAGACAACTGGCATTCAGTAGGGAAAGGTGTCGAACCTAATTATTGGCACTCGTTCAACTCTGGCACAGGTGCCGTTGTAAGCGCAGCGCAAAATAATGTACAATTGAACGAAAGTAACGAGGTACGTCCGGGTTCAACTGGCTCAAAAAGCGCTTTGCTAAGCAGTAAATATACCAACTACTTTATTACAAAAGTAAAGGCCAACGGCAACCTCACCAACGGTCAAATCAATGCCGCAGGAACATCGGCTGATGACGGTACTAAAAACTTCAACTTCTCAGACCCCTCTAATTCAGGTTTTAACACGCCATTCACAGCACTGCCTGACTCTTTCGTGTTCTGGGCTAAATACCTACCCGCAGACGGCAATGTATCAAGCAGCGAAAACCGAGCTCGCGCACATGCCGTCATCACCACCAACGCTTACTACAAAGACCCCGAAGACGGCGGCAACTACAGCAGCGTGAAAGTAGCTGACGCCGAAAGGAACTATAGCGCAACAGCAAGCAAAGGCTGGCAGCGTGTCAGCATACCGTTCAACTACTCATCAACAGTAAATGCCGACAATGCTGCATATATCCTCATTACATTCTCAACCAACCAAAACGCTGGCGGAGGCACGTCAAGCAAGGATGCCGAGGATCACATTTACCTCGATGACGTGGAAATGATTTACAACCACGACCTTACCAACTTCAAAATTGACGGAACAAACATCGTGTTCAATAACGGACAAGCAACAAACAACAAGCCATTCTCTGACGAGAAATACAACTGCCAAGCCACCGTTAACGGACGCCGCTCCGACGCATTCGTAGGCTATGACGCAGCAAACGAATGTGTAGTTGTTTACACTGTGGCAGAAGACTTTGCTACAAACAGCAGTGATTACAAAATATATAAAGTGCAGATGGCTCCTGCCGAAGTAACAGGTCTTGACGAAGTGCGCGTTCAGCAACAGGCTCAAAAAGTCATGATTAACGGTCACGTTTACATCATACGCAACGGCGCATGGTATGACACACTCGGCAAACGAGTGCATCCGCTCAGATAAAAATCCTCAACAAACTTTATAGAAAACCGGCTCTGCGATAATCGCAAAGCCGGTTTTTTAGTCCAAAGCAGCAAACTGACATTCCACATGAGTACTATCCAAAAATATTATACTCTAAATTTGCAGTGTTGCAAAAAGTGAGTCTGGGATATTTTTGTACGGTTTTCAAAATAGATATTTTCTTCATTAAGACAAAATTATATGTTGATTTATTTGTTTGGAAGGGGAATTCCATTACAAAAGCTTTTCATATTCTGCAATTTTATTTGCGAATGTCATTTTTTTTTTGTACTTTTACACATTATTTTAGTTACAAATAATGAGTAATTATATCCGCTTAGTTGATGATAGATGGAGTTTTAGGGATGCAAACACAAAGGAGTTTACCCATTGCTACCACACATACCCTGCGATGATGATTCCGCAGGTAGCTCGTTCATTGATAGCAGAATATAAACCGGATGGAGATTTGAAAACTATCTTTGACCCCTATTGCGGAAGTGGAACCACACTTGTTGAAGCCAATCTTGTTGGAGTAAATGCAGTTGGGACAGACTTAAATCCTCTTGCTCGCTTGATGTCTCGCGTTAAAACAACGCACTATGACGATAAACTTATAGCAGACCAGTTTGCACTCATTCAATCACATCTTATGTTCTATAATGAGGCTAATGTTAAAAATCGTAATTTTAGTCACATTTCGAATTTCTCGTTTTGGTATTCAGAAGATGTACTTCTTAAACTTTCGTACATTCAGCAACTGCTTGAGGACTTTACCGACAATAACGATTTTTTCCTATTATGCCTTGCTGAAACTGTACGTGAGGTATCCTTTACACGTAATGGTGAGTTCAAACGCTATCGCATGCCAGAGGAAAGTATTCGTCGGTTCAGACCAGATGTGTTTGCTACCTTTGAAAGAAAGGTTCTTCGCAACATACAAGGCTTAATAGATTTTAATAAAACTGCTCCATTAAGTGCGCATTCTTCTGAATATGGCTTTAATTCTACAGAGGGTATTCCTACCGATATTCTTCCGCCAGACAGTGTTGATATGGTAGTTACCTCACCACCATACGGAGATAGCCATACAACAGTTGCTTATGGGCAGTTCTCCAGATGGGCAAACGAATGGTTCGGATATGAAAATGCTGCATCGCTTGATAGTCTTTTAATGGGTGGCAAAAAAACTAAGGAAGAAAAGTTTGAAACTATTGCTATACGTAAAGAACTTAATACCATTAAATCACTTGACGAAAAGCGATATTGGGAAGTCGTAAGTTTTCTTAATGACTATGCAGCAAGTATGGCAAATGTCGCAAAAGTAGTACGCCAAGGTGGTGTGATATGTTATGTTGTAGGAGATAGGCGAGTGAAAGGGATACAAATTCCACTTGACTATTTTACGGCAGAAAACTTTATGCAACACGGATTTACGCACATTATAACATTGGTGAGAGAGATTCCAAATAAGCGCATGCCTGCCCAAACAAGTCCGACTAACATAGCAGGACAGAAAGTAAGCACCATGACGAATGAATTTCTTGTTATAATGAAAAAAACGGAGGTCGTTTGAGCTCCGTTTTTTTCATTATACTGATTCGCGGTATTTATAGAGTAGTGGCAAATCTTCTGCCTTGATACGGAAACCGCTACCATGGTCATGTGCTTTCCCTATATTAGTACCAGACTGGTAACTGCCAATTCGTATATCAAACATTATTTTACCTTTGTCAAGCAATTTAAGAAATTGCTTGAATGATGGTTCTGCATAGATGTCTGCATTGGTAAAATGGAACTCCTCTTTGCCGTTCGTATTTCGGCGTTCTGCTCTGACATAAAATAGGTCGTTTAATTTCTTCTTAAACACATTTTCCAAAGCCTTATAGGTATAGCCGACTGAATCATCTAATAGTTTTTTTGAACGCAGGCTAAATACGGCTATTCGTATTTGCTTGTTTCGTTTATCATTAATAAGCTTGAACGCATACTTTCCTGCATAGGTGTTTGACTGTGTTGCAAACATAGATGTATGTAGCCTGTTAAGTTCAGGATTTTCAGGATATGGTGTTCCAAATTTATCTTTCAAATAAGCATTTGCACCCCGTGGGAAAGATGGTGCTTTTGTGAATAATGTGGTATATGATGATGATTCCTCACGATGTGCCTTTATCTCAAAACCAAATAAATCGGGTTCGTCATTATTATTCTCAACAACGCCAACCAAATCCTCAAATGTTTTCCCTATGCCTGTATTGTTAGCTCTATGGGATTTTACCCATCCTAAACGCTTTACTTGATTAAAGCGCTCAATGATTCTCTCGCGGTTAGTTTTTTTCATACCTATATCCTTTAAAAATTGTCTATCTTATGGATAAACTTAATAGTTTCTTAAAAAGGACATAGGCTTTAGAGTAAGGAACGAAGTCGGCAAACTCTGATGACATACCCCAAAACCTATGCCCAAGCGCATAGTAATTCGGGACACATATCTTTGTCATCTAATGTTTGCCGAATTGTTCCTAAGATATATGCCTAACTGCTGCGATTTTTGTATATGAATTACAAAATCACGCAAAGATACTAAAAATAATCCGAAATGCAAGAAATACTGCTGTTTTTCGTAACAAACTATCTGAATATATGTTATCACTTGTTCAATTGCGATTCTTCAATTTATGCTCATCATCATCTTGTATGTTCTACAACCAACGATATACTAATCTAATTAGAATCTTGACGTAACTTGTTTTATCTTGCATTAACCTACACTAAACTACATAAAAGTACAGCCATTATCAAAAGATGTAATTTTGCTTTGTCTTTCTAAAAGCGGCTATTATCTGTGGGCATGGAGTCCCGCAATCAATTCACGGTCTCGCATATCGAAACAGGTTAACCGCAAAAGACCATGCACATACCATTAAACTTAAAGGATGGGGAGTTTTTGTTCTCACCAATCAATTGTCAGTTGTGTGTCAGTATGAGGAGTGTCTGTGATGATTGGCGAGGTAACAGACAAGCCCAACAGACGCACCGAACGGTCACCCAAATCCACATCCGACAGCAAGTTGGCGGCATGCATCAAAATCTCATCAATACCCTTAATAGGCGAGTTGCCTGTGTAGCTATGGGTTGTTTGGCGGAAGTCACTGTACTTCACTTTCAGCACCAGCGACCTACCCATGAAATTGTTTTTCTCAAGCCGCCTCACCAACTCCGCTGCCAATGGCGTGAGTGCCATCATCATCTGCTCATACGTTGTCAAGTCCTCTGCATAGGTGCGCTCACATCCGACTGACTTACGAACCCATTCAGTTACAACAGGGCGCTCATCAACACCTCGTGCAAAATCGTAGAACATTTTTCCCATCTTTCCGAACTCTTGCGTCAGCCTTGACAGCGGCATATCGCGCAACTGCTTACCATTGAAGACACCCAAAGCGTGCAGTTTTTGCGCTGTTTTTGCGCCCACGCCCCAAAATTGCTCAACTTTGAGGCGGTCAATGAACTCAATAGCCTTGTCAGGATGCACAACACACAATCCGTTAGGCTTGCGATAGTCACTTGCCACCTTGGCGAGGAACTTGCAATAACTGACACCAGCAGAAGCCGTCAGGCCAGTAGCTGCCATTATCCGAGCTTTTATTTCCTTGGCAATATCCATGGCGAGCGGAACGCTTTTCTTGTTGACTGTCACATCAAGATAGGCCTCGTCCAAACTGAGCGGTTCTACAAGGTCTGTATAATCATGAAATATCAGGTGTATCTGTGCCGAAACTTCTTTGTATCTGCTGTAATGCCCTTCCACAACGATGAGTTCAGGACAGAGGCGATGAGCCGTGGCGACAGCCATAGCCGAGTGTATGCCATACTTGCGCGCCTCATAGTTGGCGGTAGCCACCACACCACGAGGACCATCATAACCCACCACGACAGGATGACCCTTGAGCGAAGGATTATCGTGTTCTTCGACAGAAACGAAAAACGCGTCCATGTCAATATGTATAATCTTGCGTGCCGTAATACTCTTATTATAATCTATATGATGGCAAACTTTCCATTTTAGTATTCAACCAACAGCCCAATAATCATCGCGATTTGCGCCACTGACGGGGCGAGTGACCTGTTTGACGCTTAAACCAAGTGCCAAAATGACTCTGATTCTGAAACCCGAGCTGCTCGGCTATCTGCAGCACACTTACGGAATTGTCAAGCAGCATCGCTTTCGCATACAACAACAGGTGATAGTCTATCCAAGCGCCTGCACTTTTCCCTGTAATCTGCTTGACTACATTCGAAATATACTTTGACGACATGCACATTTCTTCGGCATACCAATCAATGGCGTGATGCTCTTTGCAGTGCTCGGCAATAAGCGACATGTAATGCATCGCTACTTCAGCAGAACGGCCAGGCATAGGCTTAAATTGCTGCTCATTCCGATAATTGTCAATCAACAGTTTGACGAGCGACCGTGCCAACAAGCGCAGTGTCTCGCGCGTAACTGACAATTGCTGACAAGTTACGACTTCTTCCATCAAGCCAAGATAACGTTCTGAAATTGCCATACCATCTCTGGTCAAATGCACTACAGGGTCGTTGTATAATCTTATGCGCAACCCGTAGTCAAGACCCGACAGCATGTCATCCACAAATTGCTTGGATATTGCCAAAAGCCGCACCTCACAATCCGCAGAGTGCTCTACCAAACGAAGGACATGACCTATAAAAACAATAATGATGGAAGGAGCCTCAACTATGTATTCGCGGAAATTGACATGTGTGCGGAGCATGCCTCGAGTTACGAAGACCATACAATAGTGGTTCAGTTGAAAACTTTCGGGATAACGGACGTTCCAACTCTTTATTCTGCCTATCATGATGTCATCGCCATAATGGGCGCGCTCCATCATGTCTTCGCTGTCGAAAATCACAGGCATGCGCCACAGATATTCACCTTGCATGCTAATAAGTACTTTAGAATAATTGACAACACCACAAAGATACGATAAAATAAGCAGTAACGCAAATTATAACATGGAAAACAGAACAAAAAATGTGCTATTTAGGTTACATTCCGTAGGCTGAAAAAGCATAACTTTGCAAATTAAAAATTAACCCCATCAAAAAAATCATCAATTGTGAAGATTCTCTTTGTAATAGACACTTATGACACGTCGAACAACGGCACAAGCATTTCAGCCCAACGCTATGCAGAAGAATTACGCAAACGCGGCAATGAGGTCAAAATACTTACAACGGGCGAGCCGGGGGATGACAGATTTGCTCTTCCGGTGTTCAAAATGCCAGTGTTCCAACCTCTAATGGACAAACACGACTTTAACTTCGCATATAATGACACGGTGGTCATACAAAACGCTGTGGAATGGGCTGATATCATACACTGCTTTCTGCCTTTTGCAGTCGAAATAGCCGCAAAAAGATACGCTGACAAAATCGGCAAGCCTACCACAGCGGCATTCCACATTCAGCCTCAAAACATGACTTCGTCAGTGGGATTGGGCAAAACAGAGTGGATCAACGAAAGGTTTTACCATAATTTCCGCGTATTCTTTTATGACAAATTCCGCCACATACACTGCCCGTCAGAATTTATGGCAAATGAAATCAGGAAAAGAGGATATAAGGCAAAACTTCACGTCATTTCAAACGGAATAGAAGACAAATTCATTGAGGCGGGACACCATAACATGGAATATGGCAAACCTGCTAAGGAGTCGCAATTCGATGGTAAAATAATTGTCATGATGGTGGGCAGGCTATCGAAGGAGAAGCGGCAGGATGTACTCATCAACGCCGTGCCCATGTCGAAATTCGCCGAAAAAATTCAGCTTATCTTTGCGGGACACGGACCAGAATACAACCATTACGTTGAGTTGGGTAAAAACCTTCCTAATCAACCACAGTTTGTTTATGTAAGCAGCGAGCGGCTTATAGAGCTGCTATCGCAAGCCGACCTATACGTCCACGCCTCTGACATGGAAAGCGAAGCCATTTCATGCATTGAGGCGTTTGCCACCGGACTAGTGCCTGTGATTGCCAACTCTACAGAAAGCGCCACACCACAATTTGCGCTCGACGGCAGGTCGCTGTTTATGCCAGGAGACCCTCGCGACCTTGCAAGGGCTATGGACTATTGGCTTGAGCATAATAACGAGAGGGCATATATCGAACGGCTCTATCAAAAAGAGGCGAAAAGATACTCGCTGAGCAACTCTGTGAGAATGTTTGAAGAAATGCTCAACGAAGCGATAGAAGACCAAAAAGCACTGGCAGAATGAAAAATTGCTTTGTCATATTGCTCACTTTATGCACCACGCTAATCACGGCGCAAGAGCACGTTGAATATCTGCCATTTGGCGACATGGACTCGTGGCTTGTGCGACACATCAAAGAGTCGGCACTGCTGGGCGGTAAAACACGCGAATTATACGTTATCGCGCCTAACGACACCATCGTGGGCAACAAACCATATCTATACGGCAGTCACGGTTCGCCATGGGGCACGAGCAACGCATACGCCAAAATAGCCGGCATAGTGAAAGCTGCAAATTCTGTCTTACCTGAAAAACGTGGCAACGGTTACTGCTGCAAGATGGAAACGACATTACAAACTGTGAAGGCAGTTGGCATCAACCTCAAGGCACTCGCCACCGGAAGCATTTTCACCGGAAAACTCGCCGACCCGATGGGCATTGAAGGAGCACAAAACCCTGCCAAAGCCATCGACATGGGAATGAAATTCAACAAGCGTCCAAAAGCGCTGATGCTTGACATTAAAGCCATCATCAAAGAGAGTGAAACCATGGTGCGAGCCAACGCTTCAATCAAAGTTACAACACTAAATGGACGCGACTATGGCGAAATAATACTTTTTCTGCAACATCGGTGGGAAGATGAGAACGGAAACATCTACGCATATCGCGTCGGCACCGCATCAGAAAGAATTACACACAGCATCAGCCAATGGCAAAACGACCATCGGCTGCCTGTCAGATACGGCAACCCCACTAATGATGAGAAAACATGGGAAGCCTTGAGCTCAAACCGCTTCATGGCACGAAATTCAAAAGGCGACATGGTGTTCATCAACGAGATAGGATACAAGGCAGATGCCACTCCCACACACCTTATTCTTCAAATATCATCAGGATGTCATGAGCCTTTTACCGGATGTCCGGGAAACACAGTGTGGTGCGACAACATCAGGTTAGTGTATTAATATCCGACGGTCGAATGACCGATTTATGTAAAATTACTGGAACAAAAAAATGTCCCCGAGCGCAGCCCTGTCAGCTTGGGGACATTTGATAGTTACGTCAAACAGATTGTATCACATTTGCGCACTACGATTGCGATTCGTCTTGGTCCTCTTGTTCTTTATAGAAGTCAACATTGGCTGCCGACATGCATTCTCTCACTGCCTCATCACCTGCACTCCTCGCATACAGAATATTTTCAAAAAAACGTTGTTTGGCTCTGCGCTCACGGGCGAAAGTGGCGCGGGTGCCGGCCGCACTCTTCTCAAAATTTATGACATTGGTGATGTTGAGAGTTGAGGCGACTGCCTCCACATCGTGGTCTGTCCCGATATAGCTGAACACCCAGCCTTTGCCTTTAAGCTCAGTGATGAGGTCGTGGATGGCTTTGCCGGAATACTCTTTCGAGGCGTTCTCCAGTCCGTCTGTCACGGCCGTGACGAGAACGGCATGGTCTTTTTCGTCTGCTATTTTGCCGCGCAGACGGTTGATGCTCTTGCCCATGGCGTCATAAAGCGGAGTGCAGCAACAGGGAACATACTGCTCGGGAGTCAAATCTTTTACGTCCTCTATAGGAGTGTGGTCATAGATGTAAGTCAACTCGCAGTTGCAGAACAAAACGAGGGTCACATATTGTTTTTGCTTGTCTGCAAATTTCTTTGCCGAAGAACGGATACCGCCAAGCGTCTCATTAACGCCGGATATGGCTGCCTCACGGATTGAAGACATTGAGCCTGATTTGTCAAGAATAATGAGGTTGTCTACTGACATAACCTCTGCGGTGGTGGTTTTTGCTTTCATAGTCATTGAATTTAATGGGTTAGATATTCTCAAGTTGAATAAAATGTTGTCTGGGGTTTGACTTGGGGTTTAAGTACAATGTAGTTTTTACAAATAATTTCTGTTTGCGGCTTTTGTGAAAATATCGTAAATTTGCAATGTATGTTTTTCGTCGTTGTCAACATATTAATATGCGCCGCATACCTGTGTTTTACCATCACTCTTCACCGTGGATGGTCAGTTTTACATAGTCACGATGTATGCCAAAAAACGCCTGTGTCAGCCACAATTGTAATGGTTTTCCGACATTTAGGCATTGAAAGGCTTGCAAAATGGAAAAAAAACATGTCTGGGCAGTCAATTGAGGTTCCCACTATGGTCGGTAACGACGATTTGTGGCGTATTGGCAAGAAAAAAGCGCTCCACCGTGTCATGTCAGATGTCAGTACCCCATTCGCTCTGCTCACCGACGGTGACACTTCTGTCAGTCTTCGCTGGGCTGAGGCGGTGACTTCGGCCTGCGGCGGAAACGATTTGCTGCTCCTGCCCGTGCGCATGGGTGTCGATGGTGACGCCAAGGGCTGGCAGGCGCTGTGGCAGCGGTTGCAGGCGCTGGAGTTCGCTTCTCTCGTGGGGTCAGGAATGGCAATGTGCGGCATCGGGCACCCTATTATGTGTAACGGGGCCGGAATGCTGGTCAACACAAAACGCTGGCTCGAGAGTTGGCAAGATTTGCACCCCGAAATACCTTCTGGCGACGACATCTTTCTGCTCCATAGTTTCAAACGCCGCAAACTGCTCATAGACTATGCCACAGGGCATGACACCGTGGTTAGTACAGAGCCGAACCGAACTGTTGCAGACTTTTGGCGGCAACGCACACGCTGGACATCAAAAGCGGGGGCGTATTCCGACCGTGACACAATCGCCGTCGGTGCATTTGTCGCAATCGTAAATCTGTTGTGGGTGATAACTTTGTGCAGACCGCTTTGTTTTCTCTTCTTTTGGATCGTGAAGTCTGTGGCTGACTACACTTTTCTCCGACGTCTCAAAATCTTATATCACGACGGATACACTTTATCATTAACACTGCTAATCAATCTTGTTTACCCTCTTTACGCGCTTATCACGCCAATCGCAGGGATACTAAAAAGAAAAAATTGGTAACTTATCACTTAATGTCTATCAGTTTGTGCGTCTGCAACGACAGCCTCCACCACGGATGACGGAGTATGTACGCTACAACTTCATCAGTATTGCCGCAAGAACAGGGCTGTAAAAAATAATGCCGGGCATCAAATTGCTTACGTAACATTTCTATGCGATGCAGAAACTCACTCGAAGTATCTGTGAACACCACCTTTAGCTCATCGGCTTCGCTTAATGGAACTACCTTGCCAGCACTGGAATCCGGCATATTTTCGTTGGGCAAGCCAAATCCATCTTTGGGGGAACATGTTATCCAATCAACAGCCTCGCGGAGTCTGACATTAGGCTTCTGACCACAGTCAGCGGCTATCAGATTGCGCAAACCGTTTGTTTCCACCGCCAAAAAACGCCCCTCGTGCTGCAATGCCCTGCATAGCGAACCGGTAATCTGCAATGTAGGCTCACCGCCCGTAAGTACTACGTGTCGCGCAGGATAAGCAATGACCCTACGCACAATTTCAGCTTCTGTCAGTTCCTCATAATCGCTATGGGCCGTGTCGCAAAACGGGCAACGAAGATTGCAGCCCGAAAAACGCACAAATACAGATGGAGTTCCGCTGTGATAACCCTCACCCTGAAGAGAATAAAAAATTTCATTTATGCGATATGAAAAACTACCGTTTGTCATTCAATAGGCGGTAAAACACTAATTAACAGATTCATACAAATCCATAATACCGGACTTGGATATCCCTAATTTAATGGCACGATATAGAAAAATTTATTCCACCGACTGCGTTTCGTCAGCCACGTATTCGGCTATGTTGCCGTTGGCCTCTTGAACCACCACACGATAGCACTTAGGCACCAGCTCACAAATCCAATGTGCCAAATTTTCGGCTGTCGGGTTAAAAGGCAAGACATCGTTGAGTACCTTATGGTCAAGGCGACTCTTGACGAGGCGTTTGATTTCAGTGAAATCAATCACCATACCGTTCTCGTTGAGTTGAGCAGACCGGCAATACACATCAACAATCCAGTTGTGACCATGCAATTCAGCGCACCTGCTTTCATAATTAAGTTCAAGTCTGTGGGCTGCTGAAATTTCTATGCGTTTTTTTACGTAGTACACTTTGAAAAAAGATTAATAGGTGAGTTTATTCCGCTATGCAAGATATTCTGTTTTGTCTTCTATTCCGGCTTCACGCAGAGCTTCTTTTCTCTCACGGCAAGTTCCGCAAGTTCCGCAATGCTTGTCACCACCGCGGTAGCAGCTCCATGTGGTGCTGTAGTCAATGCCCAACGCCGCGCCGCGCCGCGCTATGTCGGCTTTGCTGATTAAAGTGTAAGGTGTGAGCAGCGTGATGCCATCATACGTTCCCTCTCTAATAGCCTTGTCCATTGCGCTGACAAACCCCGGCCTGCAGTCCGGGTATATGGCATGGTCACCGCCGTGGTTAGCCATCATCACGTGCTTAAGCCCGCGACTTTCTGCCAAGCCGGCTGCAATAGACAGCATTATTCCGTTGCGAAAAGGCACAACTGTGGAGCGCATATTGCTATCATTGTATTCCCCGTCGGGAACGGCATCGGCGCCCTGTAGCAAACTGCTGATGAAATAGCGTGGCATGAAAGCAAGCGGAATCACAATGTGCTCCACGCCAAGCCGCTGACAATGCCAACGCGCACACTCTATCTCACGGGCATTATGGTTTGTGCCATAGTCAAAAGACACTGCAAGAGCAATGTCGGCAAGATACTCATAAAGCATGGTGGTGCTGTCAAGACCGCCTGAATAAATCAATGCACTGTCTTTCATCGCCTAACCTCCCCTATTACTTGCGCAAAATGCTGCTGCCTGCGGGACTCGGCTAAAGCTTTGTGCTCTGCATCGCCGCAATTGGCAAAGGGAATTATTGATATGCCGCCACGAGGCTTAAAAAAGCCTGTAACCTCAATATAGCGAGGGTCCATGAGGGCTATCAGGTCCTTCATGATGATGTTTACACAATCCTCGTGAAAATCACCATGGTTGCGGAAACTGAACAGATACAGTTTCAAACTCTTGCTCTCAACCATGCGTTCGCGCGGAATGTAGGATATGACTATGTGACCAAAGTCCGGCTGACCGGTAATAGGGCATAAAGTCGTGAACTCGGGACAATCAAACGTAACAAGGTACTCATTATCAGGGTGCTTGTTGACAAATGCCTCAAGCACCTCGGGCGTATAATTGTCGCTATACTGCGTGCGTTTGTTGCCCAACAGGCTCAAGCCTGCGGTTTCTTCTTTTGTTCTCATAAATAGTTTTCAGTGTTTAAGCCCATCGGGGAAAGTGCATGGTTTATCACCATAAAACACGAAGCCTACACAGGGCGAGGAAAAACTTTAGCTCACTGCAAAGGTACGACTTTTTTCTGAATTTTGCCAATGTCAGGAAAAAATGTTAACTTTGCAGGTTGTTAAATTTGTAACTAAATGGTACGTCACATCGTTTTTTTCCGCCTCAAAGACGAGGCTCACGGACATAACAAACTCTATAACGCGCTCCATATCAAGCACGGACTGGAAGCCCTGTGCGAAAAAATACCTTTCGTGCGCTACGCCCACGTGGGCATCAACATTCCTAACAAACCCCGCACAAACTACGACATCGCTCTCGTGTGCGACTTTGACAACTTCGACGACTTGGCAGCATACCACGTTCACCCTGAACACCTAAAAGTGTCGGAATTTATTGCAGAAGCCAAATCCGACCGTTCGGCTGTGGACTATGAACTCTAAACGCTACCGCTCTAACCCACAATAGAATTTGTATGTTACTGATTTTTCTTTTCTGGATGCTGTTCGCCATTGTGTTCGCATTGGCTATCGGCGCGATATATCTGATTGTTTCCATTATCAACAAGGCGGCAAACAAACGCAAAACGAGCTTAAGACCATACATAATTGTCTGGGCAACGCTATCTATAACATGGTTAGGGATTATGGTGTACGGGCACTTGATAGGACGATGGGAACTTGAAGTTAAGAACTATGACCTCAACTTGCCGCCAGACCAACTGCCGGAAGCATTTGACGGATATAAAATTGTGCATTTTTCCGACCTGCACCTTGACGGGTGGCAAAACAACCCTGAAAAACTCGAAAATGTAGTTTCGCAAATCAACAAGTCAAACGCCGACATTGTATGCTTCACAGGAGACATCGTGTCATATGATTATCACGAGCTGGAAACGATGATGCCCATTTTGAGCCGGGTTTATGCACGTTCGGGTGTTTACTCCATATTGGGAAACCACGACTATGCCTATTTCCGCCGCGGCATAAGTGACGAGCAAAGGCAGGCACTGACCGACACGCTCATCATGAAGCAGCAAGAAATGGGATGGCGCGTGCTACTCAACGAAAACCTGCAGCTTCACAAAGGCAACGACAGCATCGCACTTGCCGGCAGTGAAAACCAGTCGTATGGATTAGGACGCAGAATACAAAGCGGCGACATCAAAAAAACTCTTGACGGAATAAGCGAAGAGGAGTTCACAATCCTTCTCACACACGACCCCTCACAATGGGGGCACGACATAAAGGATAGCACGGCTGTTGACCTTACGCTGGCAGGACACACACACGCTTGGCAAATCAACATCTGCGGATTCACGCCTGCCGAATTTTTGTTCAGCGAGTCATCAGGATGGTATCACTACAACAGACAGCACATATACGTCAGCGTCGGGCTGGGAGGCACATTGAGATTTAGAGTTGGAGCTACGCCTGAAATCGCAGTAATAACTCTGCGGCGCCTAAAATAACACGTCAATCGTATTTCAGCGTTTTATTGGCTCCACATGATTCAACTTGCCACCCACACCGAACTACCACCACAACAAAACGTTGTCAAGTACGGTGTGCCTATACTTATGATAGGCTCATGCTTCACTAACAACATAGGCAACAAACTGAAAGAGGCTTTCTTCGACGTTGACATCAACCCGTTCGGAGAAACTTACAACCCGCTAAGCATCTGCGCGGAGCTTGACTGGCTGGCAGCCGGAAACGCATTCACAAAGTCCGAAATTGAGCATCACGGCGGATTATGGCACAGCATGATGCATCATGGAGAGTTCTCAAACGCGTCACCCCAAATCACGCTTCAGAATATCAACAACAGATTAGAGACTGCTGCCAGTTTACTCACACGCAATCCTGTGATAGTAATCACGCTCGGCACGGCATACGCCTACGAGAGAAACGGAATTGTAGTCAACAACTGCCACAAGATGCCAGCAAACAACTTTACACGGAGGCGACTTGGCATCGACGAAATCGCAGATAGGCTTGCAGCATCAATCTCCAAAATCAACTACAGTCATTGCATACTCACCGTGAGCCCTATTCGCCATCTGCGCGACGGAGCACACGACAACCAGACAAGCAAAGCGACACTGCTGCTCGCTGCCGACAAATTAGTCAACGGACTGCCAGACACGACTTACTTCCCTGCATACGAAATAATGCTTGACGAACTGCGCGACTATAGGTTTTACGACGAGGACATGACGCACCCCACTCCGCTGGCAGTGAAATACATCTTCGAGCGCTTCGAGCAGACTTTCATGGATGACCACACCAGAGAGAGAATGACAAAATGCCAAAGGCTGAGGCAAAGAATCAACCACAGGCTGATGCACCCCAACACAGAAGAGGCAAAACAATTTGAGACGGAAACAATAAAAATGGCGGCTCAACTTGGAATAAAATTGGAGGAAGACAGGGGTTAACAGAAATTTCCTCACTTCAAAACATTTTTCGACTTTGAGTACAGCCACCATTCTACTTCATACAAAAATTGCTTAACATTTCCGACATACAATCACAATTCCCCATACTCCACGAGCGCATTCACGGACAGCGTTTGGCATATCTGGATAACGCAGCCACCACGCAGAAACCATTGCGAGTGATAGAGCGCATCAGTAACGCCTATCTCCACGACAACTCTAATGTTCACCGCGGAGTTCACACACTGAGTCTGCGCTCTACCGAGCAGTTTGAGACTGCCCGCCAAACCGTGGCAGAATTCATAGGCGCTGACGAACGCAATGAAGTCGTATTCACGCGCGGAACGACAGAGAGTGTCAACCTCGTGGCAAGCACTTACGGAGAACAAAACGTAGGCGAAGGCGACGAAGTGATTGTAACGCTCGCTGAACACCACAGCAATTTTGTGCCATGGCAGCAACTTTGCTTGCGCAAAAAAGCCATTTTGCGCATCGTGCCGCTACACCCCGACTGCACACTCGACATGGAGGCATACGAAAACATGCTGTCGGAAAAAACAAAAATAGTGGCAGTAGCGCATGCGTCTAACGTGACAGGAATTGTCAACCCAATTGACGAAATCATACGCCTCGCCCACAATGTTGGGGCAAAAGTGCTCATTGACGCCGCACAGACTGTGCCGCACATAAAACTCAACGTGAAGCACCTCGACTGCGACTTCCTCGCTTTCAGTGGGCACAAAGTGTATGCGCCAACCGGAATTGGAGCGTTATACGGCAAACGCCACCTGCTCGAGCAGATGAGGCCATACCAGTTTGGCGGCGAGATGATAAAAAAAGTCAAAACACACGAAACCACCTTCAACGAAATACCATACCGTTTTGAAGCCGGCACACCCGATTACGTCGGGGCTATGGCACTTGCCGAAGCTCTTGACTTTGTAAGCGAAACAGGCATAAGCGACATTGCGGAGCACGAACATCAACTCACCCAATACGCAATACGCGAGTTGAACAACATTGATGGAATGCGCATAATAGGCAGTGACACTGCACAACGCACATCGGTAATTTCGTTCGTCATCGACGGCGTTCACCCCTACGACCTCGGGATGCTCATCGACCAGCTCGGCATAGCAGTCCGCACTGGCCACCACTGCGCCGAACCGCTTATTGACAGCCTCGGCCTAACAGGCACCATAAGAGCCTCTTTTGCGGTATATAACAACATAGATGACATCGACCAACTCATAGCTGCCATAAAAAAAGTGCTGCCCATGCTACGCTAACTCACTTCTAATTGCCCTCTCCATTACTTAACATGAGCAAAGCCAAGAATGTTGCGACACACAACAAATAGCACAAAGCGATTGTACTTCCTACTAAAAATTGCTTAGCGTTAATCGTCAGCACAGAAGAGAATATCATGTTGTCGGTGATCAACACTACAACAGACATTATAAATACTACGCCTGACGCCAATGCTATAAGACTAACTAACCCATCAATACACCGCAAAGCCGTTGTAGTATTTGTCGGCAAGCCCATCAACCTCAATGGCAAGCGAATACATGCCCGTCTGCGTCAACTTCTTTTTATAATTGTACGGAAATTCTGTAACTACTGTTTTCTCGCCATTGAGCGTAATGTTCACCACGATGTTTTTGGTGGAGTACAGGCGTATTGTCAGGTAGCTATTGACCAGTCCTGTGCCGTACTCGATAGAATACTCCAGTATTGTTTCTCCATTTTTCTCGAGTACGCCCGTTTCACCCTCCACATTGTTGTCCGCCAGTTTCTCGTCCAGCCCGCACGACGGCAACGCCAGCAAACACGCCAGCGATATAATAAAAAGAAAGCGTTTCATGACTGTAATAATTTAAACATGAGTTCGATGCAACTATTTTTGGTTCATAACGATTGGATTTTAATTGGTTAAAAAACAATGATTTTAGAAAATATAGCCAAAAGTTACGAGGAATATGCAGTTACTGCCCGATTTTGTGTTGTCCCTGTATTTTTTCTTCATGTCCTGCAACCAGCCGAGTTGCAACAGCACGCCGGCATAGAGGTGGTCATAGAAATAGACATTGCTGCCGAAGTTAGCTCCAATGTCGAAAAAGTTATGCGACCTTTTGCCGTCATTTTCCTTATCCCAAATGCTGGTCTTTGTTTTCTGGTCGCTATTGCCGACACCGCCTTGGCCATCCACGTCTATGGTATAAACTTCGCCACCAGCAAAGTCGAAGCTAAGATATGGTCCAGCAAAAGGCCGTATGATAATGTCGCGAACATGAAAGTCCCAGCCAAACATAAAGGGCGTAAGCTGCAAATTATAGCAGTGGTATTTGGTTTTGTATGTTGTGGTGAACGAACCGCCGAATATGCCACCGCTGACTTCTTCTTTGCCATGCCAGCCACGGTTACCGAATGCCGCTTCCGCCATCCACCATGCATCCTTGGCAAATGTCAACGGTATCTCCAATGTCATGCCCACACGCCATGCAAAGTTAGGACGGTGTTTCATTGTACTCTCGTCTTTGGTGTAGCCTATCATATTCTGTATGCCTGCGCCAGCAAACACGGAAAACTTATGTCCCGCCCAGTCAATACCACGACGAGTTTCTGATTTTTCATTTGCAACAATACTCTGCCGCTCTAATGTTATTGCGTCAACAGAGTCTCTGGACATGAGTACAGAATTAGCCTCTTTTTCAGACATCAGAACTATATTTGCCGTCGCATTTTCAAACGAACTATTTTCGTCCGTGACTTCCCGCAGGACATCATGGTCATCAACGATGAACGTCTTGCCATTGCTGAAAACAATCATTTGTACCTCGTTTAACGCAGCCTCAAACAGCGGTCCGTCCTGCCAGTTTTGCTGATGATACTCAATGTGGCTGGTAGTAATTTTGTCAATATGAGTGGCTATCCTGCTGCCATTGCGCATGACTATCACATCCTGCGCTATAGCCACACACTTCACACCCAATGCCATTAAAAGCACTAACAAGACTCTTTTCATAACAAACAAAAATTTAGAAGTTCAGTGAAACGCCGAGCCCATTAACATGACCTGTGGTAAGATTAAGGCGAAACTCTGGAGTGCTATTGCTGCTCAACGACCTTGCGCACTGCTCGTTGTAAGTTTCGTATGCATGGTCCTTCTTGTGTATGCCGACAATCATGAGAGGAATTGAGGCCGTTAGCGCTGCACTGCCAAAAGCGCATAGAACGGCACCAGCCACATAACAGTTATATCTGCTGTTATCCATTGAACTATAATCCTTGACATTCCCTTTGCCGTCATACACCACCACATAGTAATCTATGCCAGACAAGCACAAGGCTAATCCTGCGGTCCAAATGCCAAGACCAGATCCAAAGAGAGCCCAACCGGCGCGTTTCATTTTCACACCTGAGCGAAAACGCTCGTATGCCGGAGTGCAGTTTTTCTGGAGGAATAGTTCAAACCGCTCCTCATCCATCTTGACACCACCAAGACGGTAGTCGTCATCGTCGTTGTTCCACTTTACGACCTGAACACCAGGGATGGGAATTGGTAAACCTTGATCGTCAATCTGTGCTGTCATGCGCTGGCGGTTGTCACCGTAAGCGGGAGCGTAGCCTCCGGACTGGGTTGTTTGCGCTGCCGGTGCTTGAAAGACATGTGTGGTGCCATTGCTGAAAATGATAGTAACAGCTTCCGCGTCAGTCATTTCAAACAGCGGACCTGTGAGATTGTTCCACATGCGGTACTCGACCCCATTTGATTTCACGCGCTCGACCTTGGCCTCAATCTGGCGGCCATCGCGTGTGATGATTTTGTCCTGTGCCTGCACGAACGCGGCGCAGAGCAGAAGGATGGCGATTGTGAGAGAATGTTTCATAATGATTGTTGATTAAAAGGTTGATATTATTTCAGTTACAAGATTATTAGAAAACAGGACGCAGGAAACAGACATTGTTCTTTGCTTTTTGCTCTTAATTGTCACCGCAAAGTTAGCGGATAATACATTCGAAAAGTTACGTTCCTGAAAAATGCTTTTTTACAGAATTTTCACAAAAAGAGTTTTTACTAAACTCTTTTTTTTTCAATACTTCTTTAATAATTTGAAAATCAGGCACAACTAAGTTTTTTTTGTATGCTTCTAAAAATTCCTCATGAGAAGTGGGCAACATTAACCGTTTATGTATTGACAACAACTATATATCGAGCGGCACAAAAAATAGTGCGGACAACAATCATTATCATATTCTCTCACGTATCGCCAAACACGCTAATGTCTATAATTATGACCTGTATGCCCACACTTACTAAAAAAGCGTGAACATTGACATTCCATGAACCTGACATTAGTTTGTTTTCTGTTGGAATTTGGCGATTTCGAGAGAAAACGGTTATTCTGTCAATGCTTTATATACTGTTTCTATGTCGTTTTGCTATGTCATTTTATTTGTGATTTATATGCAAAGTTATAGTTTTATTTTGAATTGACAAAGAAAGTTTTTGAATTCTATTCAAACAAAAAATATCCCGCTATATTATATACTCAAAAATCATCTTTGGGGAATTAATGCCAGTGGTGAGGCAAGGTTTGCAGCCAAATACTGTTGGAATTCTTCCTTGCGCTTATATATGTTGTTGCCGATTTCACTTGTTTCATTTGTTACTGGTGTACTACGAACGTATGAGAGCAGATATTGAATTTCCGTTATCTTAATCGGTTTATTTTTCTTATCATCATTTGCTTTTGAGCCGTCAGCTGCTATTTCATCGGCCTGCTGCTTGGTCTTTTCGCCAGATATTATCTTCCAAAGATTTCTGCCCATCAAGATAAACAGCACGCCTTGCAGTAAATCCGCATCAGATTTGGGTTCATAGCCGAGCGCCAAAGTATATGCTTTGGAGTCAATTTCGTGATTTATTATTGGCTCATAAAATTTTCTGATTTCTTCGGCTACCTTGTCAACACGCTCTATGCGTTCTTTGCTGTTCGCCGAAACTTTTGTTTTGTCAATATCACACAGATAGTCCTGCACAGCCATGAGAGCCTCAAACTGCACAAAATAGCCCTCTGCTCGTCCAATCCACTGCGAAAGGGCAACGATGTTTTGGCAATTTTTCCAGACATCATATAATTGTATATCCACCAACTCTTTTTCAATACCATCTATTTCTGCAAGCGCGGTATTGACAAGTTGCAAATCTGAAAAGGTTTTCGGCAATTTTGCATATCTTGACTTTAGGGTTTCAAGCCTTGATTTGAAGCCCAAAATAGTTTTTTCATCAGTAAAGCTCTTCAACGTGTTGTCAAACAAGTTATATGGTTCAGTCCATGCGTCGCTTTTCATCCAGTCTAATGCATTCATTCCATGTGCGCATATATTGTTGTACAGAACCTGCAGAGTGTCCAAAGCCTCAACAAGGGTTTTGTGTCTCTCGGGGAAAAATCTCTGCAGTAAGGGTATATTTTCAATAAACATCAGCCTTTCACATATTGCCTGATGCATCTCTTTTTTTGCGCTTTCAGATGCCAATAGCCGAGAAATCTTTGAGGCATTTTCTGCCGCGTTTTCTTTTAGCCTCTTAACCTCTGCAAGTTCGTGTCTTATACGCTCCTTTGCAGACGCTAGCTCTGCCGCAAGAGCCATTATCTGCGACATCGCTTCATTTTCTGAAAGGTGTTTCATCCCCATTGTGTCTTTATCGTATTCACCAAACATATAAAGCACATCAGTTGCACTGTTCAGTTCCTCTTCAAGTTTATCTATCTCATTTTCAATCTCATCTTGGAAATTTTCATTCTCACGACTCAGACGTGTATTATCTTCTTGTAGAATTTCGTTCGCCCTCTGTAGTTTTTTGATTTCATGTTGGGTAATCTCCAAATCCGCCCGCAGCGATTGGAATTTAGCGGCATAGTGGGTGTCCCATATATAAAACCACACAGGGATGCCTGCCAATAAAGGTAAAAGGAAACCAATCAAAAAAGATACCATACCGCTTTATATTTAAGAGTTTATTCATACAGCAAATTTAGCCGTTTTATTTCGTTTGGCAAAACCACTAAGCTGGGAATTACATATTTTCTCACGGATTTTTTCGGTACGATAATGCTCGCGAGCCATGCGCTCCCAGAAAATCGCTGGAATTTTTAACAAACACAATTCATACGAATAGCACGAATAGATACGTTTATTTAGGTTTATTCGTGTTCGAAAACACTCATCTATTTCCTGACTTCGTCACTCAAAAAATAGTCAAAATATAATTTCTTAATAAATAATTATTTGTAATTTTGCGCCACCTTATTTTGGGTGGCGCAAGCCTTTTTAGAATAAAAAAGTGATGCTATGTATGTTCGTACTAAAAA
>JAFTCC010000003.1 GCA_017454915.1 Paludibacteraceae bacterium
ATTATTGTCTTTTTTGTTTCTTTTTGGCATCTTTTTGCTTTTTGCTCGGTCATTATGCCCGCATAACTCCCTCGTTCAAAGACAAAAATCCGCTCAAAAATAAAGCAAAAAATCCTAATAATTCTAATGACCGATTTGGGGTAAAGCAGTTTTTCAGGAAGTTGCCTCTTCATGCGTACAAGTGCAAAAAAAACAGAGAGCACTGACATTTTACCACCAGCAATCTCTGTTTCATGTGTTTAAGTTGTTGAGCGGCAAACGGGGCTCGAACCCGCGACCCCCAGCTTGGGAAGCTAGTGCTCTGCCAACTGAGCTACTGCCGCACATTAATTGTCAAAGGACAAAAGCCAAAAGACCTTTTTAGTTCTTCAAAAGCATTGCAAAGGTAGCAAAATTATGCGAAACCACAAAATTCGGGCTATAAATTCCTTTTTTGCCGTGTGCACAAATTTTCGTAACTTTGCGCTTCATAATTCTGGACCGCAAATCCGATCCGCACGCCATAGCAATGAGAAACATCCATATTATATTTGCCATACTAACCGTACTCACACTGCATGCCACGCAGCGTGTGGAGGAGTGCATTGCCAGATTTGAGCAATATAATTCTGTGGAAAATGCCAACATGTTTTTTCGGGCACTTGACGAAGAGCATTATACCGATTCGCTGATTATATTTTCAAAGCCCGTTCATCACGACACTATATGCTCTAACGTGTGGTATTGGGTAGCAGACTACTACTGCAACGCTAAACAAAGTTACAGGCGCTCCATCGAGTACGCGCAAAAAGCTCTGCCATACATGCAGCAAGTCAAAAACGAAGAATGGTTGTCAGACTGCTACGCCCTGATGTCTGTCAGCTATTTCTATCTCTCGGATTGGGACAACGCCGCTAAATACGGTAAACTGTGCTATGAAATTGACGTGCGCAGCAATGACATGGACCGCATCAGCTCATCGCTTAACACGCTTGCCTGTATTTACCAGAGTGCCAAACAGCCCGAAACGGCAGAAAAATATATTCTAAAAGCCATCGAATACGCAAAACAAGCTGACAACCCTCAACGGCTTGCGGTGTTAAACGGCACTGCTTCAGAAATTTACCATTCGATGGGGTGCGACATTAGAGCGCTGAAACATGCACAAGACGCATACGACATAGAGATTTCGCTCCACCGCTACGAAAAGGCCGCCATCAGGCAGGCTCAAGCCGGAAGTGCGCTGATTGGATTGAAAAGGCACAAAGAGGCATACGCCACACTGCGTTGCGCAATTGACACACTGAAAGCACACGGCAATTTCCGCTCATTAGCCATCACATACCGAAAAATAGCGGACACTGAAGCCGCACTGAACGACACCAGCGCCGCTATACGCCACTACCAAAACGCAGTTGATTTTTGCCAGAAAGTCGGAGACCTATACAACGAAGCGCAAGCGCATGCAGGTCTGTATGCGATGTTGAGGAAATCCAAGCCCGCAGACGCTATGGAGCACATCGACAGGTACAACGAAATCAAAGACTCGCTTTACAAAGTCGGGATATCTATTGCACTGGCGGATTTCGACGCGCAATACAACAACACAAAACTCAAGGAACAACTGCAGCAAAAAGACGACGAACTGATAATCGTAAAAAAAGAAAATTCAAAAATCCTCATCATCACCATTGTTGTCATTTGCCTGCTGATTATACTGATTACTGTACGCATCATCACACGCCGATACAGGATAAAACAAATCGCCAAACTACGTGAGGAATACGAGCGTATCATCAACGGAGAGAAAGCCGAACAACACACCGAAGAAAAAACGGAGCATGACAAAGGAATGTCAGAAGCCGACACTATGTTCTTGGACAACGTGATAAGCATCATCAATGCCCACCTTGACAAAGGCGATGTCAGCATCGACACCATAGCGTCAGAACTTAACCTGAGCGCATTTCAGTTCCGAAAACGTATCATGCTCATAACCGGACTTAGACCACAGGAATTTGTCCAAAACATAAAAATGACACGCGCCTGCTACCTGCTTGACAACAGAAGCGACCTGCCCGTCAACGAAGTATCGCAACTTTGCGGATACAATGACGCCGCTAACTTCATCAGGTCATTCAAAAGAATATACGGCATAACGCCGCAGCAATACCGTTCACGCAATACGCTCCCTCCTGACAATTGACATAACCAACCCACACATAATGACTTTCCAACTTCAGCATACTGACTCCAACAGCAACGCACGCGCGGGACTTATCCACACCGACCACGGCGACATACTTACGCCCATCTTCATGCCCGTCGGAACGGTAGGTTCTGTCAAGGCAGTTCATATTCCAGAACTGCAGGATGACATCAAGGCGCAGATTATACTTGGCAATACCTACCATTTATATCTCCGCCCGGGGCTCGACACACTACGCGCGGCAGGAGGATTGCACAACTTTAACGGCTGGCAACACCCCATCCTCACCGACTCCGGTGGCTTTCAGGTGTTTTCGCTTACAGGCACGAGAAAAATGAAAGAGGAAGGCGTAACTTTCCAAAGCCATATTGATGGTAGCCGCCACCTCTTCACGCCAGAGCGAACCGTTGACATACAGAGGGTTATAGGCGCAGACATCATCATGGCATTTGACGAGTGCACACCAGGCACCGCTGACTACAGATACGCTAAAGAGAGCCTGATGCGCACACAACGATGGCTCGAAAGGGGCATAACACATTTCCGCGAAACGGAACCGCTTTATGGCTACAGCCAGACTTTTTTCCCTATCGTACAGGGCTGTGTCTATCCCGACTTGCGAACCGAAGCCGCAAAGTTCGTCACGCAGTTTGAAACCGACGGATACGCCATAGGAGGACTGGCGGTAGGGGAGCCGACAGAGAAAATGTACGAAATGATTGAAGTCGTCAACGAAATTCTGCCAAAAGACCGGCCACGCTATCTGATGGGAGTGGGAACGCCACAAAACATTCTGGAAGGCATAGAACGCGGAGTTGACATGTTCGACTGCGTGATGCCTACGCGAAACGGAAGAAACGGAATGCTGTTCACATGGCAAGGAACTATCAACATCAAAAATCAAAAGTGGGCAAACTGCTTCGAGCCGCTTGATGAGCAAGGAACAAGCTACGTTGACAGGCAGTATTCGAAAGCCTACGTCCGACACCTGTTCCACGCCAACGAACTGCTCGGAATGCAAATCGCAAGCATACACAACCTCGCCTTCTATCTCGAACTGGTCACACAAGCACGCAAGCACATTGCAAACGGAGACTTCAAGCAATGGAAAGACAGCATAATCGGGCAACTCGCCAAAAGGCTGTGAGAACGCTAAAAGAAATAAAGCCGAATCGGTCATTAGAATTTTATTTTTGAGCCGATTTTTTGTCTTTGGGCAAGGAAATTATGCAGGCATATATTTTTACTAATTTACATCCGCAGTCGGTCTAATGACCGGTTTGGGATAAATGGGAAATAATACATTAGATGCTGAAACGACTTGACAGATACATAATTGCCAAATTTCTTGGCACGTATTTCTTCTCGCTGGTGCTCATCTTGAGCATCGCCGTAGTATTTGACATATCCGAAAAGTCTGACGACTTTTTCGACTCACAAGCACCGCTCAGCGCCATCGTTTTCGATTACTACGTCAACTTCATACCATACTACATGAACATGTTCAGCCCGCTGTTCGTGTTCATCTCCGTCATATTCTTCACCAGCAAATTGGCCGGAAATTCCGAAATCATAGCCATGCTCGCAGGGGGCGTTAGTTTCAAACGGCTCATGGTGCCATATTTCATTTCGGCTACAATCATTTTCGTGCTGTCATTCGTGCTCGGAGGATTTGTCATTCCACACTCCACACGCAAGATGCTTGACTTTGAGAACGACTACATCAAGGAGTTCAAAACAAGTCATGCAAACAACATACAGATGGAAGTGGAGCCTGGCGTGATTCTTTACATCGAAAGCTACCTCAAAGAGTCAAACCAAGGATTCAGAATGTCGCTCGAACGATTTGAAGGCAAGACGCTTGCCTCGCGACTCACAGCCGAAAGAATAAAATGGGACTCGGCATATGTCTGGACTATAGAGAACTACCTCAAACGAGACTTTGACGGAATGAGGGAATACATCACACGCGGACAATCGCTTGACACGGTCATCAACGTACAACCCGACGAGTTCTACATCACCGCGCAGGAAAGCGAGCAGATGACCATAACCGAACTGAGGCACTATCTTGCCACTCAACGAAGGCGCGGAGTCGGCAACATACAGGCCTTTGAAACCGAACTGCAAAAGCGATATGCCTCTCCTCTGGCAGCCTTCATCATGACGCTGATTGGCGTCTCACTCAGTTCGCGAAAAGTCAGAGGTGGCATGGGAAAAAACATCGGCATTGGCGTGGCGCTCAGCGCTATTTACATTTTATTCTCAACGGTCTCGTCATCATTTGCCGTAAGCGGAGTGATGAGCAGTTTCATGGCGGTGTGGTTACCTAACTTCATCTTCATCGCAATTGGCGCATTCCTCTACACACGAGCACCAAAATAACGGCTTCTACTTTATTATTTACATTATTTAACCCAAATCGGTCATTAGACCGACAAGTTTGGGTCAGTGCTTACAAAAAGTAGTCTATTATTGTCTTTTTTGTTTCTTTTTGGCATCTTTTTGCTTTTTGCTCGGTCATTATGCCCGCATAACTCCCTCGTTCAAAG
>JAFTCC010000016.1 GCA_017454915.1 Paludibacteraceae bacterium
GCCTTCAGCACTATGCCCGGCGCCGCATCGACAGCAACACCCCAGTGCCCAACCGTAGAATCAGGCACCTCGGCACATACCATACATGCCACAAATGCAGCCAAAATAAAAAACCTTGCTCTCATCAAACGCAAAGGTAAGACGAAACCGCAACAACACCGAATTTCTCCCCGATTTTTTCGCACATGGCGAACGAAAGAAGAAACAATTAAGCATATCGGGAACGTTTTTCAGAACTTCCACAGAAAACAACATCCAACCCTCACATTTGAGAATGGTCATGAATTCTTTTGTCAGTTGGAAAGATTATCCTTTGCTTTCAGTTCATCGCTCAAATAAGCATAGACATGTCCTGCACTTTGAAAATACAAGTTGGACTGTGGACGCAAAAGAGATTGATAAATATGAGAATCGTAAACTGCACTGACGGCTTGGGGAAGTGTATAACCATCACGGTCAATTAACAATTGGATAAGGTCGGATGTGATGGCCTCAACCATAAACTGAAACTCTTGCTGGCTTATATTCATAATACGCGGAGTTGATTTATAGCGAGTGGTGTGCAGAATGCATACTGGAATGTTATTCCCTTCATGTAGCGCAGGCGGCGAAGAAACTCTTGCTTATCTATGTTTCCAAGTCTGTAGTTGCGAATTTGAAGCCCAACTCGGTCGTTAGCTATCGGCCCATAAACCACGTCAAAGTTGTGCATATAGGGCGGTACGATGGTCTCATCACGATGCAGGTAGATAAAATCAGCCCAATCTTCATTATAGGCGTTAAATGATTTGAAACGCAACGTGCCATCGTTGAGTGTAGTTTCATCAAAAGAGAACTTGTTGAGAATGGGCTCACCTCCAAAAATATCTACTCTTGCCTCAGCAAGCCTTTCAGCCTGCTCCAAGTCTTCAGTGAGATAGAACGCCTGCCCGAAGTCTTTATATGGAGTGCATTTTGAAAGGTCTATCTGAGTTATTGCTACGTTAGAGCCGTGATAGAGTGTTTTCATATAGCCCCTCCTTTCCGACGGCAATAGGCCGCAATGTCGCGCACGTTGGAGGCAAACGACTGAGTATGCAGATAATCATACTGTCGGTCATAGAGGGCTAATGCTCCATACTTATTGAGGTATTTTGCAGCTTCTGTGGCCGTAAGCCCATAATGGGCCGCAAACTCCGAGATGAGAGCCACTACATATTGGATTTTGTCCGATGCCATACCTCGTGCACTTATAATAAAACATTTATGCGGCAAAGTTACAAACAGAAAGCGAACATGACAAACTATTTCGCCTTTTTGCAGTTTTTTACGAAAAGAAATGCAAGAAGTCCAAATTTTTTTATACTTTTACGGCAGAATCTGACTTGCAGCAAGGAAGTTCGTAGAGGTGGACGGAGCTGCGAGAACGTTCACTAAATAGCGGAAAAGCGTCACACAAAGCTTTGTCGATTGGCTATCTGAAATAACCACAAACATTTGCTTGCCTAAGACAATGCGGAGTAGGATGCCACGGGTATGCTGAAAATGTATCCCCAGTGTGTGCGTGAGGGCTAACCATGCCTTCATCGCACACTTATCGGGTGCATCAGCAATCCTTCGTGGGTATCATTCTGTTCGTCAGCAAGCAAGGGCTGTGGTTAGCCTCAGATAGCAGACGAGCAGATGTGGATACCCACATTTTTTTGTTGATAAACAAAAGAATCATCACGACGAGTTACACAATTCTGTATCGTTCCGCTGGAGCTCATACGTAAAACGGAAATCTCACTCCGATTTTATCCGCTAACCCCAGACAGAGGGTGTGTCAAAATAAATTGAGTGCGCTGTCGCGCAGAAATCCTACTAATCTACTCAAATCTAACAAATTGATTTTCAGACGATTATTTTTGCATGATTTGTGATGATTTGCAAGATTTCTCGCCTTTTAGGCGACTTAACAAATTTTAACACACCCTCCTATGAGTTATTGCGCCTTCAGCCCGTTTTTACCGAACAGCAATAGTTTAACTAAGAACACCAAGCCCTCTTATTTGAATCTACGGCCGTGATAAACAATTAAAAAACACCGAAAATTTCAATATGTAAAAAAAAAGCACTATTTTTGTACCTTTCAATATATATTTGTCCTAAAATAGAGTCATTAGTCATATTTTGACAAACAAATTTAATAGAAACATCATTTTTTAGATTATCATGAAGAGAGTACTACGTTTTCTGACGCTATTGGCGTTATTTGCAACTCTGAGTCCGTCTTTAACTTTTGCTGTCGTAACGCCGGAGAGCGGTAAGGCATACACCATCAAGAGCGGTGCAGCCAATTTCTCCACAAACTACTACGTTTACGACAACGGAACGGGCTATGCCGCAACAAACGAGTCGTCCACTACCATCACAGACACCTACGTCTGGGTATGTGTGGAAAAAGACGGCGGCTTCTATTTTGTAAACTATTCCACAGGACGCTTCATGGGATTCCATGACTCAAGCGGCACACAAGTGGCACCCCCCTCATGGAAATGGGATGTACAAAGCGGCACCACATCAGAAACAAAAGCCATGTATGGCTATGCCTCGCAGTCGAGTGGAAACCGTTACCTCACAATTGGCAGCAGCGGCACCTTCAACCGCAATTCAGCAACGACAGATGGTGCCACATGGTCCACCAATTTCGTTTTTGAAGAATACACTTCTGCCGATGCCGGCACTATAGCCTCTATTGTCAACATGGTAGCCCTTAACAGCGGGAGTGCTTACATGATAAAGACTTCGAACGGCTATTATCTGATAGACGATGGTTCAAAAGTGAACGCAACTCCCATTCCTACAACAACAACGAAGCCAGAGACCAACCCGCAAGGTTGGTGGACACTTACGATTAACAGCAACGGAGCGTATAGTTTTGTGAATATGGAATCAGGTCGATCCTTGAACTGCTCCAATGCAACCCTGATGGCATATTCAGGCGCAGGAGCCAACTATACACGTTACCCCGTAGGCAACAACGCATCTGGTGGAATTTCGCTGAGTCTGAACAATTGGTTCATGACATTCAATGCTTCGGGTACAGCAGTAAAAGCATCTGCCCAAAATACCAGAGGCAATGGAAGTTCCACCATTACAGACTTCTTCTTTGAGAAAGTAGAAAAGTTAGCCCCCCTTTTCTTCAGCACCAACTACGGTGACAAGTGGATAAGGCTGACATTCGGACCAAACAACAATTATGTTATGTCACTGCCTTCAAGCACAAACTATTCGGGCGTTATACCAAATACAAAGCCCATTGACGTAAGTGATGAAAACCAACTCTGGTGTTTTGTAGGTACTGAGGAAAATTTCAAGATTTACAACAAGGCTGCAGGACCAAACCTTACACTCACCTACTCCACGTATGGCACGAGCCAGAATGTATCAATGGGTACAACTCAAACAGCATGGATGCTTGATGGCACATATCTCGATTATAGCACCGCCCCAGGCTACTTCATAGTTCCAGTCAACGAAACGACAAAATATAGTCTCAATTCAGGAGGCGGTGCGGGTGGAAACATTCTATTCTGGCACGCAGGATCGAGTAACGGGGGAAGTCGCTGGCTTTTCAGCGATGCCTCAGGAAAGTTGACCCTCAACGCCCTCGTGGACGGAAGTTCTGATATTGACGACTATCGCCAGAAAATAGGAAATGTGAACGTAACCTATGGTTCGACCACATCTTCCGTCATACTCTCGAAAGATAACCTCAGCTTTACCGTCTACCTACCGAGCAACACGGCATATTCTGTAACTGCAGGCTACAACTGGTACGGTTACAATTTCAGCAATTTCACAGGAAACACCTCCGGCACACTGACCCAAGGAACACCTGTAACTGTTACAGCCAACTACACACTTGCTAACGACCGCGTGCGTTACCTGTTCTACGACAACGATATATGGAGCCAAACCACCGGCAAAATGATTCCTTACCGCATACCAGCCATCGTGCAGGCGAAAAACGGCGATTTGATTGCCATTAACGACCGTCGTTGGCGCGGGCACGACATTGGCTTAACCTACAACAACCGCTATTCACAAAGCATCGATGTGATTGCACGCCGTAGCAAAGATCACGGAAAAACGTGGGGAAATGAGCAACTCCTACTTCAAGGAGACGGAGTGGCAAATTCCAACTCATGCGCATACGGCGATGCTGCTGCAGTGGCAGACACCTTAAGCAA
>JAFTCC010000017.1 GCA_017454915.1 Paludibacteraceae bacterium
ATTTGTATCTTTGCCGCGCAGTCTGAAGCATAGCGGGGCTCTGCTGGGGAGCAACCCCGTGAGGAATAAGACTGCGGTGAATGACGACAAGTCATGCGTGAAACGGCTGCTTGTAAAGAGGCGGCCGTTTCCTTTTTATGACATGTTAGATTTCACCCAATGCCAAGAAAAACCCACTGATGAACCGCTTGCGGTTCTCCTTTGACATCCCACTGTGGTTGTTGAGATTCTTTTTGAGGTCGGTGAAAGTCCCTTCGATCTTGTTGTTGGTGTTGGGCATCCCATCGCATTCCGGCTGCTGGTATGTGAAGAGGTACGGCAGGTAGAAGTCGACGCTGAGCATGGCGGAGCGCAGCCGTCTGTGTGTGAACTGCGTCTTCCCCGACTTCAAGGTGGAACGCCTGTTCAACATCTCCACCCATTTGGACTTCCAATGCCGGTACTTGTTCTCGAATTCGGGGCCGTCCTCATTCACGATATTGTCCACAAGGGCTTTCAGTTCCCTGGCCGCAAGCAGTCTGGGATGCAGGGTGAGGTATCGCCTCACTATCTGTATCATGTGGTACTGGCACATCTGGATTTTGTATGCCGAGAACTCGCTGAAGAGACTCTTCATCCCGTCTATCACAATCCCCTTTATGGTATATCCCCGCTCTTCGATGCTGCGTACGGCATCCACATAGTCTTGCACCCTCTCATGTGCGATAAACGCCATGTAGAGAGGCTTTCCAGAGCTTTCGTCTATCGCAAGCATCACTCCCCAGTTGTGCCCCCAATAAGTGGCATCGAGGTGCACGTAACCGCCCCCCTCCAGCGGTGGCTGCACCCAGACCTTTTCTATCTCGCGCAACTGCCTCTTGATGGTGGAGTCGCTCACACCGAAGGCTGAGGCTAGCTCCGATATGGTCTGCTTGCCATCCTGATAGCTTCTCCATAAAGTATCGCGTTTTAGGCCAAGGCTGTTTCGGAACTGGTATCCACATCCCTTGCATAAATAGGTCTGGACTCCCCTCCGTTTACCGTTTTTTACAGTGTGCGTGCCGCCGCACACTGGACATTTCGACTTGTACATTTTCTACCTTTTTTTGAGTACTTTGAATCCTCGCAAAGGTAGTGTATTCTTACTAATCAGAAGATTTTATCCTGCAATTTGACCTATTGGCGATTTTTATTTGTTAAAATTTGTCCCAAGAACCTTGATTCACGAAACTGTAAATAAACACTAACGTTTCGGAAGATTTTATCCTGCAATTTGACCTATAGACCTAATTATTACTAACGGATTGTTGTGTATAAATAACCAAAAGCTTCCTACTTTGACCTTAAGGATGTTCTAAAGTGATAATGGCTGAGGCCATTGTGGCAGACTTGGAAAATGATAATTGAAAATTGAAAAGACTGTTCGCCGAGGGACCGAAGAACCATCGAAGTCCCCACGACATCAGAAAAATCACCGTTCTAAGCAGAATGTTTCTCCTGTTCGACAGAACTTTATGGCTATCCCCTTGCTCTTAAAACTCTTTTCAATGGCTTGTCGCTTGGTGTCGTTCTTGGGACAAGTGTTTGAGAATACAGCAAAAGCCATTCTTTTTGCTC
>JAFTCC010000018.1 GCA_017454915.1 Paludibacteraceae bacterium
CGAAGAGGTCTGCTTTGGCGAGCCGTACGACTTCTACGGCGAGCTATTGGACAAGTCCAGCACGTACACTCATTTGGTCGAGAACGCGGACTGCGACACTATGGTAACACTCACGCTGACGGTGCTTAACAAGGTCGATGACGTGCATTTGGAGGTCAGCATCGCCGAGGGCGGCTCCTATAAATGGCACGGCGCGGATTACAGCGAGGCGGACGTTTACGAGTACCCGACTACCGACGCTCACGGCTGCCCCTACACGGAATACCTGCACCTGATGGTGATTCCGCATTGCGTTACGACCAAGACGCTGACCGAAGAGGTCTGCTTTGGCGAGCCGTACGACTTCTACGGCGAGCTATTGGACAAGTCCAGCACGTACACGCATCTGGTCGAGAACGCGGACTGCGACACTCTGGTAACACTCACGCTGACGGTGCTGCCCGAGGTCGAGGACGTGCATATCGAGGCGGCAATCCCCGAGGGCGGCTCCTATAAATGGCACGGCGCAGACTACAGCGAGGCGGACGTTTACGAGTACCCGACGACAGACGCTCACGGCTGCCCATACACCGAATACCTGCATTTGACCGTGATTCCGCATTGCGTTACGACCAAGACGCTGACCGAAGAGGTCTGCTTTGGCGAGCCATACGACTTCTACGGCGAGCTATTGGACAAGTCCAGTACCTACACTCACTTGGTCGAGAACGCGGACTGCGACACGATGGTAACGCTGAATCTGACTGTTTTGCCAAAAGTTGAGGACGTGCATATTTACGAAACGATAGAAGAGGGCGACGCATATAAATGGCACGGCAAACGGTACACCGAAGGGGATGTGTATGCGTATCCGATGGCCGATTCGCACGGCTGCGCCTACAACGAGTATTTGCACCTGACGGTGAACCCCGCGATAATAGTCTATGGCATAAGGATAGAGGAGCAGTGCGGCGGTCCCGGCGTACTGGACATTGAGATACAGAACAACGGCGTGCCTGCGACGGTGGAAGTTCAGTTCTCACAAAACGCATTGGAACGCGGCTTCCAGAACGGTGTATATGAACTTCACGGCGACCACATCAGCGTGCCTTATGACGCTCGCGCCGGGCATTATTTCGTTAAGGTGATTGTGCGTCAGGGCGACAAAGTGCGCTACAGCAAAAGCGTGAATTTCACTCTGCTTTATCCATCCACAGTGCTTGAGCAGGGCTGGCTTGACGCGGTGCTTGTGTTGACGCACGACTATAACGGTGGCTATGATTTCACGGCGTTCCAGTGGTATAAGAACGGGCAGAAACTTGTGGGTGAGACAGGACCTTATATCTACCAACCGCTGACGATAGGCGCGGCATATCAAGCTCTGCTCACCGATACCGAAGGTCTGACGCTAATGACGTGTCCGCTTATTGCGGTGCCGTTTGTGGACATTACGATGTATCCAACCGAGGTGCAACGCAATAACATAATCAGGTGTCATGTCAGCCAGCCGGCAGACATCATGCTCTACAGCGCCGTAGGACAACTGATAAAAACATATACTGTGCCTGAAGGTGACTCTGACATCACAGCACCTGAAACATCAGGCTTGTTTATGGCAAAGATAGTAACAATCAATGGCGACAAGAAAATCATTAAAATTATCGTGAAATGAGAAGATTAAGCATATTGATATTAAGTCTGGAATTGTCGCTGATGCTCACAGCGCAGCACTATATTGGCTTTGGCGCTAACATTCAGTTCCCACGCCACATTGACAACATTTCGTCAACTTCAGCCAAAATGGGCATAGGCGGTGGAGCCGAGATGATGTACGCTTTCCGGTACCGTTATTTTCTGCTGAATGCAGGCTTGGGTTTCGATGCCGGCAAAACGCGCCTGACACTTGACGATGAAACCCTGCAAGCAGACATGGTGGACACGCGCGGCTTGCGTTTCACCTACAACGGCTATTTGAACAGGAGGACAGACGCTGCTACGTCTATCAATGTGGTTATTCCACTGCGTGTGGGGTTTGAGGCTGAAAATTTTTATATGTTAGCCGGTGTTGACTATGCCGTGAGGGTAGGCGGCTCAACGCTGCAAAAGGCAAAACTGATGACCGAGGGGGACTACAACGGTAGATACTATTCGGTGTTGACAGATATGCCCAATCACGGTTATCACGACTATGAAGACGAGAGCACGAGCGGCAATGTGTCGTTTAAGGCTGACCTGAAACTGGTGGCAGAACTGGGATTGACAATGGAACTGAAAGCCGCTAACAGACGCTTGAAACCCATTCTGCGGATAGGAGCGTTTGTGGGATACGGTGTGCTCAACGTGCTTGATAATTCAGCAGATAAACCATTGACAGAATTGGATTTGAAACAGTATATGCACGTGAGAATGAACCATGTGTATTCAACTGCCGCTGCAGCAGGGAAACGAGTCAATAACCTTACGTTCGGACTTAAGGTTACATACCTCATTCCTGTCGGTGGCAGAAAAGTGCCTGCGCATCCAAGCTATTGGATTAGTCCGTCGGAACGCAGGAAGTGTCTCTGCTACATGCCGGCAGGCAATAATTATACGCCGCTTGCTTGTTATTAGAAAAAAATGTGTAACTTTGCGGAGTTATCACATTCTAATTTCTTATTATGAAACACTTGTTACTTGCCATTTTAACGGCTTTTTGTGTCAGTTCATATGCATTAGACCCTTGCGCCGACGCTATACGAGTTACCGATGACTTTTCCGCAACACTCGAACCCGGGACATATTACTTCGTGTCAACCACTTCATACCTGCCGTTGTCGATAGAGATTTACCCTCAGGAGCAGTCGGAGAATGAGCCACAAGCGGAATTAGACCTGACTTGCACGCCAGGGCATTATGAAGACGAGGATGTGCAACAAATTGTGGATCTTATTACTGGCGCGGGATTTTCGTTGCCCGCAAGGCCTTATCTTAAGCCCATCACAGTAGATGAAGTTGAAGGATATTCGTTGAGTTTCACAGGTGATGTATTTCCTCAACTCTACACGCGGTTCGGGATTGTATATCCAGTAGAAGTACACGTGAAACTTAAGCTTGAGCAAACGAGTCTCGTACATGCGTATTCTGAAAGTAGGCATGCGCAGTGCCTCGATTATGCCACCAGTATTGACCTTGGTGACAGCATATTTATTGCTGACGGTGACGAGTCGGCTGTTGTTGAGTGGCACGCGTCGCAACTGTCGCGCGACGAGTATGCAATCGTGTGGAATGGTGAGCCGGCAACTTTTGTGCTTGGGGCTAACTGCGATGTCAAACTTGATGACATGTATAGTATGCAATTGCCGTTTAACCCGCACGACACCATGTACATTATACCAGAATACTCGAAGATTTTCCTGCAGCAGTTCAAGACTCCGTTCATGTATGCACGGCACTATGGCGGCGCGGGGTGGCTAAAATTTGTGCCATGCCATGTGCCGAGGTTCCTGCAGAACATTGTCATAGGTGGTGTGAATGCTGTCATCGACAATGAAAAAATGACTATTACCGCCATCTTGCCATACGGCACAGACAGGGCAGAGGCGCTGCAGAACGCCGTTTGCAGCCCCGCATTGTCGCCCATGACACAGACAGGACCGGAAATAATCAATGACGGTAACACCCTCCGCTTTGGTCCGCTGGAATATGACCTGCAGGGCGTTGTGGTGGCTGAAAACACCATGAGCCATGATGCCACACTCGCCGAAATAACTATTGACGGTGTGCCGATTGAAGACTTCTCGCCGAGCATAACCAATTACCAAGTCGTAGTTACAACGTCAGAGCCTTATGTTAGTGCACAATGCAACGACAGCAAGGCGGCATACGAAGTGGATATTGTAGGTGAACAGCCGGCTACCATTACGATAACCGTAACCGCTGAGGCAGGAAACACTCTTGAGTACACCCTCTCAGTGACCTACGACTTGCCGCCGTTGTCATCAGACGCTACGCTATCAGCCATCATAATCGGCGGTGAAAACCTGCAAGGTTTTTCCTCTGACGTGTTTGAATATGAATATGATGTTATAGGCAGTGAGTTGCCAACTGTGGATGCTGTTGCCAACGACGAAAACGCCTCATTAACCATTGTTGAGCCAGTTGCTGAAAATGCTTATACGGCACAAATAACGGTAACGGCGCAAAATGGGGCAGAACTGACTTACACAGTCAAACTCAACTATAATAACACCGCGATAGTTGACGCAGAGGCTGATGCGAGTCATGATTTCACTCATGCCAGAGTTTATTCCGCAACAGGTAAACTTGTAGCGAAAGACTATTCAGCTGCCCAACTGCCTGCAGGCATTTACCTGCTGCGTACGGCAACAGCGTCGAAAAAAATAATAGTGTATAAGTGATTTGTGGTTTTATATCCCATTAAGTCAATCAGACTGCATTATAAAAATTGCTCACACTCATATAAGCGAGTGTGAGCAATTTTGTTTTTTACCGTGGTCGGTCAACTGACAGACTGGCCGAGTTCAAATATTAGTGGCAAGCGAGGTCAATGAGGTATTGCCCGTAAGCTGTTTTGCTTTGGCGTTCGCCGAGTGTACGCAGTTGGTCAGAGTTAATCCAGCCCTTGCGCCAAGCTATTTCTTCAATGCAGCTCACATAGAACCCTTGGCGGTTTTGTATTGTAGCCACAAAGTTGGAAGCGTCGAGCAGGCTGTCACAGTTTCCAGTGTCGAGCCAAGCGAAGCCGCGTCCGAAGATTTCCACATGCAGCGTGCCCTCTTCAAGATATAGCCGGTTGAGGTCTGTGATTTCGTACTCGCCTCTTGCCGAAGGCTTGAGTGCTGCGGCTTTCTCGGTGACGGTGCTGTCGTAGAAGTATAATCCTGGAACGGCATAATGGCTCTTGGGCTTTTCGGGCTTCTCCTCGAGCGACAGCACTTTGCCGTTCTCGTCAAATTCCACCACTCCATACGCCCTCGGGTCACGGACGTAGTAGCCGAAAATCACAGCCCCCTTGTTAACTTCTGCCGCCCGCTTGAGCATAGAACTGAAGCCCTGCCCGTAGAATACGTTGTCGCCTAATATCAGGCATCCGGGTTCTCCGTTGAGAAATTCAGCTCCGAGCACGAATGCCTGCGCCAGTCCGTTTGGGGTATGCTGAACCTTGTAGTGAAACTCCATGCCGAGTTCTTTGCCGTCGCCCAACAGGTCTTGGAACATTGGCAGGTCGCGGGGAGTGGAAATGATGAGCACTTCGCGGATGCCGGCGAGCATGAGTGTGGATAGCGGATAATAAATCATGGGTTTGTCATAGACCGGCATGATTTGCTTGCTGATGGTTTTGGATAGGGGATAGAGCCTTGTGGCGCTGCCCCCTGCGAGAATGATACCTTTCATTATTTATTGCTTTCCCAGTTATTGTCCCTGATAAACTGTCGGGGTCGTTGAACCCTTTCCTGACGCTGTGCCTCGTATGCCTCGCGCTGTTCGCGTGCATTGTTGCTGGCCGCAATTTGCTCGGCAAGTATCTCGGCTTTCAGCTTTATGATTTCTTGAGGTGTAAGTTTTGGACTGCGCATGAGTTGCTCGTATATCATCAGTGTCGCCCATGCGTCGGTTGCCGCGTATTTCAGCTGCTGCGGAGTCAGCTCGGGAGCTTCCCAGTTGGTCAGCCGCTGAGCCTTCGACATCTTGGCTTGGAACACTATGGCGAAAATCTTTTGGAGGCTCATATCAACAATGCCGTACTCGTTGATGATTTTCTGCAAGTCTATACAGTTGCTCGCGCGGAAACGGTGGTGCCTGGCAAGACCTATGATGTCGTCCTTCATTGCCAAGCCTATTTTCTTTATTTTGGTTGACGAGAGTATTTGCGCCACTTCAAGAGGCAGTCCTCCGATTTTGTTGAGCCTGAACAGGTAGCAGGTGTCCATGGTTGAGAGCTGAAGCAATGAAACAGGGTGGAACACACCCCTCTGAAACGACGGCCGGCTCTCGGTGTCAAGGCCTATGGTATCTGCTTTGCTCAATTCTTCAGTGGCAGGCAACACGCCTTCAGGTGTGTCAACGACCACTATGCGGCCCTCAAAAGAAGCAGATGGCAGTAAATCTAATTCTTCGCGTGTAATACGTTTTTGATACATAAGTTTATTTATTGTGATTGAAAATTTTGTCAAACATGTTAGCGTCGTTGCCGTTTCCCTCCTCGTCCTCGTCGCCGCTTTTGTTCTCGTCCTCATTGTCGGTGTCTTCGATGGCGTTCAGGGCGGCAAGCGCGCTCAGGAGTTTGCGTCCCCAGTGCTGCCGCATGGCTTCGATGGCTGCCACTACGGCGCAGGTCATTATGTCTTCGTCCCCGGTCTGAAAATTGCCAGCCATATCTTTCAGTTCCTGATAAATGTCGGCAAGATATTCTGAAATCTCGGCAGCCGGCGGCTCGGGTGTGAAAGCCATGTCGGGGTGGAAAGAATCAAGAAAGGCATCGTGCTCACCCAATAGCGTCTGTAACTGAAGCCTGAGCGACTCGTAGTCAGCTTCAAAGACAAACTGCTCAAGATAAGCATCAACTGTGTCAGACGGGCACTCAACAAGTTGCCCCTTAATGTAAAGCAGCGGAAGTATGACCTTGAGCTGGCGCATAAGGGTGGCTCTGTCTGGTAAGTTTTCAAGAAGTCGGCATAACTGCGCCGAAACGGTAACAAATTCTATTGTCCCTTGTTGGTACGCAAATTGGTTTTGATGTGTTTGCGGCATGTTTCCTGTTTTTGTCGCATGACGTCCGCAAGTGATTGCGTATCAGCGTCATGTGTTAATGCGTTTCCGGACGGGCGGGACGCATCCGATAACCTTTTGTTTTCGGCTGCAAAGTTAGTGATTTCTTTTTAATTGGCAATGCGCATAAGAGCGACGGATTTTGCCGAGTGCATAAAATTTCGTAATTTTGTTGTGTAATTCGTATTTCGAAATGTTTACCGCATCAAAACTTAAAAAGGAAAATATCTGCCAGTATGTGCTTTATATGTGGTTGGTGGAGGATTTGGCAAGGGCTTTTAACTTTGACTCCGACCGCTTGGCTGCCTATATGATTGCGTCGAACCGCAATGAAATGGCGCAAAAAGATGCCGCTCAAGTAGATGACGAGCATATTAGAGAACTCAAAACGTGGTATGCCGACATTGCTAACATGATGCTTAAGGAGGGGCTGCGCGAACAAGGGCACTTGCCTATGGTGGCTAACACACTGCTTGAAGTGGAGGAACTGCACCTTATGCTACTAAGACTTGGCAAGGACGTAGAATATAACATGGCTTGGCGCGCAGTTGAAGGATTGGTTACAATACTAAAGAGCCGCAGCGCGAAGCCGGCGACCATGGGCGACATTGAGATGTGCATCACTTTTATATATCTGTCGATGGGACTCGAGCGGACAGGAAAGCTCAATGATGAAACAAGAGCCTCAAGAGATAGGATAAGCAGTTTTTTGGGACTGCTGGCAAAGCGCTACAAGGCTTGGAAAGACAATAATGAAGAATTTGACGGGGCAGGGGAATAGCATGAATTAATCCGCATGAAATAGTCCTTTTTTACCTGAAATGAAAGTTTTTTTGAAAAAAAGGCGAAAAAATTTTGTTATATTCACAAAAATGACTAATTTTGCCACGCTAAAAGAAAAATAACTATTTTTTCATAGTTAAGGTTTAGGTTACACTGACGTTGGGTAGTTGAGAAACTGCCTGACGTCCTTTTTTGAATTTGGAAAAAATAACATAAAAAATAAAAGATATGGCAGTAAATTATTTGACAGCCGAGGGTTTGAAAAAACTTAAGGACGAACTCCGGCAACTTGAGAGCGTAGAACGGCCGCGCATAAGTGCCGCAATAGCAGAAGCAAGGGAAAAGGGCGACCTCTCCGAAAATGC
This sequence comes from Paludibacteraceae bacterium, assembly GCA_017454915.1. Taxonomy (GTDB): domain Bacteria; phylum Bacteroidota; class Bacteroidia; order Bacteroidales; family Paludibacteraceae; genus UBA3747. The sequence continues at coordinate 7,896 of JAFTCC010000018.1, forward strand.
GGAATATGACGCAGCACGTGAGGCGCAAGGACTGCTTGAACTCAAGATTTCGCAGCTCAAGGATCTGATTATGAACAGCCGAATTATCGATAAAAGCAAAATCTCAACCAAAGAGGTTAAGATACTGACCACGGTGCGCGTGCTCAACCACAAAACCAACCAAGAGGTTAAATACACGCTCGTATCTGAAGCCGAGGCCAATTTCCGTGAGGGTAAGATTGCAATAGGCACGCCTATCGCGAAAGCCCTGATAGGCAAAAAAGTGGGTGAGATCGCTACCGTGAACGCCCCTGCGGGTGCGTTCCAACTTGAAGTGCTTGAAATAACCCTTGAATAATAATTTGCCGAAATGACGATATTCTCACGCATCATAAATGGTGAAATCCCGAGCTACAAGATAGCCGAAGATGAGCGTTTCTACGCTTTTCTTGACATCAATCCATTGGCTGAGGGGCATACGCTCGTCGTGCCTAAACTTGCGGAGCCCGAGGCTGACTATATTTTTGACCTTGACGACGACATGCTTGCCGACATGATGGTGTTCTGCAAACGTGTCGCTAAAGCTCAAAAGGCTGCCATCGACTGCAAGCGGATTGGCGTTGCAGTGCTGGGTATGGAGGTGCCGCATGTGCATGTTCATCTGGTGCCGCTGCGCCAAGAAGGCGACCTTAACTTCCGCAATCCCAAACTACAGCTGGCTCCAGAGCGCATGAAGGCAATCGCTGACGCCATAGCCGCCAAGTTTGTTTAGAACTTGTTCCACATGACATATTCGCTTGCGATAGATACGGCTACCGATGTGTGTTCGGTGGCGGTGTTTGGCGACGACAAGTTGCTGTGCGGACGCGTGTCACCGGATATGCGCAACCATGCCTCTTGCCTTAGCCCCATGATACGCGATGTGCTTGCGGACTGCGGCGTTGTTCCCGACAGGGTGATTTTGAGCGAAGGCCCAGGGTCGTACACTGGATTGCGCATTGGCGCGTCAACTGCGAAGGGGCTGTGTTTCGGATGGGACATCCCTTTTGTGCCCATCAGCACGCTGCAACTGATTTGCGCTGGAGTGGAAAATGCCGAAAACGCCTTGCTGTGCCCAATGATTGACGCTCGACGCATGGAAGTGTATGCCGCGTTGTTCACACCATCGCTGCACCGCATCGGAGATGTGAATCCCGTGATTATAGATTCAGGCTCTTTTCATGACGAGTTGGAACGTGGTGTGGTGATTTTTGCGGGCAACGGCTCGGGCAAGTGCCAAAATGTTATTTCTCACCCTAATGCCCGCTTTGCGCCTGATGTGGTGCCGTTAGCCCAAAATGCCATAAAAGCACTTAAGGCAGACAAGGATGCGCAGCCGCTGATGGGCACCAAGATGGCATATTACGAACCTTTCTATTTGAAGGAATTTCAAACCACAGTAAGCAAAAAACGACTGTAACATGTTTACACGCATATATTTCCTGCTGCTGCGACTTGCGGCTTTTTTCAACCACCACAAGGCTAAATTGCTCTGCAAAGGCGAGAAGGAGGCTATGGCGCAGATTTCTGCCAAAATCGTGGAAGGAGCGCAGTACATCTGGTTTCACGCAGCGTCTGTCGGCGAGTTTGAGCAGGGCAGACCTATCATAGAAAGACTTAAAGAGGAACATCCGGAATATAAAATCCTGCTGACGTTTTTCTCGCCCTCGGGGTATGAGCTGCGCAAAAACTACGACAAGGCGGACATAGTGGCTTACCTGCCGTTTGCCACACCTAAAAAGGCAAGCAAGTTTTTAGACCTTGTCCGTCCCAAAATGGCGATATTCATCAAGTATGAGTTCTGGCCGGCATATTTGCGCGAACTGCACAAAAGGCGTATACCTACATATCTTATTTCAGCTATTTTCCTCAAGAGCCAACTGTTCTTTAAGTGGTATGGCGGGTTTTATAGGCGTAACCTGCGTTATTTTGACAAACTGTTTGTCCAAGATGAGGCTTCGCGCGACTTGCTTGCCAAGTATGGCATTGAGAATGTGGTTGTTAGCGGTGATACTCGTTTCGACAGAGTGGCGCAAATAGCATCTAACGCCGCGCCCATACAGCAGATAGAGCAGTTTGTGGCAGGTAGCCCCACGCTGGTGGCAGGAAGCACGTGGAGCGCAGACGAACAACTGCTGCTTAAATATTGCAGAAGCCATAACGTAAAACTCGTGCTTGTGCCCCACGAAATCCATGAGCAGCACCTGCACGATATTTTCAATAGATTTCACGGACGGTTCACGCGTTTTACGCGGGCCTCGATGTTGAACATCGACAGCAATGACGTTATTGTGGTTGACACAATAGGCATGCTGTCAAGTATTTATCAGTATGCCACGGTAGCATACATTGGCGGCGGCTTTGGAGCCGGAATACACAATACTCTTGAGGCAGCCGTATATGGTGTGCCGGTGGTGTTCGGACCCAAGTGCAAAAAATTCCGCGAGGCTCTCGGGCTGATAGAATGCGGCGGCGGAGCAAGCGTAAAAAACTACAAGCAACTTGAGCGGCAGCTTGACATCTATTTTGAAAATCCACGGCAATACGGGAAACTGGCAGGTGATTATGTAACTGAAAATCTCGGAGCCGTTGAGATAATTTACAATACCTTGTTTAACAATTAACAACACTTAGATATGAGCCAAGTGTCGATACCCAAGGGTACGCGCGACTTCACTCCCGAGCAGATGTCGCGCCGCAACTATATTTTTGAGACCATTAAGTCGGTGTTTCGCCTGTTCGGTTTCCAGCAGATAGAGACCCCATCGCTGGAAAACCTGTCAACATTGATGGGCAAGTATGGCGAAGAGGGCGACAAACTGCTTTTTAAGATTCTCAACTCGGGCGATTGGGCACAGCATCTCACCGATGAGGAACTCTTGTCTCGCAACAGCATACGCCTTGCCAACCGCGTGAGCGACAAGGGACTGCGCTACGACCTTACTGTGCCGTTCGCGCGATTTGTGGTGCAGAACAGGGAGCAAATTCAGTTCCCTTTCCGCCGCTATCAGATTCAGCCTGTGTGGCGTGCCGATAGACCTCAAAAAGGCAGGTACCGCGAATTTTATCAGTGTGATGTGGATGTGGTGGGATCCGATAGCCTCGTCAATGAGCTTGAACTTATTCAGATTGTTGAAGAGGTGTATAAAAGGTTGGGCATCAGGGTGTGTCTGAAAATCAACAACAGGAAAGTGCTTGCCGGCATAGCGGAAATCATTGGTCAGCCTGACAAAATTGTAGATATAACAGTGGCGATAGACAAAATGGACAAAATAGGGCTGGACAAGGTGAATGAGGAACTCCTCAGCCGCGGCATAAGTCAGGAGGGGGTGACGGCCCTGCAGCCTATTTTGGCGCTCACGGGAAGCAATGAACAAAAAATTGAAAGCTTGCGTAATGTGCTCGCAAATTCTGAAACAGGGCTGAAGGGACTTGATGAATTAGAGCAGATCTTCGGATTGTGCAGTGAGGCGGGGGTAGAACTTAATACAGAACTTGACCTGACGCTCGCACGCGGACTGAACTATTACACTGGCGCAATTTTTGAGGTCAAAGCATTGGACGTCGAAATTGGCTCTATTACAGGTGGGGGCAGATATGACAACTTGACCGGCATTTTCGGCCTTCAAGGAGTTAGTGGTGTAGGCATAAGTTTTGGAGCTGACAGAATTTACGATGTTCTTAATCAACTCAATCTTTATCCTGACAATATGGGTGACTCCACGCAAGTTCTGCTTGTCAGCATGGGAACAGAAGAATTGAAACAATGCTTGAAAATAGCCAAGTTATTGCGTAGCAGCGGAATAAATGTTGAGGTATATCCCGAACCGGCTAAAATGAAAAAGCAGATGAACTATGCGAACAACAAGCATATACCATACGTGGCTATCGTAGGTGAGCAGGAGCTCATCGACGGCAAGGTAACATTGAAGAATATGCTTACAGGAGAACAGCGTGTGCAGCCGGCGACAGAAATGGTATTGTTTTAGGTTTTTCTGAGTGTTATACTCAGATTATTCAGATTATTTAGAATACTCTGATTACTTTAAAAATCCTTTTAGTGATTAATGCTATGAAAAAACTTCCTTTGTTGGAAAACATAACAATAACCGACGTGGCGGCAGAAGGCAAGGCGCTTGCCAAGGTGGACGACTGCGTGGTTTTTGTCCCTTTGGCAGTTCCTGGTGATGTGTGCGACCTTCAGGTTACCAAGAAGAAACACAGCTACATGGAGGCGAGGGTTGACAAACTGCTTGTGCCATCACCCATCCGCCTTGAGCCCAAGTGTAGGCATTTTGGTGATTGCGGAGGTTGCAAATGGCAGATATTGCCTTATGACAAGCAGCTGTATTATAAACAGAAACAAGTTGAAGATGTGCTAACACGCATAGGCAAAGTGGAATTGCCAAAAATAAGCCCTATCATTGGTTCGGAGCGGCAATACGCATATCGCAATAAGTTGGAGTTCACATTTTCGGATCGCAGATGGCGTCCGTGGAATGAAATGACACAGACTGCAGACGGGCAGCCAGCACCAGCAGAACCCGGATTAGGATTCCATATTCCGGGAATGTTCGACAAAGTGCTTGATATTAAACAATGTCTGCTGATGGACGACATCAACAACCGCATCCGCAATTGTATAAAGGACTTCGCATTGCAGCACGGTTATAGCTTTTTCAACTTGCGCTCGCAGACCGGTTTGCTGCGCACGATGGTGATACGCACCAACAGTCGCGGCGAGGTTATGCTGACCATGGCGTTTGGTGAGCAAGACAACACAAAGAGCCAGAAATTGCTTGCGATGCTACAAGAGCAGTTCCCTGAAATAGTGTCGCTCAACTATGTGGTCAACACCAAGGCTAATGATACAATAGGGGATTTGGAAGTCCATAATTTTTATGGCGCGGACTGCATAATAGAAACCATGGAGGACCTGCAGTTTAAGGTTGGTCCCAAATCTTTTTACCAGACCAACTCCGAGCAGGCGTACAAACTCTATTGTGTGGCGCGCGAATATGCAGGGCTCACAGGCAGTGAATTGGTCTATGACTTATACACCGGCACGGGAACTATCGCGCAGTTCGTGGCTAAACGCGCTAAAAAAGTTATTGGCATAGAATATGTACCAGAAGCCATAGAGGATGCCAAAGCCAATGCAATGTTCAACGGATTGCAGAATACAGAGTTCTTTGCAGGTGACATGAAAGACGTGCTAACCGAAGAGTTCATGCGTGGACACGGGCATCCTGGCGTAATCATAACTGACCCGCCGAGGGCAGGAATGCACGAAGACGTGGTTGATGTCATCTTGCGGACGGAACCTAAAAAAATAGTTTACATAAGTTGTAACCCCGCAACGCAGGCTCGAGACCTTGCAATGCTTGACGCAAAGTATAGAGTGATGAAGGTGCAGCCGGTTGACATGTTCCCACATACACACCATATCGAAAATGTTGTGTTGCTTGAACTGAAAAATGAAGAAATGAAGAAATGAAGAAGCACTTCAGATATAACCCTGAAACGCTAAATTATGAGCCGGTTGTTTACACGTTTTGGCAGCGTGTGGGCAGAGTGTTGTTTTACCTGCTCTCAAGCGTGTTCAGCGGTGCTCTGTTTTTCTTCCTTTTTTTGGCGTTGTTCCCCTCTCCGCGCGAAAAACAACTGCGCTCTGATGTGCGAAAGATGAAGGCTGGCTATGAACGGCTAGACAATGACCTTAAGGGAATGCAGCTTGTGTTATCAGACCTTCAGCAGCGCGACAACAATCTCTATCGCGTAATATATCAGGCGGAGCCTATACCGGCCGAAGTCAGGACGTCCGCCAGTCAAGGCTCGTTCTACACCAACCTTGAGGATCGTGACAGCCGCGCGCTCGTAAAAAAAGTGGACGAACATGTCCAGCAAATCAAGAAGCAGCTTTACGTGCAGTCAAAATCATACGACGAACTTGCTGATTTGGCAAAAAACAACGCAGACAGGCTGCGACATATCCCAAGCATACAGCCTGTTCTTAACAAAGACCTGAAATATATGGCATCGGGCTACGGCGTACGCATCGACCCCATCTACAATACCAAACGCATGCACACTGGTATGGACTTCTCCGCGCCCAAAGGAACAGACGTGTACGTAACTGGCGACGGAAAAGTTATAGCAGCAGGATTTAACCACGGATATGGCAACTGCATTGACGTTGACCATGGCTATGGATATGTGACAAGATACGCGCATCTGAGCAAAATAATCGCAAAACGCGGACAGCAGGTTACCCGAGGCGATGTCATCGGACTGGTAGGCAGCACAGGAAAGTCAACAGGACCACACCTGCACTATGAGGTTATACTTAACGGACATCATGTAAATCCGTCTCTCTATTATTATCAAGACCTTACCCCTGAAGAATACGATAAAATGATGCAGTTGGCAAACAACTCGGGCATGATGATGGACTGAAATTTGTCAATTTTTACACATCAGGAATTTGCCCGTTTGCAGCAAAATTCATAATTTTGGCAAAATTATTGTAACTAGTAAACCTAGAATGACTAGAGAAACCAGTTTAATCTTAAAGACCGGAAAAACAAATTATTAACAAAACGAGATATCATGAAACGTGTTTTTAGCCTCATTTTATGCCTAATGACGGCAGTTGCTTACTCTTTTGGTCAAACGTTGGCTTTCCCCGGCGCAGAGGGTGGCGGCAAATATACCACCGGCGGACGCGGCGGCAAAGTGCTGTATGTTACCAGCCTTGAAGACGGCGACGTAAAGGATGTAGGTACATTCCGTTGGGCTGTCAGCCAGCATTATCCGCGTATCGTGGAGTTCAAAGTATCGGGCGTAATACATTTGAAACGCAAAATCTCAATCAAACAAGGTGACCTCACTATAGCCGGTCAGACCGCTCCAGGCGATGGTATATGCATTGCAGACCAAGAAGTTACACTTGGCGCTGACAATATAATCATGCGTTATATGCGTTTCCGCCCTGGCAATGAGAGCCTTGGCGACGGCAGTGGCGACGCTGTGGATGCGCTTAACGGACGAGGATTGACCAACGTGATTATTGACCACTGCTCCATGTCATGGTCGGTTGACGAGTGCGTGTCGTTCTACTACTGCAAAAACTTCACTATGCAGTGGTGCTATATAGCCGAAAGCCTGTGTGAGGCTGGGCACTCAAAAGGCGCACATGGCTATGGCGGCATCTGGGGCGGAGAAAACGCTTCATTCCACCATAATCTGCTTGCCAACCACCTGTCGCGTAACCCGAGGCTTAACGGTTTTTATCGTCATGGACTGAAATGGACTCGGTGGAACAACGTAACCGAGGAGCGGATGGACTTCCGCAATAATGTAATTTTCAACTGGGGTAATAATTCCTGCTATGGCGGTGAAATGGATGGGCACTACAACATCGTCGGCAATGTGTATAAGGCTGGCATGGGCACCGACCCGAAAAAGAAATTCCGCATAACTCAGGTTGACATTGAAACCGAAAAATGGCCTGACAGCATCAAGTCGTTTGGCCATGGTCAGTACTACATCGCTGAAAACTATGTGTTTGGCGCAGATATCCCTGAGGGCGACGACTGGAGCATGGTGGACTATAAGGACGGAGTGAAAAAGAAAAACGTGAAGCAATCGCAGCCCTATGCCCACGAACCCATACCACAGCATCCCGTTAACCCCAAGACCAACCCCACCACGAACTTAATGATGGTTGTGGCAGCATACGGCGGAGCCAACCTCAAACGTGATGCCGTGGACACTCGTCTGGCGCAAGAGCTGATGACAGGCCGCAGCCACTTCAAGGGTTCAGTAACAGGCCGGTGGGGCATTCTTGACAAGGTTGCTGACCAAGGCGCATACCCGACTTACAACAGCCTGCCGGCACCCGTGGACAGCAATGAGGACGGAATACCTGACGACTGGTTTGCGGCTAATGTGCCAGCTGGGAAAACAGCCAACGACCTTAATCCTGACGGATACACGTACGTGGAAGTCTATATCAACAGCCTCGTGGAAGCATGCACGGCTGGGCAGTATAACGGAACGACATATAAGTAATATTTTTTGTTCAACCAAAATAAATATCTATTCCGTCAAAATTTCCACAAATTGCGGCACTAAAGATATTGCAGTATGAAAAAAAAGTAATAACTTTGCGTTGACGTAAGTTACAAAATAAGTTAGGAAACAAAATCTATTAACCAATAAAATTTATAAGCTTATGAAAAAACTTTTTACTCTCGCAGCAGCTGTTCTCTTCGCTATGGGAATGAGCGCACAATCAAGTGAACTGGCAACATTCATCAGTGTAGAAGGCAACTGCAACTACATTGACTTCCAGAAAGATGGCGACAAGAGCGTCAATCCTCCCGCTACCAGCACCGCTCCCATGACTCTCAGCAATGGTACTGTCATCAAAGGTTTCCTCAAATCAGACAACACTGAGTCTGAAATAGCATGGAACGTAAAAGACAGTTATGGTATGGAAATTCCTATGCCTGACCTCTGCGGCACCGGCACAAACCCCGCCACAGACTCCACATACATGAAAGTGGGTTCAATGCTGAAAATAGCGTCCAACTGCTCATTGGAACTCGGCGCTTTCGTTTGCACCGGTGGTAAAGTGAGAATCTACTTCCAACCCAATGGTGATAGCGACCGTGGTGTTTCTGTTAGCGTCAAGGGCGGTACACCCGTTGAAATACTTAAGAGTGGTAAGAAAAACGGTCACAAAATGCGTCCCGGTTACATTGCAGAAGTTGACCTGCCTGCAGGAAACTACCTCGCAGGAGACGTAGTTATCAAAGTATCTGTTAACACCATCAACATCTTTGGTATAGAAATCCAAGGTCTTTACACCACTGGCATTCAAGAAACCATGGCTGAGGCTGGCGTTCGCTACAATGGTAACGTAATCCTCAACGAGGCTCGCCGCGAAATGTCTGTCTTCAACGCTCTTGGTAAAATGGTTGCTTCGACAAGCGAAGACTTCAACATGAGCCAGATGCCCGCAGGTGTATATGTAGTACGCGTAGCTGGTGTTAAAGGCGCTCTCAAAATCCGCAAATAATTTTTCATAGTAATAATTATCAGGCAGGCGCGGCTTATAAGGTCGTGCCTTCTTGTTTGCGTATGTCCCTAATAATTCGTAACTTTGCAATGTAAATGCAGCAACAATAATAGATAACTTAGATATGCAACTCCCTAATATCGTTGTTCGCACTATTTCTGGTGCAGTGTTCGTAGGATTGATAATAGGCGCATTGCTTGTGCCGTCGTCAGTGCCTTTCGGCATATTGTTCTCCTTGTTGATGATGCTCGCCGTGCGTGAGTTTCACACCCTGACTAACGACAAACATCAGGCAGACGTCGGCCCGTGGGTCGGCATGCTTGGCGGCTTGCTGTTGTTCGTGGGTGAATATCTTTTGCAGGAAGGCGACTATCCTATGCCATGGGCGGTGGCAGTGCTTGAAGTGGCTTATCCTATGTTCATAGCAGGTTTTGTAATTTATCAGATATTCGGCAAGCGTGAAAACCCCGTGCGTTCCATAGCATATTTTGTTGCAGGCCAGGTAGTAATCGCTTATCCATTCGCTCTGTTGTGCTCACTTTACAACAAACCGCTACTGCTGCTTGCGGTGTTTGTCACCATTTGGGTTAACGACACGTGGGCTTACCTATTCGGCACCATGCTTGGTAAGCACAAAATGATACCGCGCGTGTCGCCCGGCAAGTCGTGGGAAGGCTTTGTGGGTGGTGCTGTCATGTCGCTGCTCACAGGATGGCTCTGCTCTCTCGTGATGCCCGAATACAGCGTGTGGATGTGGATGCTATTTGCCGAAGTTATAGTTGTGTTTGGCACGCTTGGTGATTTGACGGAGTCGCTCTTCAAGCGTACGCTTGGTGTGAAGGATTCTGGTAACCTGATACCCGGGCACGGCGGTGTGCTTGATAGGCTTGACAGCACCCTTCTCGCTGTGCCGGCAATGCATATCCTGCTCACCATCCTCGACATAATCAATGGCAACACCCTGTTCGCCTTGACGCTGTAGGTGGATTTACAAAATTATTTCTACGGAGTTTGGGGAGTTTTGGAGCCCTTTTAATAGTAATTTTGGATAGAGAATATACATACAAAATCCTGGAATGCGCCTATTCTGTATATAATGAGTTAGGGCCAGGCTTATTAGAAAGTATCTATGAAGAAGCTCTATGCAAAGAATTATTTGACAAAGGCTTTACAGTTAAAAGACAGCAAATTGTGCCTGTATATTATAAAGGAAGCATTCTTCATACTAATCTCCGTTTGGATATTATTGTCGACGATAAAGTAATATTAGAACTAAAAAGTGTCAGTGAGTATAAAAAACTTTTTGAAAAACAATTGTTTACATATTTGCGATTGACACATTGTGAGCTTGGATACGTAATAAACTTCAATGTGGAGCGATTAAAAGATGGAATTCATGCTGTCAAAAATCAGTTAGAAACTTATATAGAATAAGAATAAGTGTGAAATAATATATCTCCATTAACTCCCTAACTCCGTAGATTTATTTACATATTTGCGATTGACACATTGTGAGCTTGGATACGTAATAAACTTCAATGTGGAGCGATTAAAAGATGGAATTCATGCTGTCAAAAATCCGTTAGAAACTTATATAGAATAAGAATAAGTGTGAAATAATATATCTCCATTAACTCCCTAACTCCGTAGATTTAATAAGTCAATGTCAAATATTGTAGCAATAGTAGGGCGGCCCAATGTGGGCAAATCGACCCTTTTTAATCGCCTGACAAAGAGCCGTCGGGCGATAGTAAGCGATACCGCCGGCACAACCCGCGACCGTCAGTATGGCAAGACAGAGTGGTGCGGTCGTGAGTTTTCCATCATAGACACCGGCGGTTGGGTAGTGAAGAGCGACGATGTGTTTGAGTCGGAAATAAAGCGTCAGGTTCAGCTTGCAATAGATGAATGTGATGTCGTGCTGTTTGTGCTTGACGGTGAAAACGGACTGACGGACTATGACGAGGAAGTGGCCGGTATTTTGCGCCGGAGTCCCAAACCAGTCATAGTGGCAGTAAATAAGTGCGACACTTTTGACCAGCAATATGCGTTGGCAGAATTTTATAAACTCGGACTTGGTGACCCGTTTATACTCAGCGCTGTCAACGGCCTTGGTACCGGCGAACTGCTCGATGCGATTGTGGAAAAATTGCCTAACGAAACAGTCAATGACGTCGATGATGAACTGCCTAAATTCGCTATTGTGGGCCGCCCAAATGCCGGCAAGTCGTCAATCCTCAATGCCTTCATCGGTGAGGAAAGGACAGTGGTGACGGATATTCCAGGCACAACGCGCGACAGCATCTATACGCGCTACAACAAGTTCGGGCGCGATTTCTATCTCGTGGATACTGCCGGCATTCGCAAAAAAGCCAAAGTCAATGAAGACCTTGAGTATTACTCTGTCATACGAAGCATCCGCGCAATAGAAAACAGTGATGTGTGTGTGCTTATGGTGGATGCCACAAGAGGCATTGAGGCTCAAGACCTCAACATCTTCCAACTTATACAGCGCAACAAAAAAGGACTGGTGGTGTGCGTTAACAAGTGGGATTTGGTGGAAAGTAAGTCAAATGCAGACATAAAAGCCTATGAGAACGCCATCCGTGGACGCTTGGCACCATTTACAGATTTCCCCATTATCTTTGCTTCTGCACTCACAAAACAGCGCATTTTCAAAGTTATGGAAACGGCTATGCAGGTTTATGAAAACAAGCAGCGCAAAGTGCCTACTGCCCAGCTTAATGCTCAACTGCTGCCGCTGATAGAGGCATATCCACCACCTGCAAATAAGGGTAAGTACATAAAAATCAAGTATTGCACGCAACTGCCAAACACTCAAATTCCTACATTTGTGTTCTTTGCCAACTTGCCGCAATACGTCAAAGAGCCATATAGGCGTTTTCTGGAGAATAAAATTCGCTCATGGTGGAACTTTAATGGCACTCCGATAAGCATTTTTATAAGGGAAAAATGATGAGATGTAGACATTTTATGTCGGCTTTGCTGCTTGTTTGCCTTGCTTTGTTTTCTGTGTCTTGTGTACCGTCGAGTGCACAAGGAACGGGCACAGACGAGCGGCAAGGTTATCAATATGGCTTGCCACTACGCACAACAGCGTCAAACGATGAATTACTTATTGAGCACACAGGGTATGTTGTCGCATTTGACACCAGGCATAATATCGCCAACTATGTGGCATGGACTCTCACTGCTGACCGCCTTGCGCCAGTCGTGTCGCGCAAAGGGACGCGCTTTGAGCAAGATCCCCAACTGCCCACCGCCACAGCAGCTGCTTATTACGACTACAAAGATTCGGGCTACGATCGTGGGCATTTGTGCCCCGCTGCCGACAACACATGGCGTCTGCAGGCCATGACAGATTGCTTCTATATGAGCAACATCTGTCCGCAGATTCATGCGCTCAATGATGGCGTGTGGAACGACCTTGAAATGGCATGCCGCAGATGGGCGCAGCTGGGCGATACGCTGCACATAGTGGCAGGGCCATTGTTCAACGATGTAAACAAGGCGCGCAAAATAGGGCAGAGCCACCGAGTGCCTGTGCCCGACAGATTTTACAAAGTTGTTTTGAGGTGTAACGGCTCAAAGCGTATGGCGCTGGCATTTGTCTTTACTAATGACAACAAGAATGTGCGCGTGCAAAATGGTATCGTAAGTGTTAATAGTGTGGCAACGCTGACAGGGCTTACGTTCTTCCCTGACTACACCGCTGCAGACCGCAAGGCCTTGTTCAGCAGCACGTCAACTGACGGCTGGAAGTTCTACTGGCCGAAGTAAAGTAGGGTAAATAGGGCTAGTAAGACTAGCCAGACTAGCCAGACTAGTAAAACTAGTAAAACTAGTAAACATAGCCAGCCTAACGTGAGTCTTTACCCTTAGAACTCCGAGGTGAAGTGGAAGCGAATGTGTTCAAAGTCTTGCTGTGCCATTTGCAGCATATAATTTGACTCGGCGAGGAACACATCGCGGCCTTCTTTGTCGAAAGCCATGTACTGTGCTTTGCGTTTCTTGAAGTTGTCGAGTTGCTGCTCGTCGTCGCTCTCTATCCAGCAGGCTTTATAGAGGTGTATGTTTTCCCATCGGCATAGGGCTTGGTATTCGTGTTCCAAACGATATTGTATGACTTCAAACTGAAGTTGTCCCACAGTTCCAATTATTTTCCGTCCGTTGGCTTGGTTGACGAACAGCTGTGCCACTCCTTCGTCCATCAGCTGGCGAATGCCCTTGTCAAGCTGCTTCTGCTTCATGGGGTCAGCGTTTTCTATGTATTTGAACATTTCCGGTGAAAAGCTGGGCAAGCCCTTGAAGTGAAGCATCTCGCCTGCCGTCAGTGTGTCGCCGATTTTGAAGTTGCCGGTGTCAGGCAGTCCGACTATGTCTCCGGCGTATGCTTCGTCAACGGTTTCCTTTTTTTGCGCCATGAATGCCGTTGGTGCGCTGAAACGCATCATTTTGTCTTGCCCCACATGCTTGTAATAGACGTTGCGCTCAAATTTACCGGAGCATATTTTCACAAAGGCTATGCAACTGCGGTGATTAGGGTCCATGTTGGCGTGTATCTTGAACACAAATCCCGTGAAGTTTTCTTCCAGAGGGTTGACGGTGCGTTCTACAGCTTCGATAGGCTGGGGGTATGGGGCGATTTCGACGAAACAGTCAAGAAGTTCCCGCACGCCAAAAGTGTTAAGCGCCGAGCCGAAGAACACAGGGGCTAATTCTCCGCTTAAATATCGCTTCACATCAAATTCGGGGTACACGCCTTCGATGATTTCGAGGTCTTCGCGCAACTTGGCAGTGTCGCGTTCGCCGATGTGATTAATGAGTTCATCGCTGTTGACATCTACCTGAAAGGATTCGGTAACGACTTGTTTGTTAGGCGTGTACAGGTCAAGCGTATTGCGGTAGATATTGTACACGCCTTTGAATGTCTGCCCCATGCTTATTGGCCATGACAGCGGGCGCACTTTGATGCCGAGTTCAGCTTCCACCTCGTCCATTATATCGAACGGGTCGCGTCCTTCGCGGTCCATTTTGTTGACGAAAACTATCACCGGCGTGTTGCGCATTCGGCACACCTGCATTAGCTTGCGTGTCTGCGTCTCAACGCCCTTGGCAGCGTCAATAACGATGATGACAGAATCTACGGCTGTAAGTGTGCGGAAGGTGTCTTCAGCGAAGTCTTGGTGGCCCGGGGTGTCAAGGATGTTGATTTTGTAGCCGCGGTATTCAAATCCCATAACAGATGTGGCGACAGAAATTCCGCGCTGCTTCTCTATCTCCATCCAGTCTGACGTGGCTGTCTTGCGTATCTTATTGGATTTTACGGCTCCAGCCACGTGTATTGCTCCGCCGTAGAGTAGCAGTTTTTCCGTCAGCGTTGTTTTGCCGGCATCAGGGTGTGAGATGATGGCAAAAGTGCGTCGGCGTTGTATTTCATCTGTTAGTTGGGACATGAATGTATTGTTCTATTTGTTTTTACTGATTATTTATTCTTCTAATTTCACATTATCCACACACAGGGTATTTCCTATGTGTCCGATGAAAGCCGGCTGGCATCCTGAACTGATGAATACCACGAGGTGGGTCGGTGTTTCGTCGGCATCAGCCCAACCTTCTTCAATCACCTGCGTCATTTTTCCTTTTGAGTTGCGCATATTGAACGGAAACCCCAGTTTCTCATAAGGGCGGAAGTCAGTCAGGCTGGTTATATCGCCATATCGTATTGGCAGGCGGAAATTATTGTGCCATTCTGTTTCGGTTTTTGTGAACCTCCACCTTGCTGTCCCCACTCGCAGCGCATGTATATTCCCATTTTTGTCTTCCCAGCGTTTTTGCAGATACACGAACACTTCTGGCATGTCGTGCCCTGGCACTGTTTTGTGTTTAATGCCCAAAGCCTTGGTCATGGTCTGTTCGTCCGACACATTGACTTTGTAGTCGAATATCAATGCTTTCGGGCGTTTGGTGTATGGGATGCCCATATCCATGTTTTTGTATGGGTCGCTGGTCGATTTTATGGGCTCGTACAATTTTCCAAGGAATATGCTGCCAGCCACAACAACCTCAATATCGACAAATCCAAAAGCCCTCACTGTTTCAAGTTTGACATCCATGCGGGCGCACGTTCCGTTGCCGCGTTTTTCGGGCACAACAGAATTGCTGCCTTTGTCAATGCCTGCAGGGCTGGCATAGGCGTTCGATGTCGCCCATGGTGTTCCCTTGGGTATCCACGGCGTGTTGCCGTCAATGGTGTCAGTTGGACCGATAGCGTATAGCGTACGAAGTTGTCCGCCAAGCAGACGGGACTCTTGTATGTGGCGAACTATCCAATTCTCAAAATGTCCGTATTTTATTGGCACTATCTTTTGTGCCTGTAGTGAATAAATAATAATAGAAAATACGATTAAAACTTTTAGTCTCATCTGCTTGTTTCTTACTTTTTGTGTCTTTGTTCCACGATTTGATAAATGGCGTTCCATACGAGATACCACACTATCACCCAAGCCCAAGCATCGGCTTGCAGCACTGCCGCAAGAAGCACAATGCCTGCAAGGAATATGTAGCGGTGCCAGTTGTTTGCCCACTTAGCATCGTGGAACTTGAGCGAGAACATTGGTACTTCGCTCACTAATAGCCAGCATGTTAGCGGCACGGCGGCTAACAGGATGAAGATATAGGGGCTTTGGAGTAGATGTGTATTATATGTTGCTATCATGCCTCCCCATAGCAGGGCATTGGCAGGCGTGGGAAGTCCGAGAAATTCAGAGGTCTGGCGCTCATCAAGATTGAATTTGGCGAGCCTCAACGCCGAGAAGGCGGGGATGAGGAAAGCGGCGGCAAGCAAAATCATAGGTGTAAGAACAAGACCATCATAGAAGTCGTCGCAGCCATCTCCATATTCGTGGAATGCAAAGATACCGTCCATCAGTGTCAACCTGACCAGCATCATGGCTGGCAGCACGCCGAACGACACGACGTCGGCGAGCGAGTCTAACTCTTTGCCTATAGGACTGCTTACGTTAAGCAAGCGGGCTGTGAAACCGTCGAAAAAGTCAAACACGCAGGCGGCTATCATCAGCGTAAAGCCGGCAAAAAGATCACCATTAAACAGAACTAATGTGATTCCAATGCATCCGCAAATCAGGTTGCAGCACGTGATGGCATTGGGGATATGTTTTTTTATCATTTAGAAGAGGTTGAGAAGTTTAGAATTTGAGAAGTTTAGAATTTGAGACATGACTGTATTCTCTTTGCTGTGGACACACCGAGGCATGACCGTTCAAGTTTGCAAAGTTAGTGATTTTTTTTCACACGGCATTGGGGTTGGGTAGCTCGATTTTCTCACCTTTGCTTGGTATCACGATATTTTTGAAGCCGGCGTCCTCAAGGTGTTGTTTATATTCTAATTGCGCATTTTCTTCTCCGTGTACTATAATTACTTGTGCCACTCTGTCAGGGTCTTGGTTTTCACGGATGTAGTCAATCATTTCCTTGTAGTCGCCATGCCCCGAAAATCCTTCTATTTTCTTTATTTGTGCGCGCACTGGATGTACGATGCCGAAGATGGATATTTCTTTTAGCCCTGGCTCCTGAATTCTTGCGCCCAGTGAACTTGGTGTGCAATAGCCGACAATCAGAATTGTGGTAGAAGGGTCTTCGATGTGGTTAGCCACGTGGTGTTTTACTCGTCCAGCCTCAAGCATGCCAGAGGCAGAAATGATGATGGCAGGCTCATGCGAATTGTTGAGGCGTTTGCTCTCGCTGGCACGGCTGACGTAGTGCAACGTGTTGAACCCGAATGGGTCGGGGTCGGTGTGCATCAGTTCACGAACGTTCTCGTTCATGTCGTCGGTGTATAGGCGGAAAACCTCTGTGGCGTTGACAGACAGCGGGCTGTCAACATAAATGGGTATTTTGGGCAGCCGCCCCTCGTTATATAAGCTGTTGAGCACATATACGATTTCTTGTGTGCGGCCAATGCTGAACGAGGGTATGATAAGTTTTCCCTTACGGCGTATGCAGGTGTCAGTTACAATCTCCAACAGCTCTTCTTCTGCCGATTTTTGCTCGGGGTGCAGGCGGTTACCGTAGGTCGATTCGCAGATGAGGTAGTCGGTTTGCAGGAAAGGTTGTGGAGGACATAGGATGTGATTGTTCGGCCTGCCTATGTCGCCAGTATATGTGATACGCGTTTTGTGCCCGTTTTCTTTGATGTCAAGGCATACTATCGCGCCGCCAAGCATGTGCCCTGAATTGAAAAACTTCACACTTATGTTGTTGTCAATGTAGAAGCGCCGGTCATAAGCCACAGAAATGAACAGGCTCAAACACTTCTGCGCATGCTCTGCTGTGTAGATGGGTGATGTCATCGGGTATTGGTGATGACGTTCCTGTTTTTTGTTGAAGTATTTAGCATCAAGTTCTTGAATATGAGCGGAATCGAGTAGCATTAGCGCACACAGGTCGCGTGTGGCGGGAGTGCAGATGACTGAACCTCGGAAACCTTTCTTGTAGAGATAAGGGATAAGGCCGGAGTGGTCGATGTGGGCATGTGAGAGAATCACATGGTCTATTTCACGGGCATTGAAGCCCAGATTGCGGTTCATAGCATCCGTTTCAAGCCCTTTGCCTTGAAACATACCGCAATCTAATAATATCTTTTTACCTGATTTTGTGGTGATTAAGTGCTTGCTGCCGGTTACTTCTTTGGCAGCGCCAAAAAATTGTATGTCCATGGTATAGCAGGATTTATTGTTTATTAACTACAAATATACTTATTTCATTTGACATAAGCAAATTATTGGTTCTTCATCCTGCATGTATTACCGTGAACACTTACGGCTTTTTGGTTTGAGCCTGCAGACATTTTCAGCACCTATTTTATATTAGCGTGTTGCGCTGACGTTATTAGCTGTTGGTTGTCTTTTTGCGTCGTGTGGCTTCAACAATGGCGTATGCGATTGCGCCCGCCATAGTGATGTACATGATAATGATAAACACGAGTGAGATATTGTCTCCTTTTCTGACGCTTTCGGGCCTGAACTCAAAGCGTATTATGTGTTCTCCAGCCGGAATGTTGAGTGCGCGCAGAATATAGTTGACGCGGAAGTGTTCGGCAGGTTCGCCGTCAATGTACGCGTGCCAGCCGAATGGGTAGTAAACCTCGGAGAACACAGCCGTGCCTGCTTTGGCGTTGCTTGACTTGTATTCGAGCACATCAGGGGCGTATGCAGTGAGAGTAATGTTTGCGTCGTTGCTGCTGACCTCTGTGTCTTCTGTGGCAGGCGCGTAATAATCGGGTGAGGCAGATTCGCTGCTGAAGAATTTATTGAAAGCAGTGTCAACTATTGCCGTGTGCCGCAGGTCATGCTGCATTAGAGCATCACTTTCTGCATTGGCCCCCTCAACCACAAACAGTGAGTCAACGAACCATGCATTGCCCATAGCCTCAGGGTTCTGCTGTACAGCAGGCGCGCCATTGCCTCGGTCTGGCACAATGAAGTACTTGGTGTTAAGCATATTATAAACAGGCAAATGCATTTTGCTCAAATGCTCGTCTATCAAGTCTTGATAGCGGCGCAGTTTAGCGGCATGGTATCCGCCTACCGACTTGAGGCGGTAAGATGTTCGGGCGTCGTTGAAAGTATTGGTGGCAAGATTTACAACGCGGAAGTTGGGGTCTTTGTCTTGAGTGATTAACTCCTCGTAAGGCTGCATTCTGAAATAATTCTTTTCGGTTGTCGCGCTGCTGAAATTGTCGTCGTTCATGTAACGTTTGTCAACTGTCCACATGTCTGCCAAGACGAGCATTCCAAGCAGTGGTACGAATACTTTCCCGTTTACTTTGTCGAATTTAGTGTACGCCCAGAGCAATGCGGCTGACAATGCCACGAAAATCAGAGAGCGTGTGCAGTCTGCAAAAAACATTGAGCTGCGCTCGCTTACTATAGCGTCAATCAGCCACTGCGGATAATACTGTTCCAATTGCGCGTCGTTTGGCGATGTGAATGACATGCCCAGTCCAGCGAGCATCGTAACTATGCAAACCGCTGCCGTTATCCCGCCGGCAATCAATGCGTGCTTTGCATACTTGCGCTTGTCATCGGCCTCCATGATTTGTTTAAGCGCAAGAAAACCAAGCAGTGGCATGGTTATTTCGGCAATTACGAGTATAGACGACACGGCCCTGAACTTGTTATACATCGGCACGATATCAAAAAACAGTCGTGTGAGCGGCATGAAGTTGTGACCCCATGCGAGCATGATTGACAGCAGTGTTACGGCAAGCAGCGCCCATTTGTATGCACCCTTGACAATGATGATGCCCAAAATGAAAAGAAAGCATACTATTGCGCCTGCGTAAACAGGTCCGGCAGTGAAAGGCTGTGTGCCCCAGTAGGTCGGCACGGCTTTACAAAAGTTGTCAGCCGTTTTCTTGTCAATGCCCTGTTTTCGCATCTCTTGGTTCAAGTCTGATTTGTAGCCCACGTTATAGTGGCTTGAACCGCCCATGTAGTTTGGCACGAGCAGTGTCATGGTCTCGTCAATGCCGTAGCTCCAACCGGTGGCATAGTCGAGGTCAAGTCCTTTAGTCTTGTTTGTGGCGTCAGTGTCTTTCACCAAGTCGGAATGTCCTCCGCGCATGGTTTGGCTTGCATATTCCATGTTGGCAATGGTGGCTGTCGTGCCGGTGCCGAAGCCGACGATGAACGCAGCTGCAAACAAGGCTGTTGAAATGGCAAAGTTTTTCCATTCGCGTGATATTACGGTGTTGGCACATTCTGCCAAAAACATGAAGCCGATGATAAAACACAGGTAGTAAGACATTTGTGGGTGCGGATAAAAGCCAGTGGCGACGAAAATCATTGTCAGCACCACGCCCCAAATTCTGTGCCCGTGGTATATGAGATAGAAACTGCCAATAACAGCAGCCATAAGCCCTAACGTGGAGGTTTTAGAGTTGTGTGCCGCACCTATTATGATAAAGAAATAACTGCTAAGCGCCATAGCTATTGCGCCAACGATAGCAAGCCACGGGTTGACACCGAATGCCACCAATAGTATAAAAAATCCGATAAGGTAAATCAGCACCTTAACCACGGCACTGTGGTTTTGTCCCCAGTGAGTTACGACATACAGCGGCTTAAGCCACTTTTGTGCGGCCGTCTGACCACCGCCAATCTGATAGTTAGGCATTCCGCTGAACATGGAGCCTGTCCAGAAACTATAGTTGCCGGTCTGCTCGGTGTATTGTTGGCATTCGTGTACTGACGCCTGCCAACTTAGGTTGTCGTTTGCCGCTATTATTTTGCCGCTGAACTCCGGCGCCATGTATATGCACGACAGCACTACGAATATCAGCAGCGCTGAAAGGTATGGTAATAAGGTCTTTTTCATATCCGTGTCTCAAAAAAAATGGTGCCACATTGCTCCCGCAATACAGCACCCCAAACATTGTCTAAATTCTTTGTGTGTACAATATTTTGTTGTAAGTTTTTTTTAATCGTCGCACCTGCGGCAGATGCTGCTTTCCCAACGGTAAACGAGTCTTACGCCAGCCGAGAACCAGCCGTCAAGCCATTTAGATTGTTTGCCGATGTAGAAGTCGTTGTTTCCTATGAACGGATATCCGTCAAGGTTGATAGCAGGTATGTCCACAAGGGCCTGATGTCCTGAAACTTCAAATCCGAGTCTGAAGTGTTTGCCCATGCGGATGTTATATCCCAGTCCGACAAGCAGAACTGGCACGAAGCAGTTTCTCTCGCCTTGATAGTTGTCAACAGCCGGTCCGCCATGTTTGAAGAAATTGAAGTCGTAGTTCAAATGGCTATATACAACACCGGCACCACCAAACAGGAAGAAACCTCCGAGTTTGACTTTTTTGCTCGGATAATACTCGATTACAGCAGATAGTTCACCAATCCACGAGTCGAACGAGCGATAGTTAATCGGACGAAGGTCTTTGTTGTCGCCAGACAGCCTGCCCACGTATCCGCTGAAACGCCAGTTGATATGAGGATTCCATCCTTTCGGACGCCAATGGTAGGATGCCTGTACACCCCAGCACATGTTTCTTTCAATCCAACCGTCTTTGAAGGCTATGCCCGGATGGTCAATATCACCATAGTAATAACCTATACCTCCATAGACAGATACACCATGTTCTTCAGTGAAACTTGTGGAAGAATAAAGTCCTTTGTGGTTCATTCTCTGTCTGAACACCCTATTGGCATTTGCTTGCTGATATCCAAGCATAAGGCAGAAGAGAATTGTGGCGAGAATTTGAAATTTTACTTTCATGAGTTTTAGCCGTTGCTGTTTGTTAAAAGTTAGCCATATTTAATAGCCGACGCACGCGTACACACAAAAACAATTTAGCGCACAAGGCTGTTTTAAATCAAGCTTTATTTCAAATAAAAAGTTAAACTTATGTAATAAGAACTTGAAAGGACGCAAAAACATTACGTTCCGGCAGCAAAGGTACAAAAAAAATCTTAAATGCAATACCTTTTTTACAAAAAAAATACATTTTCTCTTTTTTTTGAATAAAGTTACCGCTATTGTTTTATGAATTAAAATAGTTTTTGTATTTTTGCGTAAAAATAAAAACAATGGAACTACAACCTAAACATCAGCAATATAAGTTTCAGATTTTGCCCCAAGAGGTTAACCTGCGTGGGCAGTTGCGCCTTGTTGCCCTTGAGAGTTACCTGCTTAATGTGGCAGGTTTTGCAGCGCAAGAGAACGGCTTTGGTTCAATGGGTATGATGGACAGGGGTGTTACTTGGGTTTTGTCGCGCCTTGCCGTTGAAATGCAGAGGCTGCCAAAGCAATATGAGTGGATGAGTGTTGAGACGTGGGTACAAGATTACGGAAGGTTATCCACAACTCGTAATTTCGTTGTTCGGGGCGGTGATGGCGCTGTAATAGGTTATGCCACTTCGCAATGGGCTCTGATTGATATGTCAAGCCGACATCCGGTTGATTTGCGTAATTACCCCGAGTTCACCACTTTTGCTACAGGCGAGAAGGTGCAGATTGAGCCTCCGGCCAGAGTGACGGTAAAGCCCGAGATGCAATGCGTGGGCGAGCATAAGGTCGTGTATTCTGACATCGACTTTAACGGGCATACCAATAGCATGAAATATGTAGAGTGGCTGCTTGACACAATAGAGCCTGATTTCCACTACCAACACCGCGTGGCACGTTTCGACATCAACTATGTCCATGAGATTACACAAGGTCAGACTGCATCGCTGCTGCGTACCGAATTGAGCGACGAGATGGACTTTGAAGTCGTATGTGGAGAAAATGTGGCCTGCCGTGCGAGAATTAGGTGGGACAAATTTTGTTGAAAAATGCCTAAATGGCTAAAAGGAAATTGTAAGCGTTAAATTTCTAAATAGTAAATTGTTAAATAAATAAATATAATGGTGTTGCATTTTAATCGTATCCTGCTAAAATTAAGCGGTGAGTCTTTGGCTGGCGCTCAAGGTCACGGCATTAGCGTTGAGCGTCTTAGCCAGTATGCAGAACAAATAAAAGAAATTTGCGGTCTTGGGGTGCAAGTCGCCATAGTGATTGGAGGTGGCAACATTTTCCGCGGCATGAGCGGCGCAACGCGTGGCTTTGATAGGGTCAAAGGCGATCAGATGGGTATGCTGGCGACTGTCATTAATTCGTTAGCCCTGTCGTCGGCGCCTACGGCAATAGGTCAAAAAACGCGTGTACTCACATCAATCCGCATGGAACCCATTGGAGAATTTTATAGTAAGGATTGCGCCATTGAGGCTTTGGAACGCGGAGAGGTGGTAATCTGCTCGGGCGGGACAGGCTCTCCGTATTTCACTACTGACACTGGCTCAAGCCTGCGAGCGATAGAACTGGAGGCAGATGTTATGCTCAAAGGAACAAGGGTGGATGGTATTTATGACTCAGACCCTGAAAAAAATCCAGGGGCTAAAAAATTTGAGCATATAACGTATGATGAAATATACAACCGCAACCTAAAAGTGATGGACCTCACGGCGACCACTATGTGCAAGGATAACGGAATGCCGATATATGTGTTTAACATGGACGTATTTGGCAATCTGAAGCGTGTGATTTCTGGCGAGAATATAGGAACACTCGTGACGAACTAATCTACTCATAACCTAATCTACAATATTATAATATTATGGAAGAAGTAAAACAATATCAAGACCAAGCCGCAGAGGCTATGGAGTCTGCGGTGATGTTTCTTGACGACACGCTCGCTCACATCCGCGCTGGCAAGGCCAACGTGAAAATTGTTGATGGCATTCGTGTTGACTATTATGGTCAGTTGACTCCGCTGACAGGTGTGGCAACCGTGACCACCCCCGATGCCCGCACTATAGCCATCCAGCCGTGGGACCGCAAGATGATTGGCGACATAGAGCGCGCCATCATCAATTCAGAAGTCGGTATCACGCCGGTTAACAATGGTGAAGTCATAAGGCTCAACATTCCGCCTTTGACTGAAGAGCGCCGTAAACAGCTCGTCAAGCAATGCCGCGGTGAGGGCGAGAACGCCAAAGTGAGCGTCCGCAATGCGCGACGTGATGCCATTGAGAAACTCAAAAAACTTGTGAAGAACGGTTTGAGCGAGGACCTTGAGAAGGATGCCGAGGATGAAATGCAGAAAATCCACGACAAATTCATCAAGAAAATTGATGAGGTTCTGGCAGCCAAGGAAAAAGAGATAATGACCGTCTGAAAAAAAAGTTTTTTATATTTTTCCTCCTTTTTTTTCCGGTAGCGCTTTATGGTGCCGGAAAGAATCTCATTGACTCGCTTCTGGCTCGCACGACATTCGGTCAATCGTGGTACATAGTTCCGCAGTTGACTTATTCTCCAGAGACAAGTCTGGGCTTGGGTGCTGCAGGCGGTTTCTATTTCCCTACCGGAGATGAACGCCGTGTGAGCAGTGTTACCTTTGCGGTTATTTACACTCTGCGCAATCAGGTCAACGCCTATGTGTCACCCAGATTTTACATCGGTAGCGACAAGCGCACCTATCTTAACACGAGCGTAAGTTATCGCTATTATCCTTACACATACTATACACCCGGCAACAGCGATGACGGCTTCCGCCTGTCATACAAAATGAACCAGCTGCGCGTTGATTTTCAGCCCCAGCACGAATTTACTAACAACTGGATAGCAGGCGGGCGAGTGCTGTTCCGCTATACGGACAACACAGTAACCGGGGCGGCAAAACATGTGCTTGACTCTGTGAAGCTTGCAGATGGTGATGTGGGGTGGGGCAAGCATTTCCAGACGGCAGTGGGCATTTTGGGGGCATACGACAGCCGTGACAACCGATTTTGGACCATGCGCGGGCTGATGGCTAAAATGACGCTGACACAACATCTTGCAGGTGTGGGCAAATATAGTTATGGGAAAGCAACGTTCGATTATCGGCATTTTTTCACCACGTGGCGCGAGCAGGTTATTTGTTGGCAGGTCTTTGCAGAGGCAGCATGGGGGGATGTGCCTTTTTATGACAGGCCCACACTTGGAGGCGAAGATATGTTGAGGGGCATTAACCGCAATGTGTTCACAGGTGATTTCTTGTGGGCAGCGCAGGTGGAGTACAGGATACCTCTGTTCTGGCGCATCAAAATGAGTGTGTTTTGCGCTGCAGGCGATGTGTATGACTACAGCAGCCCCAAATATGATAAGATAAAATTCTCGTACGGGCTTGGAGTGAGGGTGAAACTCAACGACTCGAAGATGCATCTGCGCTTTGATGTCGCAAAGGGCAATTATAACCGACTTCCTGAATGTTATCTGACTGTAAGCGAAGCATTCTGACCTCCGCGCCTATATTCCGTCGTAATATTGACGCGACATTGCGTCGATACATAAAAGAAAGTTATTAGACTTTAGACTAATACTATAGTGCCATTAGTAATCAAAATATCAAGCACATCTTATACATTGCTCGGAGATGACGGCGTAATAATGGAAAATTGTCGTCTAAAGGGTAGTTTGCGCATCAAAGGTTTCCGTACCACTAATCCGGTTGCGGTAGGCGATGTCGTGGACATATCAGTGCAGTCAGATGGCAGTGTGTGGATCACAGGTATTAGAAAGCGTGATAACTACATCATACGCCGTGCCACCAACTTGAGCAGCGAGAGCCAAATTATAGCTGCGAACATCGATCAGGCTGCATTGTTGGTCACACTGCACCATCCTGTAACGCTCACGACTTTTGTTGACAGGTTTTTGTTTAATGCTGAGTGTTATCATGTGCCTGCCTGCCTGATTTTCAACAAGTCGGACATATATTCTGCTGAAGAGCTTGAGGAATTGGAAATGTGGTGTAAGTTATACTCGTCGCTTGGTTATGGCGTGTTTGTGATCAGCGCTGCCAACGGCACAGGTATAGATGCTCTTCGGTCTGCTTTTTCCGGCAAGACGGTGCTTTTGGCAGGCAATTCGGGCGTCGGTAAGTCTACTTTGCTCAATTCGCTTGCGGGTGTGGAACTCGCTCGCACTGCCGACCTCAGCCAAGCTCACGAGCAGGGTATGCACACCACCACATTCAGCGAGATGCACCTTTTGCCCGATTGCCGCATTATTGATACCCCCGGGGTACGCGGATTTGGGCTGCTTGACATCGACAGACACGAGGTGGGTGGTTATTTCCCTGAAATAAGACATTTCGCAAAACAGTGTAAATACGACGACTGTACACATACAAACGAACCTAAATGCGCTGTACGCGAAGCCTTGCAAAACAATTATATTGCGCAAAGCCGATGGGAAAGTTATATCTCCATTCTTGGCGATGCGCAGCAGTCAAAATACCGATAACCGCGAAGCGGTCATTATCACTGTATTGATATAAAATTAGGGTACTCCCGTGAGTCACGTTGTTTTACAACCGTGAATGCCGGAGTACCCTTTGTTATATGGCTTTTTTATTCGGCCTTGAGTTCCTGTAGGCGCGCGATGTAC
The DNA here is from genome assembly GCA_017454915.1 of Paludibacteraceae bacterium. GTDB lineage: Bacteria > Bacteroidota > Bacteroidia > Bacteroidales > Paludibacteraceae > UBA3747. Next base: position 34,015 of record JAFTCC010000018.1, read on the forward strand.
TTGCCGAGTATGTCAAACTCGATGTTCACCACTGTGCCGGCGGCGATGTTCTTGAAGTTAGTATGGTCGTGTGTGTATGGAATAATGGCAACTTCAAACGAATTTTCGGTTGGGTTGCAAACCGTTAGGCTGACTCCGTTGACGCATACCGAGCCTTTGTCAACGCAGAAATATCCGCGCAAAGCCATTCTGCGGTCGTATTCGTATTGGAATCGATATCGCCATGAGCCATCCTCTTCGCAGACCGATATGCACTTGGCTGTCATGTCAACATGCCCTTGCACGATGTGCCCGTCAAGTCTGCCGTTCATCACCATCGAGCGTTCGACGTTGACCAAGTCGCCTATGCTTAGTTGTCCGAGGTTAGTGCGACTAAGGGTCTCGCTGACGGCAGTGACGGTGTAGTTGTTTCCGTCAATATCAACCACCGTGAGGCACACTCCGTTGTGCGCGACACTCTGGTCGAGGTGAAGTTCGCCCGTAAACGAGCATGTAAGTGTGAAGTGGACATTCTCCGCCTCATGTCTTATTGCCACAACCCTTGCGGCTTCTTCTACAATTCCGCTGAACATGATCCCTGTTTCTGTTTATTTGTTTCTTACGAGTATTTTATTTTGCATGACACGTCCTGAACCGTATGCATTGATGATGTGCACGCCTGGTGTGAGGTCATCGATGGGAATGACGAACGACTCGCTGTCCACAGGTTCGTCATATTCCAGCTGTCCGGTAATGCCGTAAATTCTCAGCCTGCCTTGTTTCATGCCTTTGAGCACATACTGTCCGTTTTCGTTGACGAGCGCCAGTGCGTCTGCCCCCACGTTGCCAGTTCCGCTGTCCTCATTGGCGTTGTAGTCGCCGAGCCTAAGTCCTACGATGATAGGGTCGTGGTCTGACGAGCGGAATTTGTCGGTTTGGCTTGAGTATTTGTAGCTGTTGCGGTATGACTCGTCGGAGTTGATGTGCCATGCCGCCATGCCTGTCACCTGCTTGGCCATTGTGGCGTTGGCGAGCGCATGGTCGAGATAACCGGCCGTGTAGCTGTTGTAGGAATATACGTAGGAATAAGAAGAGTCGGCGTGGAACACTTGGTGCAGGTCCTTAAAGCCTGCCTCAATAAGTTTTATTACGGGGTCTTCTTTTGCGTATGCGTTGAGGTCGCCCATCAGCAGCACGTCGGGGTCAACTGAAGCAAATTTTTTCAGAGAGTTGATAACCGACTGGGCTTCTATAGTGCGGGCATTGTTGAACGCCCCTTGTCCGTCGCCTTGGTCAGAGTCCACACCGCTCGTCGGACCATTGACTTTTGCCTTGAAGTGGTTGACGCCGAGCACGAAGACTTCACCGCTCTCTTTGTGGCGGAAGGCTTGCAGTTTTTTGCGGTTGGCAACGCCGATGTTATTGTTGTCCATGCTTCCGGTGCGCTCTATCCGGTCGGAGCAGTAGATGTAGCCAGATTTAGTCCATGTGCCTGATGCTGACATTCCATCGTCTATGTATGTGAATTTTCTGCCCAGTTCTTGAGTCAAACCGTTGGCGAGTTTTTCCAAAGCGCCTTGTCCTTGCTCGATTTCGCAAACCGCATAAATGTCGGCATTGACGGCGGACAGCGCTTCGAGTATTTTCAGGTATTGTATGCGTTGCTGTGAAGAACTTGTCGGACCTTGTGAGCCGCTGCCGAGGTTCTCAACAAGGAAGTAACAGAGGTTCATGCAGCAGACTTTGACGTTGCAGTTGCCCACATTAGGCGGTGTGTCCATTTCCGCATAGGTGTAGTGCCTTTGGGGTGTGCCGACAATGCTGACCGAGTTGGTGCTGTTGACTTTGATGACTAAGTCCGTAAGCATTTCACCCATGCGCGGTGTGGCTCCAAGCCCTGTTACGTTGACCAATCCTGCGTTGTTGGCGCTGACGATTCGTTTATAGTCGTCGGTCAGCGGTCGTGCTTGGTTGGTAGGTGCCATAAGCCTCCTCGGGCCGCCATAGAAACCGCTGCCTGACAGTTGGTTGACAAACCATGGCTGTGTGAGGCGTATGGTTTTGCCAACGTATGGGGCCAACTGCGCTGGTGTCCAATATCTCAAGTCGGAGAATGTAACGGACTCTTGTGCAGACGCAAGAGTGATGAACGCTAAACAAATTAGGGTAAAAATTTTACGCATATAGGTTAGGGTTAGTTATTTGCATTTGTTTTTCTTTCTTGGCATGTCTAAGTTTATGGTTTAATGCTGTTCAGCAGCCAATAGCGATGTACTTGATGCCAGCCGTTTCAAGTTCGTCGGGGTCGAACACGTTTCGCCCGTCAAGCAGCAGCGGTTCGCTTTTCATGACAGAAGCTATTCGTTTCCAGTCTGGCATTCGGTAGCTTTTCCATTCTGTTACGTGCATTATAGCATCGGCTCCTGTTGTGGCGTCATAGATGTCTGTGGCATAGCGCACTGCCGCTCCGAGCCGCCTTTTGCATTCTGTCATGGCAACAGGGTCGTACACGGCAACGTTGCATCCCGCTTTGAGCAGCAGGTCGATAAGTACGAGCGACGGAGCTTCTCTCATATCGTCGGTTTCTGGCTTGAACGACAGTCCCCATAGTGCCACTGTCTTGCCCTCTATATGACCGCCAAAATGCTGTTTGAACTTATTGAATAACAGCCCTTTTTGCGTTTCGTTGACCTCTTCCACGGCTTTTAGCACCCGCATGCTGTATCCGTTTTCGTCACCAGTGTGAATAAGGGCCTTAACGTCCTTGGGGAAACAACTGCCTCCGTAGCCAATGCCGGGATAAAGGAATTTGCTGCCAATGCGGCTGTCGGAACCGATGCCCTTTCGTACCATATTGACGTCAGCGCCAACTCGTTCGCATAGATTGGCGATGTCGTTCATGAAACTGATTCGAGTAGCGAGCATTGAGTTGGCGGCATATTTGGTCATTTCGGCAGATGGGATGTCCATGAATATCACACGGAAGTTGTTGAGCAACATTGGCTTGTAGAGTCTTGTGAGAACTTTTTTAGCATGTTCGCTCTCCACCCCGACCACAACCCTGTCCGGTCGCATGAAGTCGGCTATTGCATTGCCTTCCTTGAGGAACTCGGGATTGGATGCGACGTCAAATGGCACGTCAACTCCACGTTTCTTGAGTTCGCACAGAATAGTGGCTTTAATCTTTTGCGCCGTGCCTACCGGTACTGTGCTTTTTGTTACCACCACGAGGTATTTATTGATGTTTTCGCCAATCGTTTTCGCCACTTGCAGCACGTATTTGAGGTCTGCGCTTCCGTCTTCGTCAGGCGGTGTGCCTACTGCGCTGAACACCACTTCGACATTGTCCAGCACTTCTTCGAGGCGCGTGCTGAAATGCAGGCGTCCGGCACTCACGTTACGCACCACCATGCTGTCGAGGTTGGGTTCGTAAATCGGTATTATGCCCTTTCGCAGATTTTCAATTTTTTCTTTGTCAATGTCTATGCATGTAACGTCGATGCCCATTTCGGCAAAGCACGTGCCAGTAACCAGACCTACATAACCAGTTCCAACTATTGCGATGTTCATTATGTAATAAGAATGAATCGGTTTTTTATTGTTCAATTCGCCTAATTCCTTTTATCGTAAGGCGATAATCGTTGAGCGCATTGACGCGCATTGGGAATTTCCACACTAATAGCAGCATGACAGACACGATGCCAATCAGCGAACCAGCCCAAATGTCGAGGCAGAAGTGCTGCGAGAGATATACGCGTGAGTAGCAGCCCAAAATAGCGAGCAGGCAATAGAGAACCTGCCACTTGCGGTCAGGAGTGATGATTGAAAGCGCGAAAAACATAGAGAAAAACGCCGCCGAGTGTCCCGATGGGAACGAGTAGGTGGTGTGCATGTTAACTCCATCAACCAGCACAAGTTGAACGTCAGGCATGTATTCAGCAAACCAGCGTACAGGGCGGTAAGCATGGTAAAACTCCTTTGCAAAATAAATGATAATGGCTCCTACGGCTTGCGATAGCAGCATGAGTAGCGAACTCGAGAACCTGTAGAATACCAGTAACACGCCTACCACGTACGGCAACCACTGGCACAATCCGGTGTAGTGCTTGAAAAAGCAGTCGGCCACAGCGTTATGCCTGCTTGACATGAACAGGTGCAAGTCGGCTTTGGCATAATACGCCAAAGCGCATCCTAATGCCGTAAAAAACAGCAAATAGATTGCAAGGAAATACCGCTGTTGGTAGAGCGTGGCGCGTAAATTGTTCATAGACTGCAAAGTTAGCAATAAAATTTGGATTTTTGCGTATGTCACTTTTTTTTTGTAATATTGCATTCCCAAATTATATATAATGTAATTTTATGGCAAATACGATAGATGTGAAATTCATTTTGCCTGACACGTTAGGCGACGAGCAGGGTGAGTATAGTCTTGAGGGATGGCACATTTCTTTGCTTAGCAGCGACGGCCGTAAGGTGGAACTGTCTGATACTGACGCAGACGGCAAAGCTGTTGTGCTGCTCAACAACAGGACGCTCAAGCGCCCGCAGGTGCTCGAATGTGACATTGTGCGTTTTCAGAACAACAAGGACAAGTGGATAGCGTTTGTGGGGCTGTTGGGTGGCCGTCCATACGAGATTTTCACGGGCTTAGCTAACGACGACGATGGTCTGTTAGTGCCAAAGTCAGTGTCGAAAGGCAGGATTATCAAGTCGGTAGATGAAAACGGCAACAAGCGTTACGATTTCCAGTATATCAACACTCGTGGCTATAAGACCACGATAGAGGGTCTGTCATATAAGTTCGACAAAGAGTTTTGGAACTATGCCAAGCTCATCAGCGGTGTGCTCCGCTACGGAATGCCGATAGAGCAGGTCATCAAAATGGTAAGCTCGCTCGAACTTGACAGCGAGAGTATAAACAGCTGGAAAGTTGGTGTTGAGCGTGCACTCAAGAAGTATTTGCCTCAGCGCGAAAATTCCGGCGCAGAAATATAAACAGCAAAATATAAATTCTCGGAATACACAGATATATGAAAATTTTGATAAGTAATGACGACGGCATAGGCAGTCCCGGCATAGACCTTCTGACTCGCGTAATGCGCACCATAGGCGATGTTACCGTTGTTGCTCCTGATGGCGGGCGCAGCGGGATGAGCAGCGCGTTTACGGTGAGTAAACCTCTGCGGCTGGACAAGGTGTTTGAAGAGCCAGGGCTTGTTAAGTATGTGTCCAACGGCACTCCCACCGACTGTGTGAAACTTGGACTAAATGAAATTTTTGCGGACGAAAAACCAGATTTGCTCGTCGCCGGCATCAATCATGGTGCAAATTCAAGCACAGCGGTGCTTTATTCAGGTACTCTGGGTTGTGTTTTCGAGGGCTGCGAGAATGATGTGTTAAGTATAGGTTTCTCGCTTTGCAACCATAGTTGGGCAACAAGCACCCAATACCTTGAGCCATACATACTTCCGATAGTGAAAAAAATAATTGGCTTAAACCCTCCCAAGGGGCTATGCTTCAATGTCAATGCTCCAGAGGGTCCTATCAAGGGTGCCGTGTTAACCCGTCAATGCCGCGGTCATTGGGGAAAAGAGTTTGAGCATAGGGTGGACCCTCACGGCCGTGACTACTATTGGCTTACTGGCGAGTATTTTAACCACGAGCCAGACGCCACTGACACAGATGAGACCGCATTGAGCAACGGCTATATATCAATCTGCCCGCTCAAGATAGACATGACCGCGCATGATTATATCCGCGTGATGGAACAAGTAAATTGGCAAATCTGATGGGCTGGCAGGAAAAATATGACCATGTTTGGTTAGGTGTGCTGATAGGACTTTTGCTGCCGGGCTTGTTCGCATTAGCTTACATAGAGCGCATGGATCTTTGGTATGCTCTGCAGACGTTTCAGTTTGCCCAAGGCACTTTGCTTAACAAATTGCTGCTTGTTGCCACGTTTCCTGACCTTGCGCTTATTTTTGTGTTTTATCAACTTGATATGTGGCAGGTTAGCAAGGGTGTGCTTGTCGGCACATTTCCCTATATGCTTGCCAGCCTGTATTTTTCATTATGAACCTCTAACATTTTTAAGACCGCATGAAATACTTTGTGATCTCTGGTGAGGCTTCTGGTGATTTGCATGCCTCCAACTTGATACGCGAACTCCGCCATCTTGACCCTTCGGCAAAAGTGTGGGCGATGGGGGGCGATTTGTGTCAGCAGGCTGGTGCGCAACTTATCAGGCACTACCGTGACATGGCTTTTATGGGAATCATCAATGTGGTCAAAAACTGGGGCAAAATAAGTGACAATTTCCGTGCGGCCTGCGAACTACTGAGCGTTGAGCAGCCTGACGTGCTGGTACTGGTTGATTATCCGAGTTTTAATCTAAAACTTGCGCAATACAGCAAACAACACAACCTGCCGACCAAGGTCGTTTACTATATTTCGCCTAAACTATGGGCATGGAAGAGCTACCGCATACGTTCGATGAAACGCTATGTTGACCAAGTGCTGCTTATTTTGCCTTTCGAGGAGGAGTATTATGGCAGCCGTGGCTATTGCTCTGCGCAATATGTCGGTAATCCGTTGGTTGACGCAATAGACCAATGGCGTTTGAGCGGTGTGTCGGCCACATTTCGTCAGCGTCATGGCCTTGAGCATGACCGGCGCCCTATAATTGCCTTGTTGCCTGGTAGCCGCACGCAGGAGATTAAAGGTTGTCTGCCGCGAATGATATCAGCCTGTTCGCGTTTCGCAGTAGAGAACAGACTTGTAATAGCTGGAGCTCCAGGACAGCCTAAAGAGCTGTATGACAGTATTGCAGGGCATTGTCCTGTGATTTTTAACGACACTTACTCACTGCTTGACAACTCTGTTGCCGCCGTGGTCAATTCCGGCACTGCGACGCTTGAGACTGCTCTGATTGGATGCCCGCAGACTGTGGTGTACAACATCGCTATGCCGCATTTGGCATCGCTTATCAAGCCGTATGTTATTAAGACGCGTTATGTTTCTCTTGTCAATATCATAGCGGGTCGTGAGGTCGTTAAGGAACTTGTGGCTGCCGATTTCAAAACGGCCACGCTCATGGCTGAGGTAAGCAGGTTGCTGACCGACGTTTCATATACGCAGGCAATAAAGGATGGTTATCAAGAAATCGGCGCAATGCTTGGCGAAGCCGGTGTGTCGAAAAGGGCAGCGCTGGCAATCGTGGACGGCGTATGGACAGATAACGGCGCAACAAGGTAGCCATAGCGACGCCGCTGCAATTTTAATAGAGATATTAAGGTAATAAAGTTTTTAATTTATATAAATGAATAATCCTCTAAAAAATAATATGCCGCTCTACCGTTTTTCGCTGGTTATGAGCGTCATGACATTGCTGCTATATAACATACCGTTTTTCCGCTTTGTAGTGTCGCATTCTGAACTGCCGGCCTTTCGCCTTGCATTGTTCACTTTGAGCCTGGCCTTGATAATGGTAGCTTTGAATTTTCTGGTTTGCTATCTGTTGGTGTTTCTGACGCGCTATGTTGGGCGTACAATAGTGGCATTGTCTCATGTACTGAATGCCACATGCGTCTATTTTGTTGTGGTGTACAACACGTTGATGGACGGGTCGATGATGGGCAATGTGTTCAACACCCGCTATAGCGAGGCTTCGGGATTCTTCTCTGCTCCGCTATTCCTCTGCATGTTTTTTCTTGGAATAGTGCCTGCCGCCTATGTGCTGCTGCAAAAGATTGACTATGGCAAATGGAAGACTTTCGGGGTTGCGGCAGGAACTTCGCTTGGTGTTTCGCTTTTGCTGGTGCTTCTTAATTTCAACCAGTTTTTGTGGATAGGGCAGTATGACACTGAGCTTGGAGGTTTGCTGATGCCATGGTCTTACACCATTAACACATGCCGTATCGCAGCGCAACATCATCAGGCCAATGCCGAAGAGATTATTTTGCCTGAAGCCTCGTTCCGCAACGATGATAAAGAGGCCGTAGTGCTCGTGATAGGCGAATCTGCGCGTCGTGACAATTTTTCGCTCTATGGCTATGAAAAGAATACAAATCCGCGCTTGTCGCAAATGTCTGATGTTATGCCGCTGATGGCGCGTTCTTGCGCGACTTACACCACGGCAGGCGTGAAGTGCATACTTGAGTATGCCGACAAGTCGCAACTCTACGAAATACTGCCCAACTACCTTTTCCGCAATGGTGCGGACGTGTCGTGGAGGACATCAAATTGGGGCGAACCGCCCGTACACGTTGACGAATATCTGTCGCGAGGGGATTTGGCGAAAATTTATGCCGATGAAGATGAGCATTACGACGGAATGCTGTTTGCCGGTGTCAAGGAACGCATAGAACAAAGCCATAAAAACAAAGTGCTCATAGTGATTCACACCAGCACGAGCCATGGGCCTCGTTATGACCAGCAGTACCCTGCCGAATTTGAAGTGTTTAAGCCTGTGTGTAGGAGTGTGGAAGAGGGCAGGGATAATATAGAAGGGCTTGTGAACGCGTATGATAATTCGGTGGTCTATACTGATTTCCTTCTTTCACAACTTATTGACACACTGCGAACCATGGATGATTGGAAGACTTCTATGCTCTTCGTGTCTGACCACGGTGAGTCGCTCGGTGAGAATGGACTTTTCATGCATGGCGTCCCTTTGTCAATAGCCCCAAAAGAGCAGTATGAGATACCGTTTCTTGTGTGGACGTCAGATTCGTTGCGTTCACTTAAACATGATAATGCGGAAATAGACCAGCATTATGTTTTCCATACTGTGTTGGGTCTCTTGAGTGTTGACAGTCCTGTGTATGACGCAGACAAGGATATTTTTGATTTTTAATTTTTATTTGACAAGATTATGATTTACAACAGTTTGACAGAATTAATTGGAGGTACGCCGATGCTGCGTGCCGCGCGTGTTGATGGTCAGCAAGCAGAAATTTTGCTAAAGCTGGAGCGTTATAACCCCGGTGGCAGCGTTAAGGACCGTATAGCCCTCTCCATGATAGAGGATGCCGAACGCCGAGGTTTGCTTCGCGCCGGTTCAACGATAATAGAGCCCACGAGCGGCAACACGGGCATAGGGCTTGCATGGGTCGGGCGCGTTAAGGGTTATAAAGTTGTGCTCACGATGCCAGATACCATGTCGGTTGAACGGCGTAACCTGCTCAAAGCCTATGGCGCCACGCTGGTGCTCACGCGTGGAGCAGACGGCATGAAAGGCGCGATAGCAAAGGCTGAAGAGTTGAGGAACGCCACCGAGGGGGCAGTTATACTTGGTCAGTTCACTAATCCCGCTAATCCCGCTGCACACGAGCGGACCACAGGCGAGGAAATTTGGCGAGACACGGATGGCAAGGTTGACATATTTGTGGCTGGAGTAGGCACCGGCGGAACAGTGTCAGGCACCGCAAAAGCACTGAAAAGACATAATCCCGACATCAGAATTGTGGCAGTAGAACCAGCTGCATCGCCAGTGTTGACAAAAGGTGTAGCAGGAAAGCATTCTATACAAGGTATTGGGGCCGGCTTTGTGCCGCAGACTTATGACGCAGCGTTGGTTGACGAAGTTGTTGACGTGGCAGACGATGCGGCCTTTGAAGCGGCTAAACAGCTGGCGCAGAATAATGGTCTATTAGTTGGCATAAGTTCTGGCGCCGCATACCATGCCGCCCTGCAGATGGCGATGAATACAGCCAATCGAGGCAAGACGATAGTCGTGTTGCTGCCCGACACTGGCGAACGCTATCTGTCAGTGCTTTGACGGTGACGTTTATATTTTTAGCAAAGTGTAATATGACAATGGATGAGAACCTTTTTGAAATTACGGTAGAGCAGTTGGCACAGGTGGGTTCTGACGAGGAGCGCATGGGATTGCGCGTGACGTCCAATATGCCTTCTTCTGATGCAATACGCGAGATGATGACACTTGTCCGTTCAGTAATGTTTCCGGGCTTTTTCGACCGTATGCCCGTTACTGAACGCACGCGGCGCGGAGTGGTTTCTGTTGATACGGAAAAGATTATGAATATAGCAGCGGTGCAGATAGCCCGCGGCCTGACGTTTTGCTGCGACAAAAGTTCAGAATCCGCTCAGGTTGAGGCATACCGCATGGCCGAAAAATTTATTGCGCGCCTACCGGAGATACGGCGTCTGCTGCTGACCGACGTAGAGGCTGTGGCGAAAAACGACCCGGCAGTGAGCAGTTTCGGAGAGGTTATTTTCTCCTATCCGGTGATTCAGGTTATGACACATTACCGCACCGCTCATGCTCTGTATGAACTTGGAGTGCCAATCATCCCACGCATAATTACGGAGCAGGCCCATTCGCTGACAGGAATAGACATTCATCCTGCGGCTCAGATAGGCGAGTATTTTGCCATAGACCACGGGACTGGTGTGGTGATAGGAGCTACCACGATAATAGGGAGCCATGTGATGCTATACCAAGGTGTCACTCTCGGAGCAAAGAATTTCAACTACGACACTGACGGGCACCCTGTTGACGAGCCTCGCCATCCAATCATAGAGGATAACGTGACCATATACAGCAATTCGTCTATACTGGGCAGGATAACCATAGGCCACGACACCGTAATAGGTGGCAACGTGTGGCTTACACGTTCAGTACCGCCATTTTCGCGTATAATGCAGGGTAAACCAATATCGGAATACGGCTTTGCGGATGGGGCAGGAATATAAAAATGCTTTTTTTCGCGTCTTTTGTTGCTGTAATTCAGTTTTTTTTCGTACCTTTGCAACCGCTTTTACGAAAGCATAGAAATGCGGGAGAGCGTAATAGCGCGACCGTTATCGTTTAACTTTTTAATTATCAAAACAATGTATCTTACTTCAGAGAAAAAGGCCGAGTTGTTTGAGAAACACGGCGCACAACACAAGGCAACAGACACCGGTTCAGCCGAGTCACAGATTGCTCTTTTCACTTTCCGCATCAGCCACTTGACAGCTCACATGCAGAAAAACCACAAGGACGTTGGCACAAAGCGTGCTCTTCTCGCCCTCGTTGGTAAACGCCGCCGTCTGCTTGACTATCTTAAGGAGCGCGACATCGAACGTTACCGTGCAGTCCTCAAAGACCTCGACCTGCGTAAGTAATAGAAACAACGTCACAAACGGGGGAATTCCAACAGCGGATTTCCCCGTTTTTCAATTCTGAAATATTACATAAGAATGTCAATATTAGGAAACATATTGTGGTTGGTCCTCGGCGGCATTATTATGGCTATCATGTATTGTATTGCCGGCTTGCTGATGTGCTTAACAATAGTGGGCATACCTTTTGGCGTGCAGATGTTCAAAATAGCAGGGTTTGTCGCATTTCCCTTTGGTCATCGAATGCAGAGCACCAAACCGTCGATGGGTTGCCTGTCGTTGGCTTTTAACATTATCTGGATTGTGTTAGGCTGGTGGGAATTGGCAATCATTCATTGCTTGTTGGGTCTGGTACTATGTATCACGATAGTAGGCATCCCGTTTGGCGTTCAGCATTTTAAGATTGCGGTTGGCACCATCATGCCTTTTGGAATGGAAATAGTTGATGACGACTCGCAAGTTTAATGGAAATTAGTGCGGATTTTGTGCTTTGAGCAAAATTTTGTACCTTTGCACGAAATTTCTACAAAACATAGTTGGTTCAGTAGCTCAGTTGGATAGAGCAACAGCCTTCTAAGCTGTGGGTCTCGGGTTCGAATCCCGACTGAATCACATTTGTCAAGCAACTGAAACAGAGGTTATTAACAATCTCTGTTTTCTTTTTTTCAGTTCATGGCTTGCGTATGGCATCACGCGTGCGGCGTATCAGCGTCATGATATCATTGTCGTTCAACTCTATCTGTCTGCCGAAAGTTTGACTACAATCTTGCGAGTACGATGCACAATGTTGTTGCGCTCATTTATCCCAAATCGGTCATTAGAATTTACATTTTATGTTGGAATGCGGTATTATGTTAGTGTGGTTGGTAGTGTTGTGTTCAGTTTGCATTTATGTGGAATGTTTGAATTGTAGAAAACAAAAAGAGAGCGTTAAAAGCTCTCTTTCAGTGTGACCGCGTAGGGATTCAAACCCTAAACCTTCTGATCCGTAGTCAGATGCTCTATTCAGTTGAGCTACGCAGCCAATCCTTTTTGATTTTGCGACTGCAAAGGTAAGACTTTTTTTTCAATCGGCAAAGTTTTTTGCCATTATTTTTGAAAATTTTTACTGGTAATGATGTCATAACCATCTTTGCCCTGCTTCTTGACAATCAAGAGGCACTGCATAGAAGAATCGTTTTGGCAGATTTCCAATGCTTTATCAACTCCGAGCACCATGAATGCTGTTGCGTATGCGTCAGCTTTAGCGCAATTGCTTGCGATAACAGTAGCGCTGAGCACTTCGGTCTGCGCTGGATAGCCAGTACGCGGGTCTATCGTGTGCCCGTAGCGTTTGCCGTTGACTTCATAGTAACGCCTGTAGTTGCCCGAGGTGGCAAGCGCGGCGTTGGTCAGGTTGACGATTCGTTGCACTTCGTTTGATGTGTTGTCAGGGTCATCGTCTGGCGTGTTGATGCCGACGTGCCATGGCTCGCCTTTTTCGTTAACTCCTTCGGCAACTATTTCGCCGCCGATTTCAACAATGAAGTTTTTGCAGCCGTCGTTGCGCAGCATGTTTGCGACTTCATCCGCAGCAAAGCCTTTGGCAATAGCGCTTGCGTCGATTCGGATGTTCGGGGCAGATTTAGTGAGCCTGTTTCCGTTGAGTTGAATTTTGTCCATGCCGACAGAAGGTAATAGCCGTTGAATGTCTTCGTCGCTGACTTCACGGCGTTCTTCCTTGCCAAATCCCCAGATGTCAACAAGTGGCGCGACGGTGATGTCAAATGCGTGTCCTGTGTTTTCCCATACATCGTGAGCACATCCGTACAGCCTGATGAACTCGGGGCTGACGGTGTCGGTCAGATTGCTGTTGAGGGCAGAGAGTTGGCTGCGCGGGTTGAACATGGAAAGCGTTCGGTCAACGTTCTGCAATGTCTTCAAAATCTGCTCTCCGAGGTCAGCCTGCTTTGGATGCTGGTATTTTACGTTGTATATGGTGCCGAAAATAGGTCCGCATGCTGTTGCGTACTCTGCCGTGTCCTTATTAGCAGATTGGGTGTCGCCTTGGTCGTAAAAAAACAAGAAATAGCCGCCGAGAAGGAGCAGGGCGGCTGAAAAGCAAAGGCTTAATACTTTATTATTCATGATTTTGTTTCTTTTGGGGATACGTGCGGAACAGGCTTTGCCATTTAAGCCTAATCACGCCCAATAGTGCCTCGGAGAATATGCCTCCAGACATCTTGCTGGTGCCCAGTTCCCTGTTCACGAACACAATTGGTACTTCTTTGATATTGAAGCCGCACTTGTAAGCGGTGAATTTCATTTCTATTTGGAAGCCATATCCTTTGAAGTGTATTTTGTCAAACTCTATGGTTTCCAAGACATTCCGCCTATAGCATTTGAATCCTGCTGTTGTGTCTTTGATAGGCAGCCCTAATACGAACCTGACATATTGGCTGCCGAAATAAGACATGATGACTCTTCCGATTGGCCAGTTGACAACGTTGACGCCGCTTACGTATCGTGAGCCGATAGCCACGTCCACTCCGTTGTTGGCGCATGCGTCGAAGAGTCGGCATAGGTCATCGGGGTTGTGGCTGAAGTCGGCGTCCATCTCAAAAATGTAGTCGTACTTATGCTCCAGCGCCCACTTGAATCCGCAGATGTATGCTGTGCCTAATCCTTGTTTACCTTTGCGCTCGACGATGAAAAGCCTGTCAGGAAACTCTTCCATCATAGATTTAACTATCGATGCAGTTCCGTCGGGTGAGCCATCGTCAATAATAAGCACATGAAAATCTATTGGCTGGCGGAAAACGGCGCGAATGATGTTGGCAATGTTCTCTTTTTCGTTGTATGTAGGAATGATGACAAGTTGCATAAGTTTGAATATATGGTAGAATGTAAAAGATTATGTCAGGTTATAAACCGGCGAAGGTGTAACTCGTGGCAGAGTGTGGATTATAAGGTCGTTTTGAGTGTCTATTCCGGCGTTGTTGAGATGCAATTCTACTGTTGCTCGCGCTATGTCCGGTGTGTTGTTGTTCTGGCTGAGGTGGCACAGCCACACTTTCTTGAGTCGTTGTGTGTAGTTGTGTGCCAAGAAAGCTCCGCAAGTATCGTTGCACATGTGTCCCACGTCAGATATAACCCTTTTTTTCAACTTGTCGGGGTAGCGACCATTGAGCAGCAGTTGCTCGTCGTAGTTAGCCTCGATGATTACGTAGTCGCTTTGCCTTACGAAGCGCGCAAGCACGTCATCGGTGCGTCCGACGTCAGTGGCAAGTGTGATGTGTATGTTTTGGTGTTCAATGAAAAATCCGACGCAGTCACGTGAGTCGTGCGACACTCCGAAAGGTGTTATGCTAAAATCCGCCAACTGGAACGTTGTGTATTTGTTGATGAAACGCCTGTACACTGGTGCCGGTTTGTCTTTGACAGCCCAGTTGCCATCGAGGCCCTCAAAAGTTTCTCGTGTTGCATACACCGGCAGTTGGAAACGTTTGGCGACACCTCCCAAACCGCGCACGTGGTCAGCATGGTCGTGAGTTATCAGCACTCCGAGCAAACTTTTGATGTCTATGGCCATATCCCTGAGCCCTTTGCGAATCTGAAGCGAACTTATGCCGGCATCTATCAGCAATCCCTTGTCGCGGGTGCCGAAATAGTAGCTATTACCATTGCTGCCGCTCGAAAAACTTCTGAATATTAGAGTGCTCATGGAAGGATTTTTTTCGCTTTCAATCTACAAAGTTACGATATTTTTGTGTATCTGCAAAAATATGTGTAAATTTGTGCTATGATTTACAGCATAATTCTCATTCTGATAGTGGGCGAGTGGCTGTGGGGCAGAGTGCTTTCTGTACTTGACATTAAGGCTTCCCACTGGGCGCTGCCAGCCTCTGTGGAAGACATTTATGACCCTGACAGATATGCCCGCCAGCAACAGTATTTGCGGACCAATGCACGCTTCGGTTGGTTTTATTCGACGATTAACATGCTCATTACAGTTGTGTTTTTTGCAGCTGGCGGATTTGGATGGTTAGACGGCATAGTCAGCGGTTGGGCAATGGGCATTTCGCTGTCGTGGTTGCCGAGCGAGGCAGTCGCCGCCGCATTGTTTTTCGCTGGAGTGTCATTGGCAACCAGCATTATCCGGTGGCCGTTCTCTTACTATGACACATTTGTAATAGAGCAGAGTTTTGGCTTCAACAAGTCAACGCGTCTTCGTTTTGTGCGTGATATCCTCACAAGTCTTTTGCTCAACATCGTGCTAACCACCTTGATAGTAATACCATTGGTGGTTATTTATTTGGCAATACCTCAGTGGTTTTGGCTTGCCGCGCTTGGTGTTGTGCTTGTATTTCAACTGTTCTTTGGTGAGTTTTATAGCGTGCTCATCGTGCCACTGTTCAACAAGCAGACTCCGCTTGCCGATGGTGAGCTTCGCAGTGCGATAGAACGATTTGCAGTGCGTGCTGATTTCAGCATCAAAGGCATCTATGTTATGGATGCCAGCAGCAGAACCACAAAGGCAAATGCGTACTTCACCGGCTTTGGCAAACAAAAGCGCATAGTGCTTTATGACACGCTCATAGAGCAGTTGACAACTGATGAAATCGTTGCTGTGCTCGCCCATGAGATAGGTCACTACAAACACCGTCACACATGGAAATCATTAGCCTCCGGTGCGTTGCAGCAGATGGTGATATTTTTCCTTATGGGCTTGTGCCTGTCAAGTTCTTCGCTGGCATCAGCCGCAGGTGCTTCCGAACCTTCTTTTCATGTTAATATGCTGATGTTTAGCTTTATATTCACTCCAGCCAGCATTTTGCTCGGTATGTTGGATAATGTTCTCTCGCGCCGACACGAATATCAGGCAGACGCTTTTGCCGCTCAGTTCGGTATGGCAGAACCGCTCATAAGCGCGCTAAAGAAAATCACATCGCAGGCTATGGGCAACCTCAATCCGCATCCGGTAAGAGTGTTCGTAGATTATTCACACCCCACGCTTGCGCAGCGTATTGAGAGGCTTAGGGCAAATTCAGAAGTGAGCAAATAGTAGATGTCGCCTAACAGTTAGCGCCTTATTCATGAATAAAAACTTTCAATATCTTTGGTCGTTTTCTCGCCTTAGCAATGCTCGCAAGCGGCATTGCGTTCGGCTTATAGAAAACGTTCTGATAGTGGTGTCTTTGTGGCTTATGGCAGCCGTGCCGGCCAGTGCAGAATACGTGATTGTGTCTAATGGCAAGGATATGTCAGAAACAATACTTCGTGCAGTTCAGCGTCATGATAGTGTTGTGCTTGACGGGAAAAACGGTGATTTCTTTATTGGTAATACGATTGTTCTCAAGCATTTGAGCAACAAGTTGATAGAGGGGAAAAACGGCGCGCGGATATGTACTCTTTTCAGGCTTACTCCCGAATTGCACGCTATGTTTGACAGCGCTGGAGTAAAAAGTTTTTCCACATCGGACGGTGGAGGTGTATTGTCGAACGGGGCACGTGTTAGAGAACACCGCGAGCTCGTTACGCGTCAACTGCTTATAGACAAGTTTAACGACCCTGTTGAAACTTTCCGCTCGTCAGGCGGCATGCAGTTGTCATATTGCCGCAACATTGTAGTGCGCGGCTTGAGTTTTCAAGGCCCGGGGGCTGTTGACGCAAGCGGTAATGACCTGCTTGGAATGGATCATTCAACACTGATTTGGGTGGAGAACTGCACTTTCATGGACGGCATGGACGGTAATATGGACATCATATCGCAGTCTGACTCTATCTTTGTGAAGGATTGCTATTTTGGTTATTCAGAGTTGAGTTACGATCATAAGAACTCAAATCTTGTGGGTGCTTCTGACAATGTGGCAGCGGATAGCGGGAAACTGAATGTTACGTATGCCAACTGCGTTTGGGGAGAAGGTTGCGCCCAGCGTATGCCGATGGCGCGGTACGGAACCATTACACTTGTTGGCTGTCAGTGGCTTTGCTCAACGTCTCATCCGGTGATAGACGCGCGTAAAAACTCGCGGTTTATAATTAAGCGGTGCCATTTCGGAAAGGGTGTAGAAATCCCTTTCAGGGGATGCGACACTGCGCAATGGCAGTGGAGTGAATGTACTTTTGACAATTTTTATCAACCATCAGACAATACTAATCAACCATAAATTAAACAATCAGTTATGAACATTCTAATCTTACAAGCTTCGCCGCGTGCTAACGGCAACACCGCATGGATGGCGGAAGAGTACAAAAAGGCAGCAGAAGCAGCCGGTCATCAAGTAACATTGGTTAACGTATCGCGCAAAAAGATAGCCGGATGCATAGCCTGTGAATACTGTCATGGAAAAGGCAATGGCGCATGTGTGCAAAAAGATGATATGCAAGAACTTTATCCTCTTATGGCAGAAGCGGAGGTGCTCGTATTGGCAGCACCAATTTACTATTTCACCCTCTGTGCGCAAATTCAGGCTCCGATACAGCGGATGTACTGCGTCAACGCTCCGCAAAAAGTTAAGAAAATGGCATTGATGGTGTCTTCTTATTCTCCTGGCGTGTACACTGGCGCGACAGCCGAATACAAAGACATTTGCCGCTATTGGGGGGCAGAAGATTCAGGTATTGTTACTGCTAAAATTGATGAGCAGAAAACAGACGAAACAAGAAATAAGATTCAAGCATTGGTGGCAGCACTTTAACCGAATCGGTTTTGTAACCCACACTAATTTAATTTAACGATAATTGATTAAATAGATATCCAGGTTTGGACTAATGCCAGATTTGGGTTTGATGACAGCAACACAATGAGTCCGTATCATCACATTGTCAAGTATTATGAATGTGACCGCATGGGTATCACACATCACTCTAACTACGTCCGTTTCATGGAAGAGGCCCGCGTCGATTGGATGGACCAGCTTGGTTATGGATTTGAGCGTATGGAGGCGGAGGATGTCGTGTCGCCGGTGATGGAGGTTGAGTGTTCGTATAAGCATCCCACCACATTCAAGGATGACATAGAGGTTCTGGTAGCAGTGGAAGAACTCACCAAACTTAAAATCAGTTTGGTTTATACTATGAGTGTAAATGGAACGGTGGTTTGCACGGCACGGAGCAAACATTGTTTTCTTGAGAAAGGAAGACCAGTTTCGTTGCAGACCAAATTCCCCGAACTATACGAAAGTATAAGTCTGTCAATGGCAGGTTGAGTTCCTGAACTGACGCAAGAGATGCACGGCACTAATTATGAAACTAATTAGTGCCGTGCATCTCTTTTTGCGCAAGCGGTCTTTAATGTTTTAGTTATTTTT
Organism: Paludibacteraceae bacterium; assembly: GCA_017454915.1. Classification (GTDB taxonomy): domain Bacteria; phylum Bacteroidota; class Bacteroidia; order Bacteroidales; family Paludibacteraceae; genus UBA3747. The sequence continues at coordinate 52,413 of JAFTCC010000018.1, forward strand.
TTAGCGTATTTGCTTTTGACGAGTTCGTATGAGTTGAGCGTCAGTTCTCTCAAAAGTTTGTCTGGTGCGCTTGTGGGATTGACTCCAATCCAATGCTTTGCGGACTCGTTATAAGGGTTACCAATGCAATCGTGTACTGCCTTTAATTCGTCGATGCGCTCTGGTTGGCATTTGAGCGAGATGACCTGAAAAGTGTTGCAGTCGAAGAAAGAGAACATGTGCCCTTTGACGTAAAACACAAGCACACTGTCTCCTCCTTTGAATTTAACAAATGGAAGTTTCTCTTCCACATCATCACCTAACGAGAGGCAGTATGCGCGATAATCTTCAATGTTCATTTTTACTAATTTACACCCGTTGGCGGTCTAATGGCCGATTTGGGCTTATGCGAGATTTTGTTTTCGGCTCAATCTCTATCTGATGAAGTGCATTGGTTGCCAGTCCTCACGTTCGGGGCAGACAGGCGCACTTTCGCCCCGCAGACCTTTTAGCATCCAAGCAAGGTTATTCCCTAATGTCCGCATGGTCTGCATACCCTCGGTATCCTTGCTTGCCTCGGCTTGTTCCCTGCCGTAAGCAATGTTCCAATACTGCGATGTTGCGATAGGCATATTCATCATTTGAAGCGGCATTTGCAAACATTGGAAAGCGGCAGTTGCGCCACCCCGCCGGCAAATAGTTACCACAGCGGCAGGTTTATTTTGAACAGCTGCCCCATTGCTGAAGAATGAGCGTTGCATCAGGCAGAGCAAGGCCCCATTAGGCTGTCCGTAATACACGGGTGAGCCGAACACGAAGCCGTCTGCGCCCTCAAACTTGGAGGAAATATCATTGCAGATGTCGTCGTTAAAGACGCAGCCTTTGTGTCCGTCAGGATATGGTATGCCACTTTTGCATTTGCCGCATGCTATGCAACCGCGTATTGGCTTGTTGCCAATCCATACAATCTCTGACTCTATTCCATTGTCAGACAGCGTGCGCGCGATTTCAGATAAGGCGGTGAACGTGTTACCGTTCTTGCGCGGGCTGCCATTTACAAGAAGTACTTTCATAGCGTTTTTTTTGTTGCAAAAATACAAAAATTCCCGCAAATTGTCAAATGCGGGAATAATGTCATTCGGTTCGTTGCGCTTCTCTTGCAAGCCGATAAAACACTTGCTCCATGTTTTGTGCGTTAAATTGTTGCCTCAGGTTTGATGGGCTGTCCAAGGCTCGTATCTTGCCGTCAACCATCATAGATATTCGGTCGCAAAATTCCGCCTCGTCCATGTAGTGAGTCGTTACAAATATGGTTGTTCCTTCAGCCGCAGTGGCCTTAATCAGGTCCCAGAACTGGCGTCGTGTTATTGGGTCAACGCCTCCGGTTGGCTCATCGAGGAAGACAATTTCGGGGCTGTGTACGGTGGCAACCATAAACGCCAGTTTTTGTTTCCAGCCCAGTGGCAGTGAACTCACAAGGTCGTCTTTGTGCTCTATGAACTGCAGCCGTTGTAAGAGTTCGTCAACCCTTTCGCTAAGTTCCTTATGAGCCATGCCGTATATTCCCCCATACAATTCAATGTTTTCCTTAACGGTTAAATCATCATACAGCGAGAAACGCTGGCTCATGTAGCCGATGTTTCGCTTGATGAGTTCCCCTTGTGAGCGTATGTCAAATCCGGCTACCGTGCCAGTCCCTGCCGTGGGGTATGACAGGCCGCACAGCATTCGCATTGCAGTTGTCTTTCCGGCTCCGTTAGCCCCGAGAAAACCGAATATCTCTCCGCGATATACATCAAAACTAATGTGGTCCACGGCAACGAAAGCACCGAATTGTTTAGTGAGTCCGCTTACGGATATAATAGTATCAGCCATAATCAGTTTTGTTTTTTATAAGTAATGGTTGCCAAGGTGTTAAATGCTACCGCTAATATGGCCAGCATCGTGATGTCGAACCATAGTTCGCGTAGCAGCGTTCCCTTCAAGTACACCGACCGTAGCACGTTGATCACATATCTTGGCGGGAACACGTATGTTACTGTTTGAGCCCAGCGCGGCATGCTGTCAATCGGCGTGAGCAGCCCAGACATAAGCATGAACATCATCACGAAGAAAAACATCACGAAAATAGCCTGCTGCATCGTGTCGGAGATGTTTGCCAGCGTAACCGCAAATCCTGACATGCAAAGCGAGAACAAAAAGGCGGCAAGGAAAATGACCCCGGCACGGCCGTCAGGAACCAATCCGTAAACAGCCCACGCAAGCAGCATTGCAAACCCAAGTAGCACTAATGCAATGATCCAATAGGGGATAAGTTTTGCCAACATGAACTCCAATCGCCCGACGGGGGTAACATTGATTTGCTCTATCGTTCCGTGCTCTTTTTCGGTCATTATGTTGAGCAGTGGCAAGAAGCAGCACGTCAAGAGCAGTAGGATAATCATTAGTGCCGGTAGCATATAGTAGCGGTAATTGCCCGTGGGATTATATCGGTTCTCAATGGTTATTAAAGATACTGTGTCGGTTTCCAGCCCTCGCTCTTGTGCCAACTCGATTATGGCGGATGCAATTGTCTGTGTGGCATATTGCAGCCCCTGCGCTCCTTTAGTTGCATTAACAGCATTAGCAACGAGCAGAATTGAATTAGCATGCCCGCCCTGCAGGTCGCGCTCAAAGTGAGGCGGCACAGACACTATCAGGTCTGTGTTGCCCATGTCTAATTGATGCAATGCCATCTCATAGTCTCCGGCAAATGGCTGCATCATGAAGTAGTCGCTGTTGGCCAAATGACTTTTCATTCGCATCGATAGCGATGAGCGGTCTTGGTCAAGCCATACGACCGAAATGTTTTTAACGTCCATCTGTGTTACCAGCGGCATTATCAGAACCAGCATTATTGGCAACATCACAAGCAGGCGTGGCAGGGCCTTGTTGCGCCTGAATTGCGTCAATTCTTTCTTTATTAGTATTGGTAGTACTGTTGACATAACTTATTCCAATCTGTCGTTAAACTTTTTAATGCTTGCGGCGAACAAGGCTATCGTCATCGCGAGCAGAATGCTGAACTCTTTCCATATCCCCGTTATGCCCATGCCCTCCACCATAACTTTGCGTATAGCCTCGTTAAACCATCTTGCCGGTATGACGTATGTTATTTGTTTGAGCACCGGCGGCAGGTTCTCAAGGGGGAAAAGCATACCGCTCAGCATCATCATTGGCATCATCATCACCATTGCGCAAATAAGCAACGCTACCATCTGTGTCTGCGCCAGTGTGCTTACCAGCAGTCCTAATGTTAGCGAGAGCAGTATGTAGAGCACACATAACCCAAGCAGGGTGGGCAAGTTGCCATGAATAGGCATTTCAAGGACATAGTGTGACAAAAGCAGTATTGTCGCGAGGTTGACAAGTGAAATACAAAGGTAGGGAACCATCTTGGCCAGCACCACCAAAACAGGCCTGATGGGCGATACGAGCAGAGTTTCCATCGTGCCCATCTCTTTCTCGCGCACGACGGAGACGCAGGTCATTAGAGCACATATTAGTATGAAAATCAGCCCTATGATGCCTGGCACGAAGTTGTATGCGGATTTGAGTTGGGGATTGTGGCGCATATATGTGGCAATCGGGAGAGGCATGGGCTTGTCGTTGTTCAAAATCGCAGTGATGTAACTTCCTGCCGATGCCGAAAGTGATGAATTTGATGCGTCTAATACCACATTGCGTTTCCCGTCACGCCCGAACATCACCACCGCCGCACATTTGCCGCTTCGCAGAACAGCGTCAATGTCGTGTTCTTCTATAATGCCGCTATATGATATGTACGGGTTTTGCTCAAGTGCGCTTATGTCGCGCCGAACATCAGGCGTGTACTTGTTGACGACAACTGCTACGCTTATGTCGTTTATCTCAGTTGAGATTGCAAAGCCAAACAGCAGCGTAAGAATGACCGGAATGAGCAGCACTATCATCATCGTGCGCACGTCGCGCAAGATGTGAATACACTCTTTTTTTACAAAACTTATGAAAGCGTTCATGATTGCAGGCTCATTAAATGAATAAAAGCGTCTTCAAACGTTAGTTGCCCCGACAGGCTGATAATAGCCTGAGGAGTGTCAATTCCCATTATACAGCCTTTGTTGATTAACGCCACTCGCCCGCACCGCTGTGCCTCGTCCATATATGGCGTTGAAACAACAATGGTTATGCCCTGTTGCCGCAGATTCTGAAGCATGTCCCAAAACTCAATACGGCTAACAACGTCAACGCCAGTCGTAGGCTCGTCAAGAAACAGTACGGCCGGCTTGTGAATTAGCGCACATGAAAGAGCCAATTTTTGTTTCATGCCTCCTGATAGTTTGCCGGTCTTGCGTGTCTTGAAAGGCTCAATTTGGCTGTAAATTGGGGCAACGAGGCTGTAGTTCTCCTTTATCGTGGTGCCGAAAAGCGAGGCAAAGAACTCCATGTTTTCCTCCACCGTCAAGTCGGGGTATAGTGAAAATCGTCCGGGCATATATCCTACCATCCGGCGTATCTTTCGATAGTCTTTTATGATGTCCAGGCCGCATACCGTGGCGTGTCCTTGATCAGGTCGCAGCAGTGTAGTGAGTAGCCGGAAAAGTGTTGTCTTGCCGGCACCGTCAGGTCCGATGATCCCGAAGAGCTCGCCTTTGCTGACAGTGAAACTCACATCGCTTAAGGCATGTACTGAGCCATACGACTTGCTGATATGTTCAACGTTGATGTCGTGTGTCATAACTTTACTTCACCATATAATCCGATTCTGAGTTTTCCGTCGTTGTGCACCGCAATTTTGGTGGCATATACAAGGTTGGCGCGGCTGTTTTTGGTCTGTATGCCCTTTGGCGTGAACTCGCTGTCAGCTGCAATCCAAGCCACGGTGCCATTATATTCATACTGCTCGTCGCCGCCGAAGTCGGCAATGACTTTGACCTGCTGCCCGACAGCCACTCGCGAGAGTTGGTCGGACGTGAAATATGCTCGCAAATACATGTTCTCGAGGTCTGCCACACGCATCAAGGGTTTGCCTGCAACAGCCATCTCGCCTTGTTCGGCATAGCGGACCAGTATTGTGCCATCGGTAGGTGATGTGATGTGGCACCGGCGTATTTGGTCTTCAATGAGCTGAATTTGAGCTTCAATGGCGGCCGCGCTGTTGTTGGCGCTTGTTACGTTCGCAGTAAGGGTGGATAGAGAGGCGTCGAGTTGGGAACGGAGCACCCGCAGTTGTGCCTCCACGTCATCAACCTGTTTGCCAGTGGCGGCCCCGCCTTCTTTCATTCGCTTTAGACGTGCTAATTCGTTTTCCTGCTTTGTAATCTGCTCACGGATTGATGCCACTTGTTTTTGTATGTCGGGCCTTGAAGATAGCATGGCAGACTGTTGCTTGCGTAGAACCTCGCGCTGCAGGACTAAAGACGTGGTGTCGATAATCCCCAACTCCTGACCAGCGGCAACCCGGCTGCCTTCGACAGCGTGTAGGCTTGTTATTTTACCGCTTACCTCGGCGCTCACGGTAATCTCTGTTGACTCAAATGTGCCTGTGGCATCGTAAACATTTTGCTTTGTGCATGACAACGTCAGCACTGCAGTAATAATTGATAAGAGTATTTTTTTCATTGCTTCTTGTTTTTTCGTAGTTATTGTTATTGATGTTCTAATGTGAAATAAGCTTGTTATAGATTTTCAAACTCGTATTGAGCTTTAACGAGTTCAATCTTATGCATAGTGCGTGCAGATCGAGCGTTGCTCTCGTCGCTTATTTTCTGTAATAGTTCTGAAGTTGTGATAGTTCCGTTTTCATATTTATTTTCAGCCGCGCGCCTAACGTTGCCTCTGAGCTCCACAATTCGCTCATCGCTTGCCAATGCCTGACTTAGCCTGAGAATTTCTGCATTCTCGCGTGTCCTGTCAAGGCGTTGATTGTAGAGGAACACGTCACGCTGAACAGCAATTTGCTTTTGCGACACATCAAGTTGGTTGAGTTTGTTCCTCTGGGTGTAATACGCTCCTATGTTCCACTGCATCCTGACCCCAACTATTGCACTTAGTCCCCATGTGCCAGACTGCATGGCTTTGAACATGTTGAGTGAAGGGTAGCCGTACCATCCTTGTGCGAAAGCGCTGAATTGAGGCATTGAATATGACATGATGGTCTTTCGCTGTGAGGCAATGTTTTCGCTTTGCGCTGTCATAAGTTTTAGTTCAGGGCGCTCTTTGTCGGCAGTGAGTCGTAACTCACGCTCTGCCGGTAAAGCAAGTTTTTCGGAACTCAAATCTTTGCCAACCATCATGCTCAACATCTCAACGTATGCGTTCCGTGAAGCGTCCAATTGCTGTCGCTTCTGTTCCAATGACAGTAATTCAACCTCGACGGCATCGACGTCGCTCGGCAATGCCATATTGTTGTCGAACATGGTCTTCACTCGCTTAAGGTTTTCATGCAAAACGGAGTCAGTCATAATCAACAGTTCTGTTTGCTCCTCAAGCAGTAGCGAACCAAAGTAGAGCGCGAGAATGCGGTTGTCAAGTATTCTGAAGTCCACATCCGACTGTGCTTCCTGCTGGCGTTGCAGTGTGTGTGCAGACCGTTTGTCAGCCGCCGCCTTGCCTCCGTCCCAAATAGTCTGCTGAATATCAAGCTGTACCTTTCCCTGAAACTTACGCATATATAGGTCAGGAATCTCACGTCCTGCCGCAGACATAACATCACCCAGCCCCATCGAGCTCCATACCTCGCTCATGTTGGCAGCGTCGCTCTGGTATGTCGCTTGAGCCGACAGCATCACTTTGGGAATCCATGCCCTTGCGGCATTGCTGATGCTGTAATCTGCCGACTGGCGGATGAGTTCGTACTGACGAATAGCGGGATAGTTGCGTTGTGCCCATGCGCGGCAAGAGTCCAAACTGACCTGCGACATAACCTCAGGCATGCTCAATGCAATCATAATTGTTAAGATAATTCCTAATCGCCTCATAATATTAGTTTTTAATGTTAACTTATGCTTGTTTTTTTTAGTAATTTATCACCTTGTTTTGTCTAATGACCGGTTTTGTCTTAACGTGATTGAAATTCACATTGCAAAATTACGTTATTGTAATCATTCGTAAAAGAGTAATAATAGTGAAAAATTGAGCAATATATGCTAAAATATCATTTTTTTAGGCTTTTTTGGGGCATTTTATTGATAAAATTTGTAAATTTGTAATATGAAAATTAAGATAGGATTAGAATTGTGCATATCAGGCATGGCCGAGGTGTTGACAGTGAATGGCAAGCAGACTCTCACCACAGGCACGCTGATGATACATTCTCCGGTGTTCCCAATGCTTGAAGTCTTTCAGAGCGAGGATTATGCCTCTGTAAGCATCAAAGACAATATAGACCAGATACTGCCTTTCATGTCCACCAATCCGCTTGATGTAAAAAACTTGTCGGCTCTTAAACCTTTTTTGCAGTTAGACCCTGTGCAGCAAGAGGCTTTCATTAGGAGCGTTGAAGCAATTAGAGCTTCGGAAGCTCGGCTCAAGGACCTGACAGTGCCCTTTCAGCACAATTTGATGGAGAATATCATTTCGCTTTCGCGCAAGAAGCTGCTTCTTGAGCATGCCTTTCTGTTCACGGGTCAACTGCTTGGCAGCAGCGTCTATGTCTCGCGCCACCGTGTGGTGTTCATCAATTTTCTTCTAACTCTCAACCGTGAGTTTACAGCTCATAGGTCTGTTGCTTATTATTCAGACAAACAATGTGTTTCGCAGCGCTATTTTTCTGCCATAATAAAGCGAGAGTCAGGGTACACCCCCATGGAATGGATCAACATGATTACAATCAATCAGGCCAAGGCATTGCTTCGCAAGCCCAACATGCTCGTCAAGCAGGTAGCCTCTGAATTAGGGTTTCCGGAACAGTTCACGTTTCGCAAGTACTTTCATGCTCACGCAGGAATGTCGCCCAAACAATATCAGCACAGCCTTAAATAAGTAATTCGCCAAGTGCTGATATGCCTTTGACCATCAGATTGATGCCAGATAATTGTAGCCGGCTTTTCAATTCAAAATTTGGCGTTAACTTTTTTATTTTGGTAAAAAATCGTAAATTTGCAAAAATAAATCTCCACCATTATGTACACCCTTGACAGCCGAATGATAGACATGATAACTGCCGACCCCAATGTGGTGCTCCTTTTGCCTCGCTTTGGAATAGGTTTGGGTTTTGGAAACGACACAGTGGCGAAGGTTTGTTCGCGCGCCCAAGTTCCCGAACAGCTGTTTCTTATGGTATGTAATGTCTATTCGTTTGACAATTATAGCGTTACTCGTGATGAACTTCGTTCTTTGCGCATAGACTCTCTTTTTGGTTACCTCAAAGCTTCGCACCAGTACTATTTAAACGATAGGCTTAAGCATATTTGCGGTCATTTGAACAGTGTGGCCGAAAGTGCGGGTAAGCAAGGTCAGTACCTCACAAAATTTTACAGCGAATATGTTGAGCAAGTGGAACGCCATTTTCAGAACGAGGAGAAGCGGCTTTTTCCTGCAATAGCGGGACTTGTGCGTGGTGAGCAGGTTGAAATCACCGTTATTGACGAGTTCATAAAACACCATGATAGGCTCGATGAGCAACTGTCAGACCTTATTCAGCTGGTGCTGAAGTACATCCCCGGGGTAAATACGGAGGACAGCACCGAAATGCTTTTTGACATAATAACTCTGGTGCGCGACCTTCAGAAACATGCGCAGATAGAGGAACAAGTTTTGATGCCCTATATAAAGCAAAAGTTGGTATAGAACCAAAACGACCACTTTAGTGCGTAGCGAAAACAAAAATATTATAATAGTAGAGCCTTCTGACATTATCAGGTTAGGAGTTCGCTCTATGTTGCAACGGATTGGCTACACTATTATTGCGGAAGCAGATTCGGCAGCGCAATTTGCAAAAGCAATACAAAACATTGACGCAGATGTCCTGATTGTTAACCCTGAGTTGGTTGACGAGCCGAGAAGCTTTTTAAGACAGATGCCTGTGGGTGAGAACATGCCAATTGTGGCGCTGGTATATCAGTATTTTGCCCCTAACAAACTTGAGGGCTACAATGCGGTGATAGACATCAGGGCTAATGAGGAAAGCGTGTCGAATGTGTTGACCCAACTTCAAAGCCATAGGCAAACGGTAGAGCAAAGCGATTATGAACTCACTGAACGCGAGAAAGAAGTGCTTGTGCTTGTGGCAAAGGGTTTGATGAGCAAAGAAATAGCAGACAAACTAAATATCTCCATACATACCGTAATCACGCACCGCAAAAACATCACCCGTAAAACAGGTATCAAATCTGTGGCGGGCTTGGCAGTTTATGCGATGCTTAATAACATGATAGACAATAATGAACGTTAAAGTCATATTCACCGCCGCATTTTTAGGTGCCTCTATTGTCGTGGTTCATGCGCAAGCTCCTGAACACTATGAGGTTGTTAGGGACACTATCACGTATTCAACTCATGTGCAACTTGACACGAGCGACCCGATGCGCTATGTGGTCAACAACCCGGCAACTCCCCCAAAAGGCTCTGGAGGTTTAAGCCACATCAAGACAACGACAGCAACGGTGAACTCAAGTGCGACGGAAGAGAAGGACTCAGTTAAGCAGCAACCTCTTCAGACCACAGCTCCGAAGTTTATCACTCACACTGTAAAAAGTGGTGAAACATTGGGTAAAATAGCGGCTAAATACCATGTGTCAGTCAAGCACCTCGTCAAAATCAACGGCTTGCGTTCGGCTGACAGAATTAGCATTGGACAAAAGTTGAAAATTAGCAAACAGTCGTAAATCCAAGTCCAACCTGATGAAGCCATATAGCATCACCCTATATTTATTTGCAGTAATATCCCTGTTGGCGCTCACCAGCGTGATAATGCCAGACGATGGCATTACTATTGGCGGGCTTACGCTTAAGTTCCCGTCGCTCGAGAATGTGCTCATGGGTGACAGCGTACAAAATCACGAGGACGAGCTGGTTACGATAGAAGAAAATGAGACGCCAGAACAACTTGTTGAGCGGCGTTTGCAAGAAATTAAACAGGCAAAGCACGATGAGTTTATTGATTTCTTTAGGAATAATCCGGCGCGAATAGATTTCCCCAATGACGATGTTACGCTTTTTGACCCTTTGTTTGAGGCTCTTGAGAAAGCTTCGGAGCGCTCGGTGAGGATTGTGCATTATGGAGATTCGCAAATAGAGGAAGACCGCATAACCAACATATTACGCCAAGGACTGCAAGACCGCTTTTCGGGATATGGCGTTGGTCTTTTGCCGGTGATTCAGACAGTGCAGACTTCTACGATGAAACAGTCCTGCTCGGCAGACCTGACACGCTATTTGGTATATGGCGCAGGCAACAAAAATAACACATGTGGCTATGGCCCTATGGGCATGCAGACTATAGTTAATTGTCCGGTAACATGCACATTTACCTCGCGGCAAAATTCTAAGACGCCATTGGCGCGTCATTTTTCAGAGGTGAAAGTGTTGGTAACAGATGTCAAAGGTTCGTTTACCGCCAAGGTGGGAGATGAGACGCAGACGGTGGAGGACACTGCTTCGGTGCAAAAGATGAGAACTCTGACGTTTAAGCTGCCCGCCAAGCAATCGTCGGTAACATTACAAATGAATGGTAGAGCCGCAGTGTTGGGCATCATGCTTGACGGGAAAAAAGGTGTTAAAGTAGATAATGTTCCTATGAGGGGATGCGCAGGCACGGTATTTACTTCAATCCGCAAGGACTATTTGGCAGACTATTACGATGATAATAATGTGAGTCTCATTATATTGCAGTATGGCGGCAATGCTATGCCATACCTCAAAGGCGATAAGAATATAGAAAACTTTGGCAAACGCACTGAGGCGCAAATACGTTATTTGAAACGCATGGCGCCGCATGCGCAGATATTGTTCATAGGTCCGTCGGACATGACCACCAAAGTGGATGGCGTGATGCGTACTTATCCTCAGTTACCGGCCGTGGTCGATGCTTTGTGCAATGCAGCTCACAACAGTGGGGCGGCATATTGGGACTTGTATGGTGTGATGGGCGGATTTAATTCAATGCAAGCTTGGGCCAAGACAGGTCTTGCAGGGACTGATTATGTGCATTTTACGCACAAAGGAGCAGACAAAGTGGGTGACATGCTTTTCACGGCCATTACTCTGTATTACGATTATTACCGATTCCGCAAATATCCCGAACAATTTGTGCCTGACACCATTGATATAGCGGGTGTGGATTCTGCGCAAATAGGTGATTAGTAAGGACAATGGTAAAGTAAGAACATAGTTTAGAACCAAATTCTAATTCCCGATAGGGGTTAACCGCATTCAGGACAATGGGAAAAATAAAAGATATATCGTTGAAGGTATGGAGTTGGCTCACCACGAATCATCACTTGCTTTGGATAATAGTGGGTGTGTTTTTCATTTATGTAATGTTTTTTGACCGCAACAGTATGCTGATGCAAATCAAATATCAACGTCAGATAAACCAGGCAGACCGTGAAATACAACACTATAAGCAGACGTTGGATGAGTATAATGCGCAGATGGAAAACATTAATGTTTCGGACCATGCGCTTGAGGAGTTTGCCCGCGAACGCTATTATATGAGAGCCACAAACGAGGATATATTTATCGTAGAAGAAGACTGAATGGCGCCGCACATTACGGTCTTTTGTCAGCTTGGACATTATTAACCGCTTTATGAGAGGAGATGCGCTGTGATAAAATCAAGGCGCTTCATGCCCTCGTGCGTAACGTGTATAAAGTGTCCCTCTTGTTTCAGCCAATCGTTTGCACTAAATTTTTCAGCCTCTTTGAGGCATTCGGCAGTTTTAGAAGCACCGAATTTTTCTGACATTTTATTGAGGTCAATGCCTTGCGTCTGTCTAAGTCCAAGCATGACAAATTCGTCAAAGAGCTCATCATCGTTTAGTGTTTCGAGCTCATACTCATTGCCTTCATTAGCAATGTATTGCATAAGGTTAGACACGTTCCAGCGTCGTGTTCTCTTGCCGTCATAGCTGTGTGCCGAAGCCCCGATGCCGATATAAGGTGTTCCGTCCCAGTATCCGCTGTTGTGTCGTGAGCGGAACGTGCTTCTGGCAAAGTTTGACGTTTCATATTGCTTGAAGCCGGTCTTGTCACATTGTTCGCAAATGATGTCATAATAGCGGTTGAGAGTGTCTTCGTCTGTTTCTTGTATTTTGCCGTTCTGCAGCATGGCGTGCATAGACGTTCCTTTTTCGTATGACAGGCAGTATGACGACAGGTGTGTGGCGGGTAAACTTGTGGCAACTTCGAGGTCCTGCTTCAAGATGGTTTCAGTTTGTCCCGGAATGCCGAACATCAGGTCAATGCTTATGTTATCAAAACCAATGGCGCGTGCGGTGTTGACGGCCTCAATTGCGCGGCGTGCATCATGACGGCGATTCAGGAATCGCAAGATGTTGTCGTCGAAACTTTGAATACCAATACTCAATCGGTTAAAACCCATAGCGTGCAATGCGCCGATAAATTCTGGCGTCATGTCTTCAGGATTGCACTCTAATGTGATTTCGGCATTTCTGCTTACGTGGTAGTTTGAGCGGATAGTGTCAATCAGCAGTTGGATGCACTGTAGGGGCATCTGGCTCGGTGTGCCTCCTCCAAAATATATTGTTTCGACCGTGCCGTTCGCCTCGCTTCGGCGGTTGCATAGCTCTTTTGCCGCCGTCTTTGCGTAGTCGGTGCGTATCTCTGAAGCTTGTGGCGTGACGGTGGAGTAAAACGAGCAGTAGCAGCAGCGTGAGCCGCAAAATGGTATGTGAATGTAAATCTCCAAACGCGTGTTGCTGAGTTAGTGTATTTTCTCTTTGTTTTTTTGTGCGAAGTCTTTCCAGCTTGAGTATTGCTTTTCGCTTTTTGGTCTTCCCATCTGCAGGAAATGGCAATATGCGGCTGCGAGGGCGTCGGTGGCGTCCAGTTTCGGGTTCACTTGTTCTGGAATAAGGCGCAGCAGTTTCTGCAGCATTCCTGACACCTGCTCTTTTGATGCGTCGCCATTGCCTGTCAGGGCCATTTTGATTTTCATGGGCGCATACTCTGTTATGCTTATTCCGTGCAGCCGTGCGGCGGCAATGGCAACCCCTTGAGCGCGTCCCAATTTTAGCATACTTTGCACGTTTTTGCCAAAAAACGGTGCTTCAATCGCCATTTCGTCTGGTGTATATATGCGACACAAGTGGTCAACTCGTTCCCATATTTTTTCCAACTTTGTGTATGGATCGGTGTATTTGTTCAGCATCAGCACGCCCATCTCCATCATTTCGGCCTTGTTGCCTGTCACACGCAATAATCCATAGCCCATGACAGTAGTGCCGGGGTCTATGCCGAGGATTATTTTCCCGTTGCCGCTGTCTTTTTCTTGCGTTACCATGCGAATAATGGATATTGGCTCATCATCTGGCGGACTTGGTCATGCACTTTGCTTATCAGCGATTGGTCGGTGGAGTGGGTGAGCACGTTGTCGATTAGTTCTACGATGGTTGCCATCATGTCGGTTTTCACTCCTCGTGTTGTTATGGCCGGTGTTCCAAATCTCAAACCGCTGGTCTGAAATGGGCTGCGGCTGTCGAACGGCACCATGTTTTTGTTGGTAGTGATTCCTGCCGCCACAAGTGCTTGCTCAGCCTGCTTACCTGTCAGCTCGGGCAATTTTCCGCGCAGGTCAAGTAGCATGCTGTGATTGTCTGTACCGCCAGAAATGATGTGGTATCCCCTCTCAATAAAGCATCGTGCCATTTCTTGTGCATTAGCGCGCACAAGTGTTTGATATTCCTTAAATTCAGGTAGCAGTGCTTCTCCGAACGCTACGGCTTTTGCCGCAATGACATGCTCTAACGGTCCGCCTTGAACTCCAGGGAATACGGCACTGTCGAGCAACTGCGACATCATCTTTATTTCGCCCTTTGGCGTGCGTTTGCCCCATGGATTTTCAAAGTCTTTGCCCATAAGTATCACACCGCCGCGCGGTCCGCGCATGGTCTTGTGTGTGGTTGTAGTTACAATATGAGCGTGTTTCAGAGGATTTTCCAATAGTCCAGCGGCAATCAAGCCTGCAGGGTGCGCCATGTCAACCATGAACATTGCACCAATCTCGTCCGCAACTTTGCGAATGCGTGCGTAGTCCCATTCTCGGCTGTATGCAGAAGCGCCTGCTATTATCAGTTTCGGGCGCTCAGCGCGGGCAATTCGTTCCAATTCGTCATAGTCAACGCGCCCGTCTTCTTCTCTTACGCTATATGACAAGGCATGAAACATCAACCCTGAAAAATTGACAGGGCTGCCGTGGCTCAAATGTCCGCCGTGGCTCAGGTTAAGCCCTAAAAACTTGTCTCCAGCGTTGAGGCAAGCCATGAAAACAGCCATGTTAGCCTGAGCGCCGCTATGTGGCTGGACATTTGCGTACTCTGCTCCAAACAGTTGCTTGAGGCGGCTTATTGCCAGCCGTTCAGCCTCATCAACCACCTCGCAGCCTCCGTAGTAGCGCTTGCCGGGATAACCTTCGGCATATTTGTTGGTCAACACTGACCCCATAGCCTCTAAAACCTCGTCGCTCACAAAATTCTCAGAGGCTATCAACTCAATACCGTTTAACTGACGTTCGCGTTCACGGCGGATAATGTCAAATAGTTCGTTGTCACGTTTCATAATATGCTTGTTTCTATTTTTTGTGGTTTTCAAGGTGACTGATGCCACTTGTTTCGCAAAGTTACAAAAAAACAGCTGAAATGCAAAATTATATGGGTATTTCAGAGTGACAGCAACTTAGGCGAAGCCAATGTTACGAAAAAAACTCGTAGCAAACGAGCAAATCTCGACGATTAACACAAAATGCTTACAAATAAAAGGCAAAATAAGGAAAAAGAAATATTAATGTGTATTGAAAATAGAATTTTTTTCACTAACTTTACACCCCAACAGCCAATCTGAAAGACATACGAGGCGAATTTGCTTGAAACATGTTCTTGTAGAACAGAAAAAGACAAGCAAATGGCTGTCAGAGGCATTGGGGGTTAATCCAGCCACCGTTTCCAAATGGTGCACAAATTCGTCGCAACCAGACATAGAGGCATTAGCCAAAATCTCAAAATTATTGGATGTTAGTGTAGAGGAACTATTTGATAAGAAATTCGTGGAATCTGTTTCAAAATTTGAAAAGTAATAGAATTATTATAATAATTGATTTATGAGTGTAAGTGTAAATACAATCAAACGACTTATGGCGGTATTAATAGGTGTATTTGCTATAACCTATTTTATATCGTTGAATATGGAGAACCATTACATCATTTTAAACACAAAATGGCTTTCTAATGATTTCCTATTTGCAATATCTGGAGGAACTTTTGCCAGTCTTGTTGTTGTCTTAGTCTGTGAAATAATAAAATATCGTCAAATAAAAATTGCAACAGAAGGGGCTCTGTTCTCTTATTTAGCAAATCTCTATGGTCAATTTCTGATAATCAAAGGAAATTGTACAAGGACATTAAAAAGTCATAACATTGTTTCAGACAACTTGATTCAATCTACCTGTGATAATTCGATGATGCTTGTAGACTACATTAACGGAATAGACTATTCTCCCTATTGCAAAAATAATATAATTAAAGATATTTTGGACCAATTCAAAAAAGAAAAATATTCCACATTAAAGAACGTCCTAATTAGTTTTGCTAATCTCAGAATAGCCATTCGTGAGGATTCTATTATTTTGTTACAGCAAGGGAAACGTGACATTGTGACATCTGATTGTCGTAACACTCAGGGTACATTGAACAAAATAAAAAGTCAAACATCAACAATACTTATCTATCTTGACCAAATCATATCACAAATAGATAATGGGCTTCAGAACAAATATAATTGGCAAAGTCTAAAGAAAACTATGGACACATATCAAGATAATCTAGAGACCAAAACGTTAGCAGATTATATGAACGAAGATTTGGTCGTTTTCTAGAGTTAAACATTCATTTATAAGATTCAGCCATGGATATTCAAAAAAGAAACAACGATAAAGAGATTTACGCTCCTCTAAAGTCAAAATGGCTTGTTATGAAGCCCGAAGAGGAAGTCCGACAAAAATATATTTGCCGCTTAGTTGATAGCTATAACTACTCCCTTGACCAGATGGATCAGGAGATACAAGTTACTAATTCACAACGTGGTCATGGTGCTGCTCGGGCAGATATTGTTGTTTGGCGAAGCAAAGAGGATAAAGAATCTAAGAAATATCCTTTGATTGTTGTAGAATGCAAGGCAGAGTCCGTTACAATACGCAAGGAAGACTATTATCAAGGTATGAACTATGCGTCATGGGCTCATGCAGATTTCTTTGTTACAACAAATCTGAAGGAAACTCGTATCTTCAAGATTGTCAAAGGACAAATACCAGACAAACTCGATGAAATTGTGGATATACCCAATGCTTCAAAAGCCAACAACCAAAAAGAAATCGATAAGTTGTTGAAGCAGACAAAGGCTTTCACGCGTGACGAGTTCTCCAAACTACTTTTCAAGTGCCACAATATCATTCGCAATAATAACAAACTGTCTCCGGAAGCTGCTTTTGACGAGATAAGCAAGATTCTATTTATTAAAATCCGTTATGAGCGAGACAATACTGGCACACAAATTTTCTCTTTGGACAATTTCAAGAAAGCGCGTGAAAGTTACAACACATACAAGTCAAAAGAAGCACCTGATTTTTACCAATTCTTGTTTGAAAAGACGAAAGAGGATTTTGCCAACGACCATTTGTTTGAGGATAACGACATCATCAAAATCCGCGAGAATAGTTTTGAGCAGATAGTAAAAGAATTGGAGATATACAATCTGTCAACCACTTCTGATGATGTTAAGGGTATAGCCTTTGAGAAATTCCTCGGTCGCACTTTCCGTGGTGAGTTGGGGCAGTTCTTTACACCGCGTACTATTGTTGACTTCATGGTCAAAGTACTTGACCCTCAAGAGGGCGAATATATCTGTGACCCGTGTTGTGGTAGCGGTGGTTTCCTTATCAATACATTTGAGTATGTCCGCGCACATATTGAACACGACATAGAACGACAGAAAGAGGTCATCAAAAAGCAATTCTATACGGACGCATACGAAGCACTTACAGAGCAGGAAAAAGAAGCGATAGATGCACAAGTGTCCGATGTGTTTGCAATGATGAACCACGAACTTGACATCAACAACGCATCAGGTCGGCTTCGCTCGCTTTCTTTCGATTGCATATACGGCACGGATGCCAATCCGCGAATGGCACGCACGGCAAAAATGAATATGATTATGCACGGCGACGGGCACGGTGGCGTGCATCACCACGACGGATTGCTGAATGTGAACGGAATTTTTGAAAATCGCTTTGATGTCATTTTAACCAATCCGCCTTTCGGCGCACATGTGGATAAATCGCTACTCATCACAGAGGCAGATAAGTTTACCGACCAACAGAAGATAGATGCTTATGTGCAACGCTATGGAGATGCATACCTGGAAGCACTTAAACAAGTTAATGACCATATAGGCGAACCCCTGCTAAGTCTCTACGAAACAGGTAAAATGAGTGGGTTAACAGAAGTGCTTTTTATTGAGCGATGCCTCAATCTGCTCAAACCGAGTGGAAGAATGGGTATAGTACTTCCAGAAGGTGTGCTGAATAACACCAATTTGCAGAAGATTCGTGACTTCGTAGAAAGCAAAGCGAAAATCTTGCTTGTGGTTTCTATTCCACAAGATGTCTTTATTGCTTCCGGTGCGACAGTAAAACCCTCGCTGCTTTTCTTCAGAAAGTTCACAGAGGAGGAGACGGTGCAATACAATACGATAGTAGCCGCGGCACAAGAGGAAGCTACAGCTCCTTATAGAACAGAACTTGATGATATTGCCGCCAAGCTTGCAAAGCGAGGTAAAGAAGCGCCATCCAAAGAGGAGAAGATACAGTTGCAGGCTCGAAAGAAAGAAATACTGGCTGCAATAGACGCGGAGACCAAGCGACTTGTCAAAGAGCGTTTCGATTATCAAATCCCTATTGCCGAAGTTCAGAAAGCCGGCATTAGTACTACCAGAGCACCGATCGAAAACGAGTTGGAGCCGTTGGAACTGGAGTTCACGCAGTATCGTAAGGAAAATCACTTGTGGGAACCAATGCTGAAACAAATTTATTATTCGGTAGATGATAATGGCAATATGACCCGCGTGCGACTTAATGATGATAATACTATAAAGTCTGAATAATATGTCCTCAATTATTCAAAAAAACGCATCAGATCCACAGTTGCCCAATCAGTTTGTTAATGATATTCGGCAAATAATTACGACTGCGCAAACAAATGCAGTGCGTAGTGTGGACTTTTGCCGTGTACAAATGTATTGGAATTTAGGCAAACGCATTCTTGAAGAAGAACAGCAAGGCAAGGCGCGTGCAGATTACGGCGCATACCTGCTGGAGAATCTTGCAAAACGTCTGGAACCAGAGTTCGGAAGCGGTTTCGGAGTAAGACAATTAAAGTTCTGTCGGCAGTTTTATAGGGAATACCCAATTAGGAACGCACTGCGTTCCCAATTAAACTGGAGCCAATATCGCATGCTTATCCAGATATCGGACCCAGACAAACGGCAGTATTATGAACTGGAGGCGGTTAACAATGCGTGGACAGGACGCGAACTGCAAAGACAGATAGACTCGCTTCTTTACGAACGCTTACTGATGAGCAATGACAAAGATGCGGTGCTGGCAGTAGCACGCAAAGAACGTATTCCCGAAACACCACAGGAGATAATCAAACAGCCGACTGTCCTTGAGTTTCTCGGGCTGAAAAAGGAAGCCGCCTACTACGAAAAGGATTTGGAGCAGGCGATCATCACGCATATTGCCGAGTTTATGCTTGAAATGGGCAAAGGCTTCTCTTTCGTGGCACGGCAGAAACGCATACTTCTTGAAGATGATGAGTTTTTTGCTGACCTTGTGTTTTACAACCGTTTGTTACGATGCTTTGTTGTGATTGAACTTAAGACGGGAGAATTGACCCATCAGGATTTAGGTCAATTGCAGATGTATGTCAACTATTATGACCGCAATGAAAAACTGCCGGAAGAAAACCCGACTATTGGCATACTCCTTTGTACGCGGAAGAATGAGACATTGGTGCGTACCACTTTGCCTGAAAACAATTCTACCATTCTAGCTTCTGAATACCGCCTTTATTTGCCGACAGCAGAACAATTGATTAAAGAAGTAAATGAGATTAAAGAACAAATACAACGAGACAAAGAAACCGAAGCATAAAATGACGACACCAACATACAAATATCTGCACTTTGTTAATTGTAGCACTTTGATGTTATGGGATATTAAGCGGTATTTCATGACACAAATCTCGTCATCTTATACCATTGTGAGATTAGGAGATTATATAAAAGAGGAAAGTGCAAAATATAAAATAAGCGATCCGACAAAAACATATGGCATTTTGGGCGTAAATAACCAAACTGGTATCTTTGATGCTTATATAGAAAAAGGCTCTAAGATCAAGCAAAAATATAAAAAGATGCAAGTGGGGTGGATTGCGTACAATCCTTACCGTATTAATGTTGGGTCAATAGGAATGCGCACTGACAAGCAAGACTATGAATACATCAGCCCCGCCTATGTGGTATTTAGTTGTAAAAACGGACTTTTGCCGGAATACTTGTATCGGTTGATGAAAACGGATTTTTTCAATAAGTTTATACGAGAAAACACAACTGGAAGTGTAAGACAAAATCTTAATTATTCCGTACTTTCTAATTTGCAAATTCCGTTGCCCTCGCTTGAAGAACAAAACGATATTATTGCTGCATATAATTATGCCCTTGCAAAAGCAGAGCAATGCGTTCAACAAGCACAAAACATTGATGAGCAAATCGAAGCATATTTGTATGAAAAGTTGGGCATGCAAACAATGGAAAATAATCAACGAGACATGTCATCAACATATTTGCGATTCTTCCAATTCAAGTATATAAAAGAATGGGGCTTTGATAAAATATTAGGTACTAATAATAAATTGCTCTATTCCGCTATATATCCAAATGTAAAATTGGGAGATATTTTGCATATTAATCCTCATACTGAGTTAATGTCATTAACAGAAAAGGATATGATTTCATTTGTTCCGATGGAATGTGTATCGGATGAATATGGAGAAGTGACTAAAAAAATGACATGCAGAAAAGCGGAGAGTAAGGGATATACTAAATTTATGAACGGAGATATTATTTGGGCGAGAATTACTCCTTGTATGCAAAATGGGAAATCTGCTGTAGTAACAAATCTGGTCAATAATTATGGTTGTGGTTCAACAGAATTCCATGTGCTGCGAAACAACGACTCAAATATTAATACATCATATATTCACCATCTGCTGCGAATGCCAATAGTACTGAAAGATGCTCAGAAATCTTTTACTGGCTCGGCGGGTCAGCAAAGAGTCCCCAAAAATTACTTGGAGAATCTCAGAATACCATTGCCCCCATTATGTCTACAAAACGAGATAATGGCTCATATTACAGCTTTGCGTGACGAGCAAAAGAACTTGCGACTGCAAGCCTCCGAACTCCGCCTCCAAGCCCAACAACAATTTGAACAAACCATATTTGAATAAATTAATCATACAATATGGCATACAAATCAAGTTTTTCCAATAAGCCTCTCATACAAAGAGAGCAAGATATCATCTATATCTATGGATTAAATAAAGCCAAAGCTGTTTGTCAATTTATTAAAGCAATAAAATCTGGTAAGAGAGAAGGGTATGATAATTTTTTAATTGATGCTTCGGAATTATACGACGGTGTATTCCCTAATACTGTTGTTGCTATTTCGGCTCTAATTGAATTGTATTCAAACGAAGGAATCTGTTTTGAATATGACAACATACCATCTGCCTTATCGGTAACAAAGTTTATGCGACCACTTTTGTTTGAAGGTTACTCTGATCACATCCTTAATCGTGTCTGGAAGTTCTCTAGTTCTAAGGAGATTTCTAATATTGTTGATGCTTTTAGCGAAGAACTCAGAAAAGAAGATAGATTCAGCGCAGGCACAATTGCTTCTTTGTCGTGGTCTCTAAATGAAGTTATGGATAATGTTCTCATACATTCAGGGGTGGGAACTGGTTATGTTATGGGACAGATACATAAATCTTCAAAAAACATCGCATTCTCAGTTTGTGACTATGGAAGAGGCATTTTAAAATCATTACGTGAATCAAATTTACATAAACCACGAACAGCGATTGATGCTATTACATTGGCAATAAAAGAGGAAGTCACAAGAGATAGTTCTGTGGGGCAAGGGAATGGACTATTTGGACTACATTCTATTATTAGCCAAGGTGAAGGCACACTTGAAATCACATCAAGTGGAGCTTCCTACAAATTAAGTGGAGGTAAAACCTTTTTAAATAGAGATTTGCCAATACATTCAAATAAAGAACCTGGAACTATTGTTGATTTCCAACTTAACTATGGCAAAGATATCTCATTGGAAAATGCATTAAAATTTAGAGGAAAGGATTATAGTATAATAGACCTATATATCGAAAATTTTGATGATGATCAAGGGCATAATTATTATTCAGTAAAAAATCATTCAAATGGAACAGGGACACGTGATTCTGCATTAAGAATCAAAAACGAGATTATGAATCTAATAACAGAGACAAGGAAACCTGTTATAGTTGATTTCAAAGAGATCGCAGTCATATCATCTTCTTTTGCAGATGAATTAATTGCAAAATTATTATTGGAACTTGGTCTTTTTCAATTTAACAATTTAATCATACTGCGTGGAATGAATTCTCAAGAACAAAATATTTTACAACGTTCGGTTATACAACGGTTAGTCGATACTCTTAATGAACCAACTGCATTACAATAATCTTATATTTCATTAATAACATCGTTATAAAAGTAAGATAATTATGGGCAAAACAGTAACAACATATTTGATAGATGGAGATCCGAAAGGGACTCAATATGTGTTCATCAGCAATAAGATTTGTCAGATGTATGTGATTCCTCGTTCTAATCTATCTATCCTGAATGAGCGACAAGAGTTGCAGACACCTGCATTTTATATCTTGTTGGGTGAGGATGAGGCAACTAAGCCAAAGGCTTACATTGGTGAGACGGAGAATTTCCGTGAACGTGTGAAAGATCACGATAGCAAGAAAACGTTTTGGCAAAAAGCGTTACTATTTATATCGAAGGATGCAGCTATGACAAAGGCTGATGTACAATATTTAGAACATCGTGCTATCGCCGAAGCTAAGGCTTCAAATATTTTCGTATTGAATGAGAACAAGCAGACACCAAAGGCACCCAACCTACCCGAGTACAGAAAGGATGATATGGAAGGCTTTTTTGAAGATGTGAAGTTCCTCACCTCTTTTATTGGTTGCAATATATTTGATGTCGCTAGACCAAAGGAAGAGCATCTGTTCTATACGAAGGGACGCGGCTGTAATGCCGAAGGTTTCTATGATGCCAACGGCTTCACCGTATTGAAAGGTAGCATTATCGCAAAGTCATCTGTTCCATCGTTTACATGGAAAGAGAAGCGTGAGAATCTTCTTAAAGATTATACCGTCAGCAATGGTGACAAGTTGGAATTGGAATCAGACAAAACTTTCCCAAGCCCAAGCACAGCTGCCGACTTCTGTATTGGTAGTAGCAATAACGGCTGGCTCGTCTGGAAAGACAAAGATGGGCAGACATTGGATTCTGTGTATAGGAAACAGTTAGAATAATATTTTTATCTTTGCAAACAAAATATGAAGATAGATGGAAAAACGATAAAAGAGACATTGCTGAAAGGAGAACGTGTAACACTTGAGTGCAAGAAAGCGAAGGCTGAGGTGCCGAAGTCAATTTGGCAGACGTATTCCGCTTTTGCCAATACCATTGGCGGACTGATTCTCCTTGGCGTGTATGAAGACTTGCAGGAGAAAGATATTAATAAGCGATTCCAGATAATTGGAGTTGATGAGCCAAGTAAGATTATTACAGATTTCTGGAATATTCTCAACAGTGACAAAGTGAATGAGAACATTCTTGTTGACAGTGATGTGGAGGTGGTGAATATGGATGGAGTGCAGATTGTTTGTATCCATGTCCCACAAGCAGACTGGAGAGTAAAGCCAATCTATCTGAACGGCAATGTATATAAAGGTACATATAGGCGTAACAACGAAGGTGACTATCATTGCACAGAGGCTCAGGTAAAAGCCATGATTCGTGACTCTAATGCCGACGGTAACGATAGCATTCTGATAGAGTACTATGGTATGGATGATATTGATCCTGTTTCCTTGCGCCAGTATCGCACAGAGTTTAGGCAGGAGAATAGTACCCATGTCTGGAATCAGGTTGATGACAAGACTTTCCTCAGAAATCTTGGTGGTTACACCGAGGATAGACAAACAGGCAGAGAAGGCTTGACATTGGCAGGTCTGATGATGTTTGGTAAGGGACTTGCCATTAGAAATAGGTTCTCGAACTTCCGTATGGACTATCTGGATATGAGTCATCTGGTGGGTGATGAGCGTTATCATGATCGTCTAACTTACGACGGACTTTGGGAAAACAACCTTTATCAGTTCTTCCGTATCGTATCGCCAAAGGTTCAGTTCGACTTGCCGAGACCTTTCAAATTGGAAAAGGGAGGGAAGAGAAACGACGATACTCCACAGCATGAAGCAGTACGTGAAGCCTTTACTAATGCTATTATCCACTGCGACTTGATGGCGGATGCTGGTGTTTTGAGAATTGAGAAGCATGATGATCGTCTCTGTTTCCGTAATCCAGGACTGCTGAAATTGCCTATAGAAACAATATATCGAGGCGGGAATTCCAAGGCTCGTAATCCGAAGATTCAGAATATGCTCCGTATGATTGGCTTTGGTGAGAATGTCGGTTCTGGATTCCCCAAAATCATTGCAGCATGGAAAGAAACCAATTGGGGTGAACCAAAACTATTGAACAAATTGGATGTCGACGAAGTGGAATTGGTGCTGCCTGTGCCATCGGTTAAGTCAAGTACTAATGAGTTGTCTAATGAGTTATCTATAGAGTTGCCTAAAGGGTTGTCTATAAGGTTATCTAAAGAGTTGTCTAAAGGGTTGTCTGAAACAGCCGCAACCATATTAAAACTGATATATGCTGATAATTATATTACAAGAGGCAGCATTGCCAAGAAAGTAAATATCTCTGTGACGGCAGTACAAAAGCACATTAACAAACTCAAATCTTTGAGGCTCATTGAGCGTTACGGATCTACAGGACATGGTAATTGGAGAGTAAAAGAGTGAGATTATCGGCTGTTATTGCGGTCGAAGGATGTAGGGCATATTACACACCTATCAAGCAGATGCCACGCAAGATACTATGATAAGCTTCAAATGCGTAGTATTTGCTTGCATGTTTGTTTTTATTTAATCGCTTGAGTAGGTGTTGATATGACAAAAAAAACGAAAATGCAGTTAAAAGTTTGGCAATGTCTGAATTTATTTGTAATTTTGCAGTCCGAAAACGAGGAAAGATGCCAGAGAGGTCGATTGGGCCGCACTCGAAATGCGGTGAACGGGTAACTGTTCCGGGGGTTCGAATCCCTCTCTTTCCGCACTTTAGTTCAAGGCTCACATATTAATTGTGAGCCATTTTGTTTTTCAAGTCTGACAACAAAAATCCAAACGTTTTCGATAAGCCGAACGTACTGCCGCTTGCGAGCATTGCTAAGACGAGAAAACGACCAGAGAAATTGAGCCTTTTTAAGTATGCTTGAACTCCTTTCGCCAGCACGTGACTGTCAAGTCGGCAAAATCGCCATTGACAGTGGGGCCGATGCGGTGTACATAGGTGCGCCGCAATTCTCGGCACGGTCGGCGGCGGGCAATAGTATTGATGATATTAAGCAACTTTGCCAATATGCCCATTTTTTCGGTGCAAAAGTCTTGGTTGCGCTTAACACGATATTGTCCGATAAGGAACTTATTCAAGCCCGTGACATTGTTTACAGGCTTTATGACGCTGGCGCTGACGCCCTGATAGTTCAAGACATGGGTCTGCTTACCTTAGACTTGCCGCCCATCCGTCTTCATGCGTCAACCCAATGCGACAACCGAACACCGCAAAAGGTTAAAATGCTCGAGGACGCAGGTTTCAGCAGAGTTGTGCTTGCTCGTGAGCTGTCGGTTCAGCAAATCAGGGAAATCAGAGAGCAGACCAAGGTTGAACTTGAGGCATTTGTGCATGGGGCGCTTTGCGTCAGCTATAGCGGTCAGTGTTATTTGAGTCAAGCCGTGATGGGCCGAAGCGCAAACAGGGGAAACTGCGCGCAAATGTGCCGCCACAGCTATGACCTGCTTGACGAAAAAGGAAATGTGCTGTTGCGTGACAAACATTTGCTTAGCCTGCAGGATATGGACCGAAGCAATTATGTCAGACAACTCTATGATGCGGGGGTAAGCACACTCAAGATAGAAGGGCGCCTTAAAGAGGCTGACTACGTGAAAAACATAACAGCGTACTACCGCACGCTGATTGACGGACTTGGCATAGAGCGGACGTCGTGGGGACGGACGGAACTCAAGTTCACCCCCAATCCTCAAAAAACATTTCATCGCGGCTCGACCGACTATTTTGCAGACGGCGAGCGTGGCACTAACATGGCAAACTTTGACACGCCTAAGTCAACTGGAGAATTTGTGGGCACGGTGCGTAGTGCGCGGCGAGACACAATAGAAATCAGCAGTGATATGCAGTTGAATAATGGCGATGGCTTTGTTGTCGGCGGAGTAGGGTTCAGGGCTTCGGAAGTGTTCAAGTCATCACGGCATGATGGCGTTCAATGCATAGTAGTTCAGTCTGCGCCAAGTGTGAAAGCTGGTGAGAAAGTGTTCCGCAATTATGACATTGCATTTCAGCGGCTGTTGGCCGATCCTATGAGCGCGGTGCGCACGTTGCCAGTGGATTTAATGCTTTATAGGACAAACGAAGAACTCGTTCTAAAGGCCTTTCTGCCTGACAGTGGGGCAAATGCGGAAACGCGCATTGCATTAACCCAACAAAGTGCGCAGAATAAACAGCGCATGATCAGTCTGCTGCGTGAACAGCTTCAAAAAACTGGAGGCTCTTGTTTTCACGCCTCCACAATTGACATTGTGCCTGATGAATTACCATTTATGCGTGTATCTGAAATCAATAGTATGCGTCGTCAGGTGTTGGAGTTGCTCGCCGTAAATCATGCTCGTCAGATCAACCAGCGTAAAATTCTGGCAGTGCGTCTTAATAATGCCAGTGCCGACAAAAGCGGTTTGGATATCAGAACTTTATATGACGATTATCGGCTTAATGTCCATAATCAAGCCGCCCGGCGGTGGTATCTTGAACACGGGCTTGTTGTTAAACAACCTGCCTTTGAGGACACTCCACAGCAAGGCGTTGAACTGATGCGGTGCAAGTATTGCTTGCGCCATGAATTAGGGTGGTGCAAAAAAAACAAAGCAGAGCGGCTATTCATCCGAACCGCCGGAAACACCTTCGCACTGCTGTTTGACTGCAAAAAATGCGAAATGATAATAAAACAAAGCTGACTTTTTGTAATTCAAATAAAAAGTTGTAACTTTGCACTTGATATGCTCATTGCAGAAGTCGCATTGGGCGCATAGTAAGAAAACAAGAAAATAACAGATAATAAAATGGCAAAAAAACAACAAAATCAAGGCGATGAGCAACTCGCCAACGTACAGGAAACACTTGTTCAATCGGAACAATGGCTTGAGAAAAACCGCACCCCGCTCTTAGTGTGCGTGGGCGTAATTGTCGTTTTGGTTCTCGGCTTTTTCGCAATAAAGAAATTCTGGTATGAGCCGCGCGTGCTTGAGGGTGCGCAGGCAATAGCACAATGTCAGGACTACCTCGCAGTAGACTCGTTCCGAGTGGCCCTCGAGGGCGATGAGTTTGACTGCATAGGCTTTCTTGGCGTTATTGACGAATATAGCATGACGCCGTCTGCCAAACTCGCAAAACTCTATGCGGGAGAATGCTACTATCATCTCGGCAAATATGAAGATGCGGTTGAATACCTCAAGGACGTAAATGTCAAAGGCATCAATGCCGCACCAGCTGCGAAACAATTGCTCGGCGACGCTTATGTGGAACTGCAGCAGTATGACGAGGCAGTCAGCGCCTACAAGGATGCAATTAGCGCGGATAATGATTACTTTACCCCCTCAAGCCTTCAAAAATTGGGTCACGTCTATGAGCAGCTTGGCAAAAAGGACGAGGCTAAAGAGGCTTATCAGCGTATCAAAGACGAATATGCCGACAGTTTCGTGGCTGTGGATGTTGAAAAAGACCTTGCCAGAGTGAGATAAATAGAGCATTATGTCTTCTGTATTGAACAATTTGTCGTCGTACAATGCCGAAGAACTGCCCTCGGCCGACGACTTGCGTAGCCAGCGTTTTGGCATAGCAGTTTCGGACTGGAATAGCGATATTACTTTCGAATTGCTTAAAGGTGCGGTAGAAACGCTTGAGAAGTCCGGAGTAATGCCTGATAACATCGAAGTGTATCATGTTCCGGGGGCATTTGAACTCACGTTTGCGGCCCGCAAAATGGCAGATAGCGATATGTTTAATGCCGTAATTGCGATAGGATGCGTTATTAAAGGCGATACGCCGCATTTTGACTACATTTGTCAAGCTGTAACGCAAGGCATTACTTCCATTAACGAAGATGGTGTCACGCCTGTCATATTCAGCGTGCTCACCACTTTTGACAAGCAGCAGGCTCTTGACCGCGCTGGTGGAAAACTTGGCAACAAAGGCGTTGAGGGTGCCGTTACGGCGATGAAGATGGCAAACCTCTTTTAACAGCAGATAGCCCATTACGGATACAAATTTAGGTTGTGAGGCAAAAACTAAAGCCGCCGTCTAAAAATCGTTTTTAGACGGCGGCTGTTGTATATATTGTTCTGTATACGTTTGGTGCTTATTTTGAGTGTTAAATTGATGTGACAAAGTTACGGTTTATTTACTCCTTCGGATTATCATTTTGTCAAATTTAATTGTCATTTTTTATAAAATAGGGCCCACAGCCCAAGTTTTTCAAAAAAAAATCGTACTTTTGCGTAAATAAAGCTTATGTTAAGAAAAATACGCATATCTCTCGCTTCTTTGATGCTCATCATAATAACAGTGTTGTTATGCGGCATCAATTATAAACTTTCAATGGCTTTTGCCTGGGTGGCGAAAATACAGTTTCTGCCTGCGCTTATGGCATTTGACATTGTAGTAATTTTGTTCCTGCTGTTGCTCACAGCTCTGTTCGGCAGAATTTATTGTAGTGTGATTTGCCCATTGGGTGTGATGCAGGATGTGTTTGGCTATGTCGGCGGAAAAGTAAAGAAAAACCGCTTCAGTTTCTCGCCCGAAAAGAAATGGTTGAGATATGGCGTTCTGTTTTTCTTCGTTCTTTGCCTGATAGTGGGTTTTGCGCCTGTTACCACGCTGCTGGCGCCTTATAGCGCCTACGGCAGGATAATTAACAGCCTCATTAAGCCCATCTGTGATTTTATTAACAATGCTCTTGCCGATTCAGCGGCGCAAAACGGGAGTTATTTGTTCTCTGAGGTAGATATATGGACACGAAGTGTTACTGTTCCCGTTGTTTCTGTGCTGACACTGCTGATTTTGGCTCTTTTGGCTCTGGCCAACGGACGCACTTATTGCAATACCGTCTGCCCGGTGGGAACAGCCTTGAGCCTTGTTGCTCGTAACGCTATTTTCAAGATAAGGTTTGATAAGTCGAAATGCCGGAACTGCTCTCTTTGCGAGAAAAACTGCAAGGCATCAGCGATAGATTTTAAGTCCGGCACAATAGACTACAGCAGATGTGTCGTGTGCGGCGACTGTATAGAAGTCTGTCATTTTGATGCTCTGCGCTTTTGTGCTGGCGGTGCTAAAGCGAGTGATGCCCCTGCGGAGCCTGATGCTTCACGGAGAGCATTCATAGTTGGCGCAGCGGTGGCGGCTGGCGGTGTTGCGGCCGCTCAAACGCTGTCGAAGGTTGACGGCGGCATGGCGGCATTGACAGAGAAAGAGGCTCCGGAACGTCAAACGCCACTTGTTCCGGCGGGTGCAGTGTCTGTTGACAGGTTCAAAAAACATTGTACAGCATGCCAACTTTGTGTAAGTTCATGCCCCAATAATGTGTTGCGCCCCAGCACTTCGCCAGAACGGTTCATGCAGCCTGAAATGTCGTATGAGCGCGGCTGGTGCAGGCCAGAATGCAAACGGTGCGGAGATGTTTGTCCCGCTAAGGCTATTAGCCCAATCAATGGCGGGGATAAAAAAGACATACATATAGGACATGCGGTGTGGATAGAGAGCAATTGTCTCGTAACTTCTGCCGATGTGGCGTGCGACTGTTGTGCTCGACATTGCCCGCAGGGAGCGATTACGATGGTGAAGACCAACGACAATCCGCAAAAAGCCGTGCCAATGGTAGATGTTAGCAAATGCACGGGCTGCGGGGCTTGTGAAAACTTGTGCCCGGCCAGACCGTTCAGCGCAATCTATGTAGAAGGGCATGAGCAGCATGTATATAGTTAGATAATAATATGGATCGTAGAGAATTTCTAAAGCGCCTTGGTTTGGGCACTGCCGCAGGAGCCGCAGTGTTGGCAGGTTGCAAAACCTCCAGCTCTTCGTCGGGTGAAGACGAAGTGCTTGACGGTCACGGTACGATGACATATAGGGTAAATCCAAACACTGGCGACAGTGTGTCGCTTTTGGGTTTTGGCATGATGAGGCTGCCAGTTGTGGCAGGAGGCACCGAAAGGGATCATCCCGACTCGCCTATAGACCAGGACATGGTCAATAGGCAAGTCGATTATGCCCTTGAGCATGGCGTCAATTATTTTGACACTTCGCCAGCGTATTGCCGTGGCTTGTCGGAGAGGGCAACAGGCATTGCGCTGGAGCGCCATCCGCGCAAATCGTATTTTATTGCCACAAAATTATCCAACTTCAGCCCTGACACTTGGAGCCGTAAGGCGTCAATTGCAATTTTTGAGAATTCGCTTAAGGAACTCCGAACCGACTATGTGGATTATTTGCTCATGCACGGCATAGGAATGCCCCCTGGCGGTGACGAGGGAATGAAAGCCTTTTATGGCAGGTATATTGACAACGGAATACTTGACTGGCTCGTGGAACAGAAAAACAAGGGGCGTATCCGTAACCTCGGCTTCTCTTATCATGGTGATATAAGAGTCTTTGATATGTTGCTCAAGTGGCATGACGAAGGCCGGTATCATTGGGATTTTGCACAAATTGAGCTTAACTATCTTGATTGGGATTATGCCAACGAGATAAACCCCCGCAATACCGACGCCTCCTATCTCTATGCCGAACTTCACCGTCGTGGCATACCAGCAGTTATCATGGAACCTCTGCTTGGCGGCCGGCTGGCAAACCAACCGGCTAACATCATGCAGCGAATGCAGCGTCAGGAGCCGCAAAGCAGTGCCGCAAGGTGGGCTATGAGATTTGCCGGCACCCCTGAAGGTGTTCTTTCCGTATTGAGCGGAATGACGTATCTTGAACATCTCAAGGAAAACGTAGAAACATATTCACCATTGCGTCCGCTCAATGATGAGGAAAATGCACTGCTGATGACATTGGCGCAAGACATCTATGAACTCAAAAGCGTGCCATGCACCGCATGCAACTATTGTATGCCATGCCCCTATGGAATCGATATCCCGGGTAATTTTGCACACTACAATCGAAGTATCAGCGATGATAAGATGCCTTCGCACAATCCGTTGCAGAGTGATTTTCAAAAGCAGAAAAGAGAGTATCTTATTGACTATGACCGCCGTGTGCCCAAACTCAGGCAGGCGGACCACTGCATAGGATGTGGCGAATGCCTATCGCATTGTCCCCAAGGCATTAAAATACCGGATGAACTTAAACGTATCAACGATTTTGTGGAATACCTTAAACAAAATTAGTGATGACTGAGCAAGACGAAATACTGCATTTGAGGCACGAACTTGAACAGCATAACTATAACTATTACGTGCTTTCGGCTCCTGTCATTTCCGATTATGACTTCGACATGATGATGCACCGTCTTCAAGACCTTGAGGCGAAGCATCCCGAAATGGAAGACCCCAATTCGCCAACGTGCAGGGTGGGGTCTGACATCAGCCAGAAGTTTGAACAGGTAACGCATCGGTATCCAATGCTGTCTCTTGCCAACACATATAACGAAGGCGAAATTAGGGAATGGTATGACCGCGCAGTCAAAGGACTTGACGGGGAGAGGCCGGAGGTGGTATGCGAACTGAAATTTGATGGCGTGAGCATCAGCCTGTGGTATGATGACGGACAACTGACGAAGGCTGTTACAAGGGGCGACGGTACGCAAGGCGATGATGTGACCGCCAATGTGAGGACTATTCGCTCAATCCCGCTCACGCTTCGTGGCAATTATCCTAAACGCCTCGAAATGAGGGGCGAAGTGCTTATGCCATGGCCTGTGTTCGACAGGCTCAATCATGAGCGTGAAATGCAGGAGGAGCCCTTGTTCGCAAATCCGCGCAATGCTACGAGCGGAACAATCAAGCAGCAGAACTCTGCCGTGGTGGCAAAGCGGCAGCTTGACGCGTTTCTCTATTTTGTGCTCGGCGAGCAACTGCCATGCGCCACGCACTATGACAACCTTATGGCGGCGCGCAGTTGGGGCTTCAAAATATCAGAGCACATCAAACTGGCGCATTCTATCGATGACATAATGGCGTTCATAACCCACTGGGACACAGAGCGTCACCACCTGCCGTTTGCCACAGATGGCGTTGTGCTCAAAGTCAACAACTTGCGTCAGCAGCAAGAGTTGGGGCTGACGGCTAAATCACCCCGCTGGGCTATCGCCTACAAGTTTCAGGCAGAACGCGCTTGCACAAGACTCGAAAGTGTAAGTTTCCAAGTGGGAAGGACAGGGGCTGTTACGCCCGTTGCAAACCTCGACCCTGTGCTGCTCGCAGGCACTGTTGTGAAACGCGCCTCGCTTCACAATGCGGACATCATCAAGCAACTTGACCTTCACCTCGGAGATATGGTATATGTGGAGAAGGGCGGTGAGATAATACCCAAAATCACAGGCGTGGACTTGGATCAGCGCTCGTTTATGATAGGTCCCGAAGTGGGTTTTATCACGCGGTGCCCCGAGTGCGGTACTCCTTTGGTGAGATATGAAGGTGAAGCGGCGCACTATTGTCCCAATGAGATGTGTCCGCCACAGCAGGTCGGCAAACTGATACACTTTGTGAGCCGCAAAGCCATGAATATTGATGGCTTGGGCGAAGAAACGTTACAGGCTATGTTCCAGCAGGGCTTGCTACATGATGTGGCGGACCTGTATGAACTCACCGCGCCTCAAATTGCGGCGATGGAGCGTATGGGCGCAAAATCGGCACATAACATCATCAACGCAATCCGCAACAGCGTTGAGGTCCCGTTCGAAAGAGTGCTGTTCGCAATCGGAATACGCTTTGTGGGGCAAACGGTGGCAAAGCAAATTGCCGTAGCCATGAAAAGTATGGACGCGATTGTTGCCGCAAGTGCGGAACAACTCATGCAGATTGACGGAGTAGGGGAAAGAATTGCTAAAAGTGTGGAGTCTTTTTGCAGAGATGAGCGTAATCTGTTGATAATAAGCCGGCTGCGCCACTATGGTCTGCAGATGAATATCAGCACAGAACTCCTTGAGGCTCAAACCGATAAACTCGCAGGAATGTCAATAGTCATAAGCGGAGTGTTCCAAAAACATAGCCGTGATGAGTATAAAGCTATGATTGAGAAAAACGGAGGGAAAAATGCATCATCGGTGTCGGCTAAGACCACCTTCATCCTTGCGGGAGATAACATGGGGCCGGCAAAATTGGAAAAAGCGCAGGCACTTGGAGTGAAAATCGTCAACGAAGATGAGTTCTTAAGCATGATTGCTGACGAGTAGTCAATCATCAAATGGTTTATGCCAGATGACGTGCCATACCGCATCCCTACGGCTGATGACTTTCTACAATAACTAAAAAAAATCCTTATTCCAGTGAATAAAATACTTCTCTATATCCGCGATT
This sequence comes from Paludibacteraceae bacterium, assembly GCA_017454915.1. Classification (GTDB taxonomy): domain Bacteria; phylum Bacteroidota; class Bacteroidia; order Bacteroidales; family Paludibacteraceae; genus UBA3747. Next base: position 85,700 of record JAFTCC010000018.1, read on the forward strand.
TCGTTTTTCAGCGCACATTGCGCAGAACACCATCTGTGCCGTCGGTTTATGTGGACTATGAACATGCCAATACGGTTCTTGTGCTTTTCGAGAGTGATATGCTCGAGCGTAACACGCTGATAAGGAGCATAATAAAACAGATGCAAAGCGACGGGAAAACGGTTGCGGCATGCGGCTTTGTCGAAAAAAAGAAGTGCAGTCTGCCATTTTGCCTCAATTCAGGATACTCGGATTAAGTGATATCGATTGGTTTCAGAGACCGTTGGATGAGAATATCAGCGACCTGCTCGAGCAGCACTTTGACCTCTTGCTTGACCTGACGACAAAGAGCGTAAGACCGTTGGAATACCTGATGCTGCGGTTGGATGTCTCGCTCAAAGTCGGGCGCACAGAGCTTTGCGGACTACGCTTTGCCGTACCGCAGGAAATGTTGCAAGAAGAGGAAGAAACGGAAGAAAACAACCTCCAACTTGCCATCAAAATGCTTTGGAAAGAATACTACAAGTATCTCAATGCCATTAAAAACAAGTGATATGCAAACGCTATAGTTTACTGCTTCTGCGCTCTCTGACGATGAGCAGGGCCGCATCGCGTATCTGCTCGGGAAGCTCTATGCTGCGCAGTTGAAGGCTGCGGCACCAGCCGGCAACATCCTCTTCACGCAGTGAATAAAACACATCCTCAAACATTTTCAGTTCACTTTCATCATAGTCATCACCGCTGCGGTTGGCGAGTGCGTCAAGTTCCTCATCGTCATAGTATTCTATCTCAGCACTGCTGTTAAGCAGGCTTTCTCTTTCGCACACGAGGTGCTGGCCGCAGCACTCCTGCGATGGTTCTGCCAACTCTTCGCCATTCGCAAGACGTTTCCTGCGCCTGCGTTCCCTGATTTCAGTGCCTACGATGGCAATGATGCCTGTTATGGCAAACAACGACAACACTATTACGACACGTATCATATCCGCTTAAAATGTTTCTTTTGTTTTTTTATGATGCAAAGTTAATGCTTTTTGCACATATTTTGCTAAAAAATACACTCCAAGTGTGTTGTCAGTCCATTTTTTTTGCCTAAATTTGCAGTCTAACAAGCCATGAAAAATATTTGTATAATCTTTTAACACTTATTTACCTATACATGAAAGCAATCATTAAGAATTCTCGAATGATGCGCCTCTGTCTAACCGCCTTTATGCTTTGTGCGGGCATTTTTGCGTTTGGTCAGACCAAGCACATTTCCGGTGTCATTAAAGATAACACCGGCGAGACAGTAATTTCCGCTTCAATTGTGGTGCCAGGCACTACAATCGGAACAGTGTCCGACTTTGACGGCAACTATGAACTTGATGTTCCTGCCGATGCAAAGGTTCTCGAAGTATCTTTTATTGGCATGCAGACTAAAGAAGTGCCCATCACAGGCAGTGTAATTGACGTCGTGCTTGTCGAAGACAACAAAGTGCTCGAAGAAGTTGTCGTAACGGGTTATGGTCAGACCAAGAAACGCGACTTGGTAACTTCTGTCGCGTCTGTTGGAGCTGAACAACTTAAGGACATCCCGGTAACTTCCGCTTCTGAAGCCCTGCAAGGTAAACTGGCTGGCGTTCAGGTTACAGCGTCTGACGGTGCTGCCGATGCCGAAATCAATATCCGCGTGCGTGGCGGTACGTCTATCACACAGTCCAACGAACCGCTCTACATTGTTGACGGTTTCCCGGTATCAAGCATCGCCGACATCGCACCCGGCGACATTCAGTCGATGGACGTGCTTAAAGACGCTGCCGCAACAGCCATCTATGGTGCGCAAGGTGCCAACGGCGTTATTATCATCACTACCAAAGACTCCGACACCGACTCCGACAAGATGACGTTCCACATCGACTACACCGGATATGTTGGCTGGAAACGCATGGCGAAAAAGTACGACATGATGTCGGCGCGCGATTTCGCACTCATGCAATATGAGTATGCCTATTTCAAAGGTAAATCAAAAGACTGGTTCTCAACGCCATTCGATCCTTACGTAGCACGTAACGAAGATGGTACAATAAATGGCGATGATGTTACGCCTATCTCGCAAGTGCTTGATTATTATTCAAAAGAAGCGAAGTACTACGATTGGCAGCGTGCCACATTCGGTCCCACATGGGGCGAGGGACTGCACAGCGGTAGCGATTATGACCCCGATAGGGAGGGTTATTATGAACACCAAGGCTTTACCTCAAACCATAGTATAAGCCTCACGGGTGGTAACAAAAACGCCAACTTCAACCTCTCATACAGCCGTGTGGACGACAAAGGTATCATGTACGGCTCCAACTATGCGCGTAACAACGTGTCCTTCAAAGCCAAATTCAAACCCGTCAAAGACCTCACCATTGGCGTGACAACACGTTTCTCTAACACCGCCACTCTCGGCCCCGGTGCCAACGTGAGCGACGACAGCGGCTCATCATCTGACTCCCGCGTGCGCAACGCCGTGGCGTACACACCTATTAAACTGTTCGCAAAAGACTCAAACCAAGACCTTGAAGACGAGTCCTCGTTCGGTAATATGTACGACCCAATCACTACCATTGACCACAACTATAAGTGGAAAAAGGATAATAAGTGGACCCTCAACGGTTATATTTCCTATAAGTTCGCCAAACACTTCACTATCAAAACCGAACTGGGTTTTGAAACACGCAACCGCGACACCAACCGTCTTTATGGTCCCACTACTTACTTCTCACGTCGTGGCGAAGGTGCCACTTTCTCCGGTAAGTCGGGTATGAACAACGCACAGGTAATTGACCAGCGCGACCAGAAACTGCGCAACACCAACACATTAGAGTATAAAAACAAGTGGGGCCAGCACAATTTTGACATCCTCATCGGTGAAGAGCAGACCTGGAACAAGGGCTGGCAGGAAACGATTTGGGGCTACGGTTTCGACCCCAACTATTCCAGCGAAACGGTATTCAATCACCTTAACGACAACCTCGCGCGTACCATCTCTAACAAGATTAACGCTACTGATAACATGCTGTCGTTCTTCGCCCGTGCCAACTATAACTATCGCGGCCGCTACTATCTGACAGCCACGTTCCGTGCTGACTGCTCAACACGCTTCGCGCGCGGCAACCAATGGGGCTACTTCCCATCAGTGGCTCTGGCATGGCGTATGTCCGACGAAAACTGGATGCAAGGCGCATCAGACTGGCTCTCTAACCTCAAATTACGTTTCTCGTACGGTACTGCCGGAAACAACAATGTAGAGACCGGTTTCCTCTACGCCGACTACACAGCAAGCACAGACAGTTATTCTGCCGGATTCCCATCAGACGTTTACTACTACATCGGCGGCGAGGCTAAAACGCCGACGGCATCTAACTCAAAACTCAAATGGGAGACAACGCACACTCGTAACCTCGGTATTGACTATGGTTTCTTCAACGAGCGTCTCTCCGGTGCCATCGACCTCTACTGGAACACCACCAAAGACCTCATTATCCGCTATGCCCTACAAGGACGCGGAGGCTATAGCTACCAGTATCGCAATATAGGTTCTACCGAAAACAAAGGTGTTGAATTCTCAATCAAGGGCGTTATTCTCGACCATAAGAGCCCGACACTGTCGTACGGACTTACTGCCGATGCCAATATCTCCTTCAACTTCAACAAGGTCATCGACCTCGGCGGCATGGATACATACCCAGTGGGCACAGGCGTTTACACCTCTAAATATCAGCCCGACGGATTGGAATATCAACTTCGTGAAGGAAGCCCCATGGGTAACGTTTACGGCTTCAAAACCGCAGGCTGGTACACCGCTGACGACTTCGACGTTTATGACTTCATGAACGACCGCTGGCTCAAGAAAACAATTGATGAAAATGGAAATGAGGTGCTCTCAACTATCGCCGACCCGCTGGTATCCGAAGGCGTGGCACGACCCGGAACAGTGAAAGTTGTCAAAGCTGACGGCACACCGGCTGAAAGCGCTGACGACATCGTCAAAATCGGTAACACACTACCTCTCTTCACCGGTGGTTTCAACATTTCGGCATTCGTCGGAGGCGATAAGTGGGGCAAGGTGGACATCTCTGCCAACTTCACCTACAGCTATGGAAACGACATCGTCAACATGACTGGACTTGACCTCACCACTGTCGTCGAGAGTACAAAAACCCGTAACCTGCTTGCCAGCGCAGCATACGGCAAACGCTACTCCCTCTTCAGCACTGACGGAGAGTATCTGCCTCTCTCGGCTAAACACGTTGACGAGGTGATCCCTGGCACCGAAATCGTTGTCTCACAAATGGTAACAGGTGACAACTATGAGGCTCTCAAGAATACTTTGGCACAAGCCAACGCTGGAGCCAGCATCGCCAACCCGACACAAAGTCAAGTGCTCCTCACTGACCAGTATGTTGAGGACGGCTCATTCCTCCGCTTCCAAAACCTCACTATCGGATATTCATTCCCGAAAGTATGGATGGAAAAAGCCCACCTGACCAACGTGCGTGTATTCTTCCAAGCAACCAACCTATTCTGCGTATCTCCTTATTCAGGACTTGACCCCGAGGTCAACACCAGAGCCAAGAGGAATCCTATGCTCATCGGCGTGGATTATTCCGCATATCCTAAAAACCGCGGCTTCAACGTCGGCGTGAACTTCCAATTCTAAAAAAATAAAACACTTGATATTATGAAAAAGGTAAAATATATTATTATTGGCATGGCGGCGCTGATGTTTGCTGGGTGCAAGGATTTTTTCGAACCCGAATCCCCATCGTCAATAGCCGGCGAACTAATCTACACTTCGCCCGACAAGATTGAAAATGCCATTCATGGTGTATATCACATCTTTAACGAGAATAACTCATACCGCAATCGCCTAATGTGCGGCTACCAAGGTCTCAACACCGACATTGAGTTCAACAACAAAACCGGTGACGACGAATTGGCTATCTGCGCCTACAACATGAACCTGACCAACGCCCGCGTGGGTCAGAACAATGGCGGTATATGGTCGTATCTCAACATCGGAATCGAACGCTGCACCAACATCATCGAGGGCATCGAGGAATATGGCGACTTGAACAACGCAAGAACAAGCTATTATCTCGGCGAGACCCTCACCTTGCGGGCTTTCCTCTATAGCGAGATGATAAAACTCTGGGGCGACGTGCCGGCACGATTCGAGTCGGTAACCAAAAACCCAGATGTGCTCAACACCGTCAAAACAGACCGCAACGGTATCTTTGACCGCCTGCGCATTGACCTCAAACGTGCTGCGGAACTGATGCCGTGGGCTGCCGAATGCCCTGCCGGTGTCAACAACACCACGCAACGTCCCAGCAAGGCTTTCGCTCTGGCACTGCTGGCACGCATAGACCTCAACTACGCCGGCTACGCGCTCAGACCAGACTTCATACAAGTGGGAGGCGGAGCTCCTTATAGCGTGCAACTGAACACCAAAGACAACGCCAATCTGCGACGTGAACTCTATGCCGAAGCTATGAATGCTTGCGGACAAATAGTAGCGCAAGAAGACTTCAAGTTCAAAAGCGACTTCGAGGACATCTTCCGCACGATCTGCCAAGACGTGTCTGTTTACAGCAACACAGAAGTAATCTTCGCTATCCCGTGCCCCGAAAACCGCGGACAGTTCATGAACTACAACTGTATCAACGTCAAGGATGTCTCCAAAGGCATAAGAAACTATGCCGGCGGCTCAACCAACGCCTGCCAGCGTGTCATGCCGACGCTCTACTATGACTATGACCCCAATGACAAACGCCGCGATGTAACTATAGCGCAATGGCTATGGAGCACTGCTACACCAAAAGGCTGGAGTGAAGAAAGAATGCAGAATGTTTTCCCAGGATATACCACAAAACCGCTCTATCAAAGTCCTAAAGACCTCCACAATATGTCTCTTGGCAAGTTCCGCGTTGAATGGATGTCAAAAGAATTCAACTCTTCAGGCGACGACGGCGTTGACTTCCCCATCGTGCGCTACACCGATGTTATGCTCATGTATTGCGAAGCTTCGCTTGGCGGTATCACAGGTGATGTGCCGGCAGCCGGAACAATTGATGCACAGCAACTCTTCGACAGAGTGCGTCAACGCGCTGGACTCGAAAGCAAACCGCTCAACATGGAAAACCTTATGGAAGAGCGCAAATTCGAACTTTGCGGTGAATATGTCCGTAAATATGACTTGCAGCGTTGGGGACTTCTCAAAACGAAACTCGTCGAGACACGCGCACGCCTTGACAACCTCATGGCACATTCAGGAGAATTTGCGCAAGTGTCTGACACATTATGGGTTAAGTTCAAAAGAGTAGAACCAGAAATAGCAGCTGCTCAATATCTCTATCAAGGTGAAGGTGCTACTGCCGATGCGGCATTCGTAATTGATAGTATCTATGGCAGAAACCTCGGAGAGAACACACGTCCTGCATATTATAAGACCTCAAATGGCTGGTGCACAAAGAGTGTGCTTGACGGTTACACCTTCTCACAATATGACGATGAGGGCAAACCCAATTTCCTGCTCTATAAAGACGCAGACCTGATTGACAAACGCCAACTTTGGCCAATATTCGCATCCGATGTGGCTGTGTCTAACGGAACACTCTGGAACGACTATGACTACTAATTAGGCTTATATTTAATCCAAACAAATCCCGTTGTACTTCCGTACGGCGGGATTTCTTTATGCTTTCAATGAGCCAAACTAATCCGCATATTTTAACCCAAATCGGTCATTAGAATTATTAGGATTTTTTGCTTTATTTTTGAGCGGATTTTTGTCTTTGAACGAGGGAATTATGTGGGCATAATGACCGAGCAAAAAGCAAAAAGATGCCAAAAAGAAACAAAAAAGACAATAATAGACTACTTTTTGTAAGCACTGACCCAAACTTGTCGGTCTAATGACCGATTTGGGTTTAATCCAAATCATCCGCTGTACTTGATATTCGACACCAAAACCTGTTTTGTTATATCAGAAAAAAGCATTAAATTTGCTAAATAATTTGCAATTAAATTGAAAATGAAAAAAGTAGTACAGATTTTGTTAGTGGCGTTGGTTTTTGTTGCAGTTTCTTCCTGTAAAGACAACGATTCTTCTTCTGAACCGCAAGTTACCCAAAAGTATTTGGCATTTCCGGGCGCAGAAGGTGGTGGTAAGTTTGCCTGTGGTGGTGCTGGTGGGCAGGTCATACACATCACTTCACTTGAAGATAACGAACCCAGTAAAACTCTTATTAAAGGCACATTACGCCATGCGCTTATGCAGTCAGGAGCAAGAACGATAGTGTTCGACGTGGCGGGAATAATACACCTTAAGTCAGAACTTGTCATAGAAAAAGGTAGCCTAACAATTGCAGGTCAGACTGCCCCGGGGGACGGCATTTGCATTGCCGACGGAGGAGTGCAAATCCATAACTGCTCCAACGTGCTTGTGCAGTTCATCAGGTTCCGCATGGGTGACAAGCGCCAGAACGAAGCGGACGCGCTCGAAGTCAGGGGATGTAAGAACGTGATGATTGACCACTGCTCAATGTCGTGGTCAACTGACGAATGTGTGTCGGTATATGACAACGAAAACACCACTGTCCAATACTGCATTATTGCAGAAAGCCTGCGCAATTCTGTTCACGGAAAGGGCAGGCATGGTTATGGCGGCATCTGGGGCGGAAACAATGCCTCGTTCCATCACAATCTGTTATGCCACCACGACAGCCGCAACCCGCGCTTCGATCACCAACTTGTGTCTGAACTTCAGGGACCTATCGACTTTGTTAACAATGTAGTTTACAATTGGGGTGGCAACAGCGCATACGGGGGCGAAGGCAGAAAGATTAACTTCGTCAACAACTGGTATCAGCCAGGTCCGGCATCAAGTAGTCAAAACCGTTTTTTCAACCCTACCACTACATGCTCCGAAGCCAAGTGCAAACCTGTGCAGTCAAACGGACGATTCTACCTCACGGGCAATGTGAATCCCGAATATCCTGATGCCACCGCTGATAACTGGGGAGTTGGGGTACAAATGGACAAGAAAAACAGCGTGGATAAAATGTCAATGAAAGTTGATGTGCCGTTTGAGGTAACCGCCCTGTCAACAACCCAGACGCCACAGGAAGCTTTTGAAACTGTGCTGCAAAAGGCCGGCTGCTCACTTCAGCGCGACATTCTTGACCAGACATACATCAAGGATGTGCGTAATGACTCTTATACGCATAATGGTTCCAATGGAAGCAGCAACGGCTTGATAGACACGCAGTCGGATGCCGGAGGATGGCCCCAATACAACACTGCTGAGGCTCCCAAGGACACTGATAATGACGGGATACCTGATGAATGGGAGGTTGAACACGGATTGGATCCGCTCAACTACCTTGATGGTTCGCAGAGGCCGCTCGGGGCTGAATTCACCAACTTGCAGACCTATATCCACAGCATCGTGGCACACTTGTATTAAAAACAAATTCAGATTTATATGAAAAAAACTATTTTCATTGCTCTTATGTTCGTTGTGGCTTTGTCGTTCGCCTGCTGCGATAAAGACGGCCCGTCTAATGAACCTCTTGACCCGTCAGCGTTTAATCCCTCGGGCGAAATTTCGTATGACCCCAACCTTCCGGAGGCTTATCCGCCTGTGGTAACTACCGAAAAAGCGCTGACGCTCGTTTTCCATATTCCCGAGGCTGCCCAATACGTCCTCTGTGGCTCTTATTTCAAGTCTTTGGCAGCAGACCTGCAAGCCCAGGATGCGGCTTTTTCCGCCAACGGGCTCTTACCACTGCTCAAGGTCAACAGCGAGTGGTATGCAGTTATCGTTTACCCCGCATTTGAGGGGGAAACACTGCTTACTACCGAACTTGAACTTAATTCAGGAACATATAGCGGCATAACTGCTTTGCCCGCGCTTAAGGTTGAAGACGTGCTGTTTTACACGGTTATTGACAAAAATTCAGCTAACATCTATCCATCTGCTTTCAAAAACCAGTTTGCCGCTGATGCCAACGGAAATCTTTTCGTGAATTTTGACGCGGCTTCATCACGACTTTCTGAAGCGTTAGGCAAGGCGATATACTTCGACGGGTTGACCCTTTCAAACAATGGTAAGGCAACTTTCACTGCTAACATTTCAGGCACTATCCCCGACGGCTTTGAACCCTATTTCAGCAGTGCCGACTTGGCTGACTATCCTATTGAGGCGCAAAAAATGAGCAAGGTCAGCGACGGCACCTACGTGTGGACTGGCGATTTCGCATCGGCTGGTGATGAACCTTTTAGGTGGACTGTTGTGCTGGCTAATGCAGATGGTGAAGTCGTCAAACCAAGTGGCGAATCTGTTGTTACGCTCACAGCGTCACCTCTTGCCGGCTTGAGCGGAGATTTCGCTTTTTAGTAATGCCAATCATGTTTTAATTTCCCGGCTCTCGACAAGCGGCTACAGCAGGCAGACGGGTGTGAAGAATAGAAATTTGAAAAATAGTAAATTGTAAATTGTCCAATAGCCAAAATCTCTATCTTGCTCCGATGGAGGACGTTACAGACCCTGCTTTCAGGCGTCTGTGCAAACGTTTTGGAGCAGACCGTGTGTATAGCGAGTTCGTGTCGTGTGATGCGCTTGTTCGTAATGTCAACCGCACGGTGCAGAAACTCACGATTCACGATGATGAGCGGCCAGTCGCGATTCAGATTTACGGACGTGAACCCGAGCCTATGGCTGATGCCGCGCGTATGGTTGAGGAAGCCCATCCCGACATTATCGACATCAACTTTGGGTGTCCCGTCAAGAAAGTTGCGGGCAAGGGTGCCGGAGCCGGACTGCTCAACAATATCCCCAAAATGTTGGAAATCACCAAAGCCGTCGTAAATGCCGTAAAACTGCCGGTAACAGTAAAAACGAGGTTAGGGTGGGACGACAACCATAAAATCATAGTAGAATTGGCTGAAGCGCTGCAAGACTGCGGAATTGCCGAACTTGCCATACACGGGCGCACACGCAGTCAGATGTACACAGGAGAAGCAGATTGGACACTTATCGGTGAAGTTAAAAACAACCCCCGCATGAGAATTCCGATAATAGGAAACGGCGATGTCAATTCGCCCGAGCGGGCGCAAGAGTGTTTTCAGCGCTATGGCGTGGATGCCATCATGATAGGCAGGGCAACATTTGGTCAGCCTTGGATTTTTGAGGACATAAAACACTATCTTCAGACAGGTGAACGGCACGAGCCACGGCCGCTACACTGGCAAGTCAGCGTACTCAAAGAGCATATCCTCAACTGCATAGAATGGCTCGGCGACGAGCGCAAAGGCATAATCCATGCGCGTCGGCACCTTGCCGCTACTCCAGCGTTCAAAGGACTGTCAGACTTCCGCAGCACTCGAATTAAAATGTTACAGACCAACGAAATATCCGAACTTTTTGACATCATGGACTCCGTCGTTGACAAATACTCGTGACAGAGTAGCGAATATCAATTCAGTTTTTTTACAGCCCCAACGGCTAACGGTTTTATACCTAATTGTCTTTAATTGTTGACCTTATAAACCATTATATCATGCGCAATTTCCTACTAACCATCCTTTTATGCCTGTCGGCCTACGTTATTGCCGGCAATGGCACTCAAGCTTCGCCGCTCACTGTTGCTGAGGCCAAATCCAAATCTCTCAGCTCCACAACAAAATATTGGGTTACCGGATATGTTGTGGGCGAAATGAACAGCTATGCCAATGGCAAGTGGTTCTTCAACGTGGCACCACCATTTTCCGGTGGGGTGTACCTCATTGCCGACAGCCCCGAAGAGTATGTTCTAACGCAGTGCCTGTGCCTGCAGTTCCCAACGTCGTCAAACGGAATAGACTTCAACCTCTACGATTCACCACAATATTGGCGTAAGAAAGTCCTCTTTCAGGCCACACGCGAAGACTATAACAACATGGCAGGTCTTAAAAAAGTTACTGATTTCAGCGTGTTAACACCCGAACCGCTCGCTGACGAGGCGCAAGCGTGGGATTTCTTTGAGACCTTTGAGGACGGCGAGTTCACGCCGACTGACGCTACTGACAAATGGTTAGGCGGTGAATTTGAAGTAAGGGAGTATTATGGCAAAAGTGACAAAATAGGCACCGTCGTGTGCACATGGAAATTGATAAACGCCATCATTGACGACGGCAAACCCAAGTGGGACGACCAGTGTGCATCGCTGCGCAACCAAAACGCATCGCTCGAACTCACTTTCGACCGTGAGGAGGGCATTGGAGAAGTGGAGTTCTGGGCAGGCAATTACGAAGACTACAAAACGGCCCAGTTGACATTCACGCTCGCAGTGTCCGCAGACAAAGGGAAAACGTGGAAAACAGTTGCCGCAGACCAGCAGGTGGCAAAATCCGCAAAGTCTATAACCAACGGAATGACGCTTTACCGCTACAAAGTTAACACGCAAGGTCAGGCAAGAATCAGAATAACCAAAACGGATACCAATAACGGAAAAGGCTTGCAGATTGATGACATTAAGATGAGCCGTTACACCAACACCGGCACAGCGCTTGACAACGCCGTTTTCCCTGCCACCATCAAACAACAAGGACAGCAACTTGTCATCCAAACGCCCGTTCCGCAGCAACTCACCATCTATAACGCATTAGGGCAGACCGTTGCCGATGTCCTCGTAAATGGCGAATATACCATCACACTCCGCAGTGGAGCCTATATCCTCCGCACCTCCGCTTCCGCCCGCAAAGTTCTCGTCAAGTAGAATAAGTAAAAATACGATCCACGCAGGACGCAAAAAAGGTTAAACCCAAATCTGTCATTAGACCGACAAGTTTGGGTCAGTGCTTACAAAAAGTAGTCTATTATTGTCTTTTTTGTTTCTTTTTGGCATCTTTTTGCTTTTTGCTCGGTCATTATGCCCGCATAACTCCCTCACTCAAAGACAAAAATCCGCTC
>JAFTCC010000004.1 GCA_017454915.1 Paludibacteraceae bacterium
GTCTCAGTTCCAATGTGGGGGACCTTCCTCTCAGAACCCCTACTGATCGTCGCCTTGGTGGGCCGCTGCCCCGCCAACTAGCTAATCAGACGCATGCCCAGCCGCCAACGGATCGCTCCTCTCAACCCAAATGGATGCCCCAATGGGTCGTACGTGGCATTAGACCAGATTTCTCCGGATTATTCCACTTTGGCGGGAAGGTTGCATACGCGTTACTCACCCGTGCGCCGGTCGCCGCCGGCGGAAGCAAGCTTCCGCCGCGATGCCCCTCGACTTGCAGGTGTTAGGCCTGTCGCTCGCGTTCATCCTGAGCCAGGATCAAACTCTTCGTTGTATGAAATCTTAATCGCTGCCCATTTGAACTCATTCGGACTGGTTTTTCGTGAACTTGACGGGAGTCCATTGCTCTTGGCAATGTTCTCCTCTTGTACTACATTTCCATGATCATTTCTCTCAAAGATCGCTCTTCCGCCCCAAAAGGGGCCGTGGCGCGGGCTTCTTTTCCCGCAAGGGACTGCAAAGGTACGGAAAATTTTCCGAACGGCAAAATCCGAGGGGGATTTTTTTTCGCAGGCCGCCATTTTTTCCGCCCCGGGTCCGCGGGGCGCGCCGCCCCTCCCGAAAGCGGCTGCAAAGGTACGACAATTTTTTGAATGCGCAAGCGCTTTGCGAAAAAATTTTGATTTTTTTTCGCTTTTGGGGGCTTTTTGAGGGAGAGAGGGCGGCCCCGGGGGCGGTTTTCGGGGGGATTTGCTGGGCTGGACTAGTCTGGCTAGGATTTCTAGTCTTTCTAGATTTTCTAGTTGGACTAGTTTGGGAAAGGCGCGCAACGGGGAAAGGCAGAAAGGCAGTGGAAACAGGGATGTGACACAACGGGAGGCAGGAGGTTATTCTCTATAGGTGAATTGCCGGTCTTCGATTTGATATTGCACATAGTGCTTTTCAACGGCATCTTCATCAGCAATGTCATTTTCTATAACTTGCACCTTTGCGACTCTGCGTGTCCAATTGCCATACTTATCTTTAGATATATATGTGTATTCTTTGCTTACTTTTTGGACGACCGATTCGCGTGATAATTCTCCTTCTGCTTTAGCCAGTCGGTTTTTTTTGTCATACTGATAAGTAAGATTGCTGTCGTGGTCCCAGTAAGAGATTATCACATTTTCGGGGTATCCCGCCATATTATACGTAAAATCAATGGTATAATAAAGTTCTGTGAGGTAGTTGTAATAACGTCCATGGTTGATGCGCGTCAGTCTGTTGCCGTTGAGCGTGTCGCGGACATACAGCATTCTATCCTCCATCTTCAGACTATCGTTGTCAAAAAAGCGCAGTGTGTCAGCCTTGTCTGCGACATCAATGATGGCTGGCGTGTTTTTGCTTTCTTTGACGAATTGTTTCCAATTCACGCCCGCATCTTTGGCATTGATGGTCATTGTGTAGGTGCGGCATTCGCGAACAGGTCCGTAAATATCAAAAGTGCGCTGGTCAGAGGTTTGAGGGAGTTGTTTTTGGCAGCCTGCAAACGCCATCATCGGCAGCAAAAGCAGCAAAAGTGAGATTTTTTTCATAGATGTGATTACAATTATATAATTAAGTTGTCTATTCCCAATAAATGATTTCTCTTTCTTCAGCCCACATGAGAGTGTCATTAAGCATGATGCCTTGCAGTTCTTCGGTGTTTATCCATGTTTCGTATGCGACGGCAACGCGTTTGGTCCAGTTCCCGTTTTCGTCAAATAAGATGTAATGGAACTGCTGCTCTGTTTTGCCCGTAAAGCTTTCTGCCCTATATTCAGTTTCTGATTTTTCTTCATCACCTGCGCCGTTAAAAGTTATGCGGTCATTATAATAGTCTTCCCATTTGGTACATTTTTCAGCAATCCTCTTGTTTCCGTCGTATTGGTATTCAATTTCTTCGACGGCATCGGGGAGATAATCGAGCGGAGTGATTATTTTGGCTATTCGTTGAAGTGTGTCACGTTCGATCCTCATGTCATAGCGGAGTATCATCATTCCGCCCCTGTCAAACCTCAATGTGTCGCTATAGTCAGCGGCACTGACAATAGAAGTCTCTTTCTGTTTGCGGATGAACTCATCAAATTTTTCTTGTGAAAAACTATTAACCTCAAAACTTTTGTGATAAGTGAACACAGCGTACACTTTCCCTTTTAGATTTTCACACTCAAGGTCAGTAACCGACGCTTGGAGCAGTTGCGCCTCCTGCTGCGGTTGCGTCGGGGTTTTAGTTTTGCCACACGCTGCGCTAATCAGCACACACGCGATGACGAGGAAGCATCTATTATTCATAATCGGCAGTTCAAAAGGTTTCACTCAGGTTGGTTGTAGTGTTTTGTGTTAGGCAAAGGTAGTCATTTTTTTTGTAATTCACGTTTTTTTTGTAACTTTGCACAATAAACACATTATATAAATAATCATTTTTAAAACTATAATTACATGGGACGCGCATTTGAATTCCGCAAAGCAAGAAAATTTAAGCGTTGGGGCAACATGGCCCGCACATTCACTCGCATAGGCAAAGAAATCACGATAGCCGCCAAAGCCGGCGGTCCAGATCCTGACGGCAACCCTCGTCTTCGCATGCTGATGCAACAGGCAAAGAAAGAGAACATGCCTAAGGAAAATGTTGAACGCGCGATAAAGAAGGCGTTTGACAAAGACCAGTCGGACTATAAAGAAATAAACTACGAAGGCTATGGCCCCCACGGCATAGCGATATTTGTAGAGACTGCGACCGACAACAATATGCGCACAGTGTCAAATGTCCGCAGTTATTTCAACAAGTTGGGCGGCAGCCTTGGCACGAGCGGCAGTCTTCAGTTTTTGTTTGACCACAAGGTAATTTTCAACGTAGTGCCCAAAGAGGGCGTTGACCTTGATGAACTTGAACTTGAGTTGATAGACTACGGCGTTGAAGAGATTGCAAAAGACGATGATGACAACCTTGTAATAGCCGGCGACTTTGACCAAAATTCGGCTATACAGAAATATCTTGAGGATGCTGGCTTTGAGATTAACTCTGCCGAGTTTGTTAGAATACCTAACGACTTGAAACAGGTCACTCCCGAACAGCGCGAGTCGGTTCAGAAACTTCTTGACCGGCTCGAGGAGGACGAAGATGTCCAGAACGTATTCCACAACATGGCGGAAGAGGAATAAGAAATGAAGAGAGAGATCCAATTTAGTTTGGTTTACCGCGACATGTGGCAGTCGTCGGGCAAGTACGTTCCTCGCAAGGATCAGCTTGCCAAGATAGCGCCTGTGATAATAGACATGGGTTGTTTTGACCGCGTTGAAACTAACGGCGGCGCTTCGGAGCAGGTCAACTTGCTCTATGGTGAGAACCCCAATACAGCGGTAAGAACATTTTGTAAGCCATTTAATGAAGCTGGCATCAAGACGCACATGCTTGACCGCGGACTTAATGCCCTTCGCATGAACCCGGTTCCGGCAGACGTGCGCCGTCTGATGTATAAAGTCAAGCATGCTCAGGGCACAAACATCACCCGCATATTCTGTGGCCTAAACGACCCGCGCAACATAATACCTTCGATAAAATGGGCGAAAGAGGCAGGCATGACAGCCCAAGCCACGATGTGCATCACATACAGCAAGGTACACACTGTAGAGTACTACATCAACTTGGCTGAGCAGTTGATAGCCGGTGGCGCCGAGGAAATATGTTTGAAAGACATGGCTGGCATTGGGCGTCCCGCAATGCTTGGCAAGATAGTGAAAGCCATCAAGGAACAGCATCCTGACATTGTGATACAATATCATGGCCACACGGGTCCTGGGTTCTCTGTCGCCTCAATGCTTGAAGTCGCTAAATCCGGAGCCGATGTGCTTGACGTAGCGATGGAGCCACTATCGTGGGGCATGGTCCACCCTGACGTGATTACAATACAGGCGATGTTGAAAGACGCCGGTTTTCTCGTCAAGGACATCAACATGAAGGCATATATGGAAGCCCGTTCTCTGACGCAGTCTTTCATTGACGACTTTTTGGGCTACTTCATAGACCCCCGCAACTCGAAGATGACATCGCTGCTTGTTGGCTGCGGTCTTCCCGGCGGTATGATGGGTTCACTGATGGCAGACCTGAAGGGAATGCACGCCGCCATAAACACAAACCTAAAGAAACGAGGTGAGAAGGAGCTCAACGAAGACGAATTGCTCGTGGAGTTGTTCCAAGAAGTTCAGCGGATATGGCCAATGCTTGGCACACCTTGCCTTGTAACTCCATTCTCGCAATACGTCAAAAATGCCGCACTGATGAATTTATATTCTCGTTCGATGGGCGAGAAGCCATTCAGCCGCATGGATCCTGCGATGTGGGGCATGATATTGGGCAAGGCCGGTAAACTACCTGGCACGTTAGCCCCTGAAATTGTGGAACTGGCACAAGAGAAAGGCTTTGAATTTTACACCGACGACCCGCAGAAGTTATATCCTGACGTGCTTCCGCAGTTCATTAAAGAGATGGAAGAACTGGGTTGGGACCGCGGCCAGGACGACGAGGAGCTGTTTGAGTTTGCGATGCACGAGAAGCAGTACCGCGAGTTTAAGTCAGGCGCAGCAAAAGAGCACTTTAACCAAGAGTTGTCGCAAAAGATGGAACAGCGCGCCACTGTCAGTGGTCAGCCACTTCCGAGTGCTGCTGACAAGCGTGCCCTACTCTATCCGAAGGCCGAGCCTATTCAAGCCCCCGTCAAGGGTCGTTTGCTCTGGGAGTTGGATTACGAAGACCGCTCTGTTGAGGCCCCCAACGGCACCCACTATAAGAAAGGTGACATTGTGTGCTACATCGAAGGATTGAATGGAATTGAAGAAGTCCGCGCCTTTGCTGACGGCCGCGTGGTAGGTGTTGACAAAAAACAAGGAGCGCTTGTGGAGAAAGGTGAAGCGATAGTCTGGATAGAAAAAGACTGATAGAATCAGCAACATAAAACATTACCACCAATCCAATTCACTTAATATTAACCTAATTATCAAAAGCACAATGAAAAAAATTTTTACTTTGATGCTGCTGGCAATGGCAGTGGCATTTGTCGGCTGTAAAAAATCAGACAGCAAAGACGAACCGAGTCAAGGCACAACAAGCGACGATCCATCCGTAGCCCCAGTTCTGACGGGCATTGACGGCGTGTGGTTCGGCGAAGACGGCGACGCTCTTTACATCTCAAAGAAGAACAACCTTGTCGCCTACCTGAACACCTACGACCTTGATAACAAGAAGCAGTTCGTCGGGGAATACACCTCGGAGGACGACAGCGAAATGAGCGTCACCCTTGCCCGTCCGCAGCACGCTGACGAAACCGTGGCCGTAAGCGTTAAAAAGGACGGCGAGAAACTGGTGGTGGAACTCGACGGCGAAGAAAAGACGCTGGAGAAATTCGCCTACAAAGACTACAAGGATTTCTTCGGCACATGGGTTCGCGAATACCAAATCAGCTACAACGCCGACGGCACCGAGAAAGAAAACGGCCGCATAGCGATCGACGCATACACCATGTGCAACATAACATACATGGCAAGTGAAAACCCATTAGTTGCTATTATATTGTTATTGGCCTACGGCACAAGTTATGTATGGGACATGACCCTGAACAACGGCGGCGAAGCTGACATGTATGGCCTGACAGAAAAGGAAAACAGGCACTACGTATGGCTGTACGACGGCGGCCTATACCTTTTCAACCTGAACAAAAACGACCAAGGCATCCGCAACGAAAGCTCATTCTGGTACTACAACATGCAGAAGGACGGCAAGAACAAAATGGCATTCGTTGATGTTAGCAACGACGGTTCTTACTCGAAGGCAACCCTTGTACACCCGATGACAGTGGCACAAGCCGAGAAACTGTTCGCTGGAAAAACCTACACCGGCACAGTGGGCGAGGGTACCCTCTATGGCAAGGATCATGGCGCGGAAGACGCTGAAGCCGTATTCAACACCAACCACACCGGCACACTGAAAGTGGGCAGCAACAAGCTTGACTTCAAATGGTCAATCACGCAAGAGAACCCACGCGGCGAAATAGCGATTGAATGTGACGACGAGTCAACAGACCTTGGCAAGATAAACATTGCTGCAGTTAGCCTCGAAGGCGACAAGATGATGTTCGGCATGGCCCACTACAATGGTGATACTGAATCTACCGGCACATGGTTACTCGCCCCGCTTGATGAAAAGAAATAAACACTATTGCGTTTAATACAAAAAACCGCCCGACGCGAATTGCGCCGGGCGGTTTTTTGGTGGGTGTCGGAGCGCAGACGGCTCGCCTGCATATTTCGTAGGAGTGCATTTTTCGCAACGCCGTGACTTGGTGGACACGCCGCTGCTCAATGGACACGCCGTGGCGTCTCCGTACAGAAGCGCCGCATAATAGAGCCAAGATTGTTCCCTCAAAATTATCCACACTGGGATTTTCGAAAATTCCTACGGAATAAAATTTTGGTTAATCCGCTTTTCCTATCAATCGGAATGCCCGATGGGCAATCTTACCGCGTAACGGTTTTCCATTGATAGCCTAAAGTCGCTCCTTAATTATCTACCCCATAGGGTTTTCGAAAATTTCCCACTCGGCTGCGAAGCAGACGCTTTTAAGCGCAGCGCAAAAGAACAGCAATTTCGGTAGCCTTTCTACAACTATTAGAGCAGTTCGACGGAGCGGTTGACGAAGGCGGCGAGCTGTTCGCCTTTGAGCAGTGAGCCGGCGAGCAATGCGATGTCGATGAGCTGCTTGAAGCGCGGCTCGGTGGCGGCAAAGTCGGCGTAAATCTTGCTCTGCTTGTCCTCAAGGCCGCGGACTTCGTCCTGCAGCGCTTTCTTGCGGTCTTTGTCCTCTTGGCTGATTTCGTCGTATTTTTTGTCTTTGTTGGCCTCGTCAATTTTGCTTATCTCGGCCTGCTTTTCCTGCTGCTGCTCATAAAGCGCATGAGCCTCGGCGGCTCCTGCGGCATCGGTCTTTTCAACGAGCGAAGCGACGAGCGGATGAGCGGTATTGACCACGATGTTGTAGCTGTCGGGCATGTCGCCGTAGAAGCTCATTCCGCCCTGCAGTCGGCTCATGTCCTTCATGCGGCGCATCCACTCGTCCTGTGTTACGAACACAGGCAGCGCGGTGCTGTCGGCCTGCTCGAAGGTAACGTTGAGACGCGCCTTGTCGAGCGTGGGCAGCTGCGAACTGAAAGCGCTGTTGAGGGCGCGTTTCTGCTCATCGGTGAGCGTTACGGCCTGCGTGTCAGCCTTGCGGATGAGGTTTTCGATGATGTCGCTATCGACGCGCACAAAGCGGACTTTCTGCTCCCACTTCTGCTCAAGCTGCGCCATGGCGTGCACGTCAAGCGGAGATGTGCACAGCAGCACGTCGTAACCTTTCTCTTTTGCCCTCTGGATAAATGTGTACTGGTTGTCCACATCGTTGGCATAGAGATAGATTCGTGTTCCTTCTTTATCTGTTTGTTCTTTTTCGGTGAGTTCCTTATACTCGTCAAATGTGCGGAACTTGTGGTCAACAGATTCAAGTAAGCAGAATTTTTCCGCCCTCTCATAGAACTTTTCATCAGACAGCATACCATACTGCACGAAAATCTTGATGTCGTTCCATTTTCCTTCAAACTCTTCGCGGTTAGCACGGAACATGTCTGCCAACGCATCAGTAACCTTTTTAGTGATGTGTCCGCTTATTTTCTTGACGTTTGCATCAGACTGCAGATAACTGCGGCTGACGTTGAGCGGAATGTCGGGAGAGTCGATTACACCATGCAGCAAAGTAAGGTATTCGGGCACTATGTTCTCCACTTCGTCAGTTACGAAGACTTGATTGCAATAGAGCTGAATTTTGTCGCGCTTAACGTCCATGTGCGGCTTAATCTTGGGGAAGTAGAGTATGCCTGTAAGATGGAATGGATAGTCAACATTGAGGTGTATGTGAAACAATGGTTGCTCCATTGATGTTGGATACAGCTCGTGATAGAAGGCGTCATAGTCTTCATCTTTAAGGTCTTCGGGTTTTCGCGTCCAAGCCGGTGAGGGGTTATTGATCACATTATCTTCTTCTGTATCAACCTGCAGTCCGTCTTTCCACTCTTTCTTTTTCCCGAATACTATTTCCACAGGCAGGAACTTGCAGTATTTGGTGAGCAGGGACTGGATGCGGCTGTCCTCAAGAAACTCTTTGTTTTCGTCATCAATATGCAGTATGATGTCTGTGCCACGTTCTGCTTTGATGGTGTCCTCCATTTCATAAACAGGACTGCCGTCGCAGGTCCAATGCACTGCTTTAGCATCATCCTTATACGACAGGCTGACGATTTCCACTTTTTTGCTGACCATAAAGGCAGAATAGAAGCCCAATCCGAAGTGTCCGATGATAGCCTGCGCATTGTCTTTGTATTTGTCAAGAAATTCTTCCGCTCCACTGAATGCGATTTGGTTGATATACTTGTCAACTTCTTCGGCCGTCATTCCGATGCCGTGGTCGCTGACAGTGAGCGTACCTTTCACCTTGTCGATAGACACTCTCACCTTTGTATCTCCGAGTTCACCTTTGAACTCTCCCACTGATGATAAAGTTTTCAGTTTTTGAGTTGCGTCAACCGCATTGCTGACCAATTCACGCAGAAATATCTCATGGTCAGAATAGAGGAATTTTTTTATGACGGGGAAAATGTTGTCAGATGTTACCCCGATGTTACCTTGTGCCATAAAATATAGAAGTTTAGAAGTTTAGAAATTTATAAGTTAACATTACACTTGCATTCGTCTAATACTATGCCAAAAAAAAATGCTGACAATTTGTCAGCATAGTCGGAGAAAGGTTATCGGAGTACTCGGAATACTCCAAGTACTCCGAGGATTCTGATTGTTTTTTTTCATGGTTTGCGGTCTTATGACTCGTTCATAAAGCAGAACGCATCTGATGGCATCCTCCAATCGCCCCGCGGCGAGAGGTTAACTGAACCTACTTTGGGACCGTCAGGCAAACAGCTACGCTTGAATTGCTGATTGAAGAACCGACGGAAGAAAGTAGTAAGCCATTTGTCTATCGTTTCGTTGCTATACTTGTCGCGGAACGCATTTTGGGCAAGGAAACGGATTTTATCTTTTGTGAAACCATAGCGGACAAAATAGTATAGGAAGAAGTCGTGCAGTTCGTAAGGTCCTACAAGGTCTTCAGTTTTTTGCGCAATTTTGCCCTCCTTGTCAGCCGGGAGCAATTCGGGGCTGACAGGCGTATCAAGTATGTCGCGCAATATTTCGGAGGCTTTTTTATCCTTTTCATGCTGCAGCATCTCTCTCGCCACTTCGTCAACGAGATAACGCACCAGCGTTTTGGGCACTCCCGCATTGACTCCATACATGCTCATGTGATCGCCATTATATGTAGCCCACCCTAACGCAAGTTCTGAGAGGTCTCCAGTTCCGACAACGAGTCCATTCTCCTTATTGGCGATATCCATAAGTATTTGTGTCCGTTCTCGCGCCTGGGCGTTTTCATAGGTTACGTCGTGCTTATTTTCATCCTGCCCAATGTCCCTGAAATGCTGTCTAACGGAGTCAGCAATGCTTATTTCACGCTGATCAATTTTCAGTGCTTTCATCAGTCCAAGGGCATTATTATATGTGCGGTCCGTTGTTCCGAAGCCTGGCATTGTAATTCCTATTATCCTGTTGCGGTCAAATTGAAGTTTGTCTGCCGCACGCACTGCCACGAGTAGTGCAAGCGTGCTGTCAAGACCGCCTGAAACCCCTACAACAAGTTTTTGCGCATGTGTATGTTCCCACCGCCGTGCCAGCCCTACTGCTTGAATATCAAGGATTTCATGGCAAGCTTCCACCCTGTCTTTCTCGGCAGGGATAAAAGGTGAAGGGTTGACTTCGTAGATGAGTTGGTCCTTCTCTAAATCGAGCCATGTCCTATAACACGAATAATAGTTTTCAAAATTCGCCTCTTTGTCAAACACCTGAAGCGCGGTTTCAAAATTACTATTGCGCATACGCTCTGCGAGGCATTTTTCGATATCCACGTCATGCACCAAGAGTTGGTTACCTTTGTTGAAGCGTTCATTAGCAGCAAGCAACTTCCCGTTTTCGGCAATATAGCAAGCACCTCCAAAGACCATATCTTGTGTCGATTCGCCGATACCAGCGCTGGCATAGACATATACGCTATGCGTGCGCGCCGACTGCTGGCATATCAGTTCGCGGCGATATCGGTCTTTGCCAACCAATTCGTTGGAGGCGGACAGATTGACGATAATGTTCGCTCCTTGCATAGCAAGAAACGTGGATGGCGGAAGCGGTGACCAGAGGTCTTCACAAATCTCTATGCCAATGATAGCGCTGCCAATATGGAAACACATGTCACGCACTATGCTTATACCGTTAGTAATTCCTATGTACTTATTGTCTGACAGCGGACGCTGTGTCCTATCATCGGCCACCTGTTCTTTTTTTATGTCAAGTGCACTGCGAAACCAGCGTTTTTCATAAAATTCCCCGTTGTTGGGCAGATATGACTTAGCCACAGCAAAGTTGACGCATCCCCTGTCAACCACACACGCGCAGTTATAAAGTCTGTCGCACATGTCAAGCGGAGCACCGACAACGACTAACATATCCTTGACATTTGCACAAATCATCTGAAGCGCCCACCGGGCATCATCGAGCAATTGACGGCTGAAGAACAAGTCGCCACAGGTGTAGCCTGTGAGCGAAAGCTCTGGAAAGACGAGAACCTGAACATGCTGCCGTTTGGCCTGCTCAATGAGTTGGAGGTGCTGCTCAAGATTATATTTCACATCGCCCACACGAATTTCGGGCACCGCTGCAGCCACACGAACAAAGCCGAATGAATGGTCAATAAACTGCATAGGTTCGGAATGTTGAGTCTGACGCTGACCCTTCTCGTTTTCTATAATCATAGTGTCATTATTTTTCTTTCAAAGTTACGAAGAAAAATGGAACAATCAGCGATTTTAGAAAAAAATATTTCTGTAATATAACTGTTTATTTTGATACTGACACAATATGGCAGTTTTGCACAATAATTTTGCACTAACAAAAAGTCACACACTAAAAAAATAATACAATGAAAAGGACATTATTTTTACTTGCGATGTTAATGTCACTAACATCATTGCTTCATGCCGAAACAATAGTTAGGATTGTTGACAAAGACAGCCTCATGTGGAGAGGTCAAGTAATAAATATTACTGACAGCACCATCTCATTTTGGGTGTCAAACAAGGTATCACAATTCAAACAAAAATACGGAGAAACAAAGCACATTTTTCAGCCTGACGAACTCCTTTATTTTGTAATTAACAACAATTACTATGCTATTATGAATGGTAAGTTTGAGCGAGTAAGCAAGGAACAAATCATACCCATTGCACACACTGATGAGGTTGTAAGACCGACAAACGACGGACTTCATTGGGAAACGATTCAACACACCACAGCATACAAAGTTGGCAAAGAGCTAAAATCTTCAGGAAATGTTTTAATTGGCCTCGGTGTGCCTATTATGAGTGCTGGTCTTGTTACTTTAATCGCTGGTCATACTGTTCCTCATAGTCAGTGCCTTGAGGCAAGCTGCTATCTATTGCCAGTTGGTGCGGCGCTAACACTTGTTGGCATTCCTTTGAACGTAAAAGGAAAGAAAATAATGGAGATGGAGATGGAAATAAAAACTACTGGCAACGCAATGGGAATGGCATTGCATTTTTAACCCAAATCGGTCATTAGACCGACAAGTTTGGGTCAGTGCTTACAAAAAGTAGTCTATTATTGTCTTTTTTGTTTCTTTTTGGCATATTTTTGCTTTTTGCTCGGTCATTATGCCCGCATAACTCCCTCACTCAAAGACA
>JAFTCC010000019.1 GCA_017454915.1 Paludibacteraceae bacterium
CACCTGTAGCCCCCGTCATGAAACATAATCAGTATAAGCATCACTTCGGCATCGCTTAGCCTGTTAGGCTTGTTGCGGTGGCGTTTCCCGTCACCAACGGAATGTTTTTTGATTGTTTTGTTGAAATTTTTGCTGAACTCATCCAGAATAAAGAAAATTTCCGTAACTTTGTTTTCGTCTAATTGCATATGCGGATCTTTTTGTAATTGTTTGATTTTCACTATAAAGTTACAAAATTTTCCGCATATTTGCAATAGATTAGAGACTTTTTCTTGAAAAAAATTATATCGAACTCACGTTAATGTAGATGTTAGACTATTTTTTGGACTCTCTTTCGAGGTCTTGATATTCACGAGCCATGGCATAGAGTTCGGTTAGTGCCCGGAGTGTGTCGGTGTTGAGGACTTCCGTTTCTTTGGTTACATCGCCTTTGGTGAGAGCACGGATTTGGTTATCCATAGCCGTTTGCAGGCGTTGCTCGGTCGTTTGCATGGGTGTCAGCAGGTTGTCGCCTTGTGTCGGCTCGGTGCTGAAGAGATAGGAGAAACGGCGTTGGTAGTAGGCTTTGAGCGAGGCGAACCAATAGAAAACAGAGATTGCTTCCTCGTCAGTCAGCGTGATGTCGCTTGCCTTATAAAGGATAGCGGCCATCTCACGCAAGAGGTCGTTCTGCTGTGTCTGGAGATAACCAGTGTAGAGGTTATCGCAAGCGAGGTAGTCAGCAAACGGCACGCCTGTCAAGTCGGCGGCCACAGCATTGTGCTTGCCGATTTGTGCCAGGCGTAACGGCACGAGGGGCAACTCATCGAGCCAAGCAAGGCGAGGTAATAACTCGGCTATCTGTACGGCGGTGATAGTATGAGGATTGTTCTCATACATCACGCGATAGCCGGAGTCCTCTTTGCCAAGGACTTGAAGCCCGCTGAAACGAATGAGGCAAAAGGTCTTCACCTCGTCTGCGGATAGTTCTGCGTAAGCAGGAAAAACACGTAGCGCATTTGCGTGGCGGTCAGTTCCTGCCAGCAGGTCGGGAGTGTCAGATTAAGCGTAATCATAAAAAAGCAGCACTTTTGTTTTTGATGCAAAAGTACTGCTTGATAGGAGTGTCAGAAAAGACAAGGGCTGATGTGTTCTAACTTTGTGATTATTCAAACTTCGCAAACATATCTTGCAGATTGATGGTTATTTTCTTGAAACGGCGAATCAAATCCATGCCCATGCGACCGTCATGCTGATGCAGGTACTCGCCGGAAGACGGATAGAGATACACTTCTTCCATATTCACAGGTTGTGCGCTAACCATGAAAGATACACTTGGCAGGAGCAGCACTTCCATGTTGTGAATTTGTCCATAGGAGAGAGTGGAAATCGTGTCTTTCTGCGCCGTGTTGTCGGTCTCGGTGGCGAACTTATTGTAATAACCGCTGTACAGCTCTGCTGTGGAGCAAGCTGTGTCCAAATGGAATGTCAAAGGTATGGAATCTTTCTTGGCTCTCAATAGCAGGCTTCCGTCAATGAGCAGATTCGGCTTTATGCCTTGCGGCATAGGAGTCGGGTGTGCAGGAAAGACCAGTTCCTGCCGTTGCATATATAGTTGTGTCTCACCGAGCGCAGCGATAATATCCATACCGAGAATAGCATCCATTCCGACCATCAGCGTGTCTATCGCATCTGACAAGCCGACATACGCCATCACATTATGGCAAATAATCTCACCTATTTGCAGACTATCGATATATGCCCGCAGACCTTTCTGCGAACCATTGATAGCGACCGTGTCAGGCAGGATGGTAAGCCCCATTTCCCAGGCGGTTTTTTCGAATAGGAAAGTAGCTCCTGCTCCCGTATCAAAGATAAACGGATGTTCCTTGCCATGCACCGTTATAGGGACACTAATGAGGTTCCCCTTATAGGCTTTCTTTCCACCGCGCATCCATTCTTCGCGTTTGGTTACCCGTGGTTCGACAAGACGAAAAGGCACCGTTATGTCTTTATTCGGGCGCGAGACAGAGAGCGGTGTAAACATGCGCAAGTCATTGTAATGCTTGTACATAGTGTGCAGCGTTTGCGTTTCGGTCACACCAGCTGTTTCCAGCTGCGAGATGATTCGTGCGATACCGTCCGCCGCTTCTGCGAAATGTCCTTGCTCTCCCATCATTTGCAAGCGCAGAAGTGCAAACCTAAGGGCGGTTTGTGTGCCTAATTCCGCTTGATGTTCGGAGAGCAGTTTGGTCAATGTAGCCACAGCCTCCTCTGTACGGTTCGTGCGTGCCTCTACCATAGCATCCGCAATCAGATGCAGGTAATCCGCCTGTATGGAGTCGCTGTACTGCGGCAGATCCTCTGCAAGGGTGAACCACTCTTCGTTGTTAATCAGCGACGCAATATGTGTATCCGCATCCTGCGCAGGCAGCGAATAGGTCACAAGACCAAGAATTATGAGTAGTACTACTTTTTTCATTGTGTTATAGCAACATAGTTACACAATCTCATAGAACGGGTGAGTGTCATCACCCAAACGAGAGACGAGATGCTTGTCGTACAATTCTGATAAGATACGCTTGACGGTTGAGGACGGTATGCCTAAACCGGCTGCAATCTGACCTGAACGGCAATCGGGGTGGTTCTCGATATAGAGCAGTATGGCTTTGGCGCGTGCAGAGAGTTGGTTGCGTGAACTTTGCGTTTCCAACTTGCGCATCAGTTGTTCTTGTATATTGGCTAACGCTCTTAAGAAGAAATCCACCCAAACGGAGATATTCTCATTTGGACGCTCTGCTTGACAACTACGCAAGGCACGATAGTACTCCGTTTTGCGGCTTTCTATCTCGTGTTCAAAACTGACATACTGAATCCACTTATAACCATTCTTCAAGAGAAGCAAGGTGGAGAGTAAACGACTCATACGACCGTTTCCATCTTGGAACGGATGGATGCTGACAAACTCATATACAAATGCTGCACAACGCACTAATGGGTGAATATCATCATGCTCGTTATACCACTCAACAAGGTTGCGCATAGCTTCTTCCGTAGGATAGCCCGGCTCAGTGGTTTGGAATATAATCTGTTGTGTGCCGTCCGGCAGTGTAGCTTGTACGGAATTGCTAACCTGTTTGTAATCACCTTTGTGCCAACTATCTTTTTCGCTATGTTTGAGTAGCAGATTGTGCAGGTTCTTAATATCTGCAATTGAGATGTGAATATCATTGTACGATTCTCCGATAATATCCAATACCTCAAAATATCCGGCTACCTCTTGCTGGTCGCGTTCAACGAGTTTGGTAATAGACAAGTTTTTAAGCAAGTTCTCCACCTCCTCATTTGTCATCTTACTACCTTCGATACGTGTAGATGCTCCCACACTACGGACAGTGGCGATAGATTTAAGTTGTTTTAGACTTTGCCCCTCACGTTTCTCAATGGTGGTCCATTGTGCATCAAAGCGATCCAACTGGCTCATCTTATGAATGAGCTGCCATGTGACATCTAATGAAAAATTATAAACATGCTCTATCATATATTTGTATGTGTTGAGACGATATGATACGATTTGACCTGATTTTGATACGGTCACTATAAGGAATTCTTGCCCTGTATCACGTAGTTTATACTTAAAAAACGCTGCAAAATTACAAAAAATAACTGGATTATGTAAATAATTTTGAGACAAAATGATACGATTAGCCCAAATTAGTTCATTTTTTACACGATTGATATGGTAATCCACATACTATTACCACCAATATCCGGCGGCATCTTTTTGGTTGTTGAACGAATGGGGTTTGTACAGCTCTGCCGTCTGCGATGTGTGCCACTCCGGAAAGAGTTCGCTCTTGTCCGAACCGCTGTTGTTGGTCTGCGCCTTGTCCGGCACACTGCCGACAAGGTTACTATGTACGCGCATCGTGAAGCAGACCATGTTGATAGCCTCTTGGATATCCGTTTCCCAATCACCTCCCTCTTTGGAGTTCTCAATCTTGTTAATAACGACATCGTGCTGCTCCTGTCCGTCCGGGCTGACATAGAACATCGAGAACCACACCTTGCCGCTGTTTTCTGCGCCTGTGAGGAAGTCGATGATGCGCTGCTTCTCGGTGTTCACCCGTTTCTGCATCTCCGCTTTGTCCGTGATGCCTTCTGCACGGAAAATCGTTTCCCAGTATTTCTGTGCTACCTCAATATGATATTTGATAGGCGCAGCATTGCGCAGTTTCGCCTCTTTTGCAACGGCAATCAGGCGTTTGATGTCGTACCACCTGCCCTTGAACAATGCCGCATAGTACGGTATGGGATAATAACAGTAGTCGGGGGTTGGAATGCGCGTCACGACCGCAAACTTGCGGTCTTTGGTGTTGGCGTGCAGTCGGGATTGCAAGTCGGCGAAGGGCGCACTGACGGACAAGAGCGGAATACGCTCGTAGTGTTCCGGCAGTTGCTCGTTGCGCCAGTCGGCAAACAGCACACAAGGGATGTTGCCGCGTTTGTCCGCAGGAGCAAAACGGCAGTTGCACGCCTCTTTGCGGACGATACGCACGATCTTGGTAGCGTCCTTGTTGAAGATCAGGACGGTAACGGAAAAAGCAAAATACTTGAAATCCTGACTTACACCGAGGAAATACGAAGCGAGGTCGTTCTGCAATAGGAAAAGTCCTCGATGTCGCTCTGCACTTGTGCAGTGCATTTCTCGGTGTTGTACTGCAAGCCTGCGCCATAGCACACTTCGGCATTGAACTGCATACAGGTGGCGAGCGTTTCATCATCTTCAATCTTCGAGATGATGTTATAAGGCATAGCGTTATCCACTCCCCAAGGAATGAAACGCTGCCCACCATTGAGGACACGGCTGTCAAGTTTCGTGTCCTCACGGAACACTGTGCCGCTATCCGGCACAAACGCCACCGATGCTTTGGCGTTCGGCAGTTGCTCTATGGAAGAAAAAGAAAAGTCCATCGTTTTTGTAATTTTCCGCAAAGGTAATCTGCGATTAAACGGAGCGAAAAGACGCTACAAAAACACCTCAATACCGTTGATTGGGAAGATGCAGACATCGAGCGCTTGGCGGATTTAGAGAAATAGCTCACGATCAAAAAAGTAAACATGTTTCCTTTACACTCGCTTAATCGCGATTTTGCCCCGAAGTGAGGAGTTTGAGCCGGCGTGTGCCGGCACAAAAATCTTAGCGGAGCGAAATGCAGTTCGGAAAATGAAGTAGGACGAATATGATGTTTAAGACATACGGTTGTAGCTTATTTCGGTTAATGGAAGAAAAAAAATGACCATTCAAAGTAGAATTTACGATGTAAACCTTAGCAAACTCTACTTATATGTGAAATAATACCACCTTTTTGCAGATAAATACATGCCCATGTCAAAAAATGTAGTATCTTTGTAGCGTTTGAAGATGGTAACGGAGGAACCGCACGCTTGATGACTAATTTTATCCTTTCGCATCGCAGACTATCTGAAGATTGGTTCGGTAGCCGTAAACAAAATAAAATTTTGAAACATTACAAAAAAAATGAAAATCAAAATGAAAATCAAAATCCTCATTACATTACAAGTATTGCTTACGATGAGCACATTGTTCTGCAATGCTCAGGAACAGAAATTGTTGTACCATGAAGAATTGACGGCCGAGCACGAAATTCATTTTTCTGCTCAAACAAAACAGGTGCCTATTGTCGGGACACTGGTTTCTGTGGACTATTCGGACGGCGTATTCATTCTTCGCGAGAATCGTGGCACCGACCAATACGGACAAACTAAAACCCTGTGGCATATCGTAGATACTACAGGTACTTTTCTTGCCAGAAATCTGAATTGGGACTGTATGCCCTATACCCTCCCTGTGTTTAATCAGGGTTGCGCCATCAATCACAATTGTGGTTTGACGATTATTGATAAAAGCGGCAAAACTGTGTGCGACCTATCAAAAACCTACGATTTCACGGGCGATAAATTTGTCGATGGCCTCGCACTTGCTGCCGGCAAACAATTCCGCGAAGGCTCTGAAGCCTATTATCGCATTTCCTACATTGGCACAGACGGAAAGGTAAAATTCCCCAATCTGACGGTCAAAGTATCAAAGTGGGACGTGTCGCGCGAAGCGTTGCAAGTAGCGCCAGTAAGAGACGGTCTGCGCCGTCACTATGATTTCAAAACGAAAAAGTATGGCTTCATTAACGAACAGGGTGTGTATGTTATCCAACCTGAATATACTGCTGCACACGATTTCAGTGAAGGCATGGCAGCCGTCTTGATGACAACTGACGATGGCGACAAGTGGGGATTTATCGGTACAGACGGAAAAACACTTATAGCCCCTATTTTTCGCATTGAGCCAGGCGATTTTCACGACAGTCTGGCCGTTGTCACAAAAAATACCGGCTGGAAAACCATTATGCTCAGAGATGGACGCTACTACAACTTCGATCTTAAAGCCGTACTCGACTACAACGGAGGATTTACATATTTCATAACGCATGATAGCAAACAGTTCATTGCCGACACAAAACTCCAGGGCATCGAAGTCTATGCATCACGTCATCAGATTAATCTCTTTGGCATGGAAAGACTAAAAGCAATTCGCGACACCTCGACACCTCTCAATTTCGACAAAGGAGGAATTTACACACACGCCATTATGCCTTATTTATACCCTCCATATGGAACATTTGAATACTTTGGAGATGGCTTTTTCTGGTTCGAGTCCAACTCTGCGGACAATGAGTCAGGCATTATACGTGCTGACGGAGAGCGAGTAATGGTATTTCGCAAGAGTGAATGGTAAAAGAATATTCGGTGCCATAAAGCCCGGAATCTGTTAGGGATACTATTCTCAAACAATGTGTCTGAATAACAAAAAACTCGCGATAATTTGCATTTAGCACATCGTTGTAACAAAAAAATTAAACCCAAATCGGTCATTAGAATTATTAGGATTTTTTGCTTTATTTTTGAGCGGATTTTTGTCTTTGAACGAGGGAGTTATGCGGGCATAATGACCGAGCAAAAGCAAAAAGATGCCAAAAAGAAACAAAAAAGACAATAATAGACTACTTTTTGTAAGCACTGACCCAAACTTGTCGGTCTAATGACCGATTTGGGTTAAAGTGAATTCAATATAGAACTGCCGCTTTTGCGTCCGGAAGCTGTTCTATAGAGGAAAAAGAAAAGTCCATACTTTTGCATTTTTTGTTGCAAAGGTATGGACTAAATTTTTGTTGCGAAAAGACGAGGCTATGTGCCTTTTATTTCTCGTCTGTTGTAGAGCCAGGCTACCACTGCACCGCTTATGTTGTGCCACACGCTGAAGATAGCACCGGGGATTGTTGCCATGGGATAAGCGGCAAAGTGGAGCGTTCCTAATGCCGAGGCAAGTCCTGAGTTTTGCATGCCCACCTCAATCGAAATAGCCCGAATCTTAGGTTCTGCAAGCCTCAAAAGCCGTCCTAACAGATAGCCAAGACCCAACCCAAGGAGGTTGTGAAGCATAACAACAATGAAGATAACCAGACTTCCTGCCAACAGCTTTGAGGCATTGGCGGAAATAACAATAGCCACTGTGAAGGCAATGGCAACCGACGAGAAAGCAGGAAGATAATCAATCATTCTCATTGTAAACTTAGGCCACAGACTTTTAATGATCAATCCCATAGCGATTGGCAGAATGATTACCCAGAGAATACTCAACAGCATGCCCACCACATCAACATCAACACTCTTTCCCGCCAAAGCCCATGTCAGTAATGGTGTGAGCACAGGGGCGAGCAAGGTGGAAACGCCTGTCATGCCGACCGACAAGGCAAGGTCACCTTTCGCCAGATAAGTTATTACATTCGATGCCGTGCCACCCGGGCAACAACCAACGAGCACCACGCCCAGTGCCAATGCTTCATCAAGTTGAAAAGCTTTTGACAGTCCCCATGCCAGCAGCGGCATGATGGTGAATTGTGCCAGACAGCCTACAATAATGTCTTTCGGGCGACTGAAGACTACTTTGAAATCGTTAAGGTTCAGCGTCAGTCCCATGCCGAACATCACAACGCCCAGCATATAGTTGATGGTTTTTGTGGGTATCGGCTGCAATACACTGGGGAAGGCCAAAGCAAGCAACGCGCCTGCCAACACCAGCACAGCCATATAGTCTGATATGTAATGACAAAGTTTCTTAATCATATTTCAGCTCTTTTCGCTAATTATCATAAACAACACTGCAGCAATGCAGATGAAAATTCCGGCGATGATATTCAAAGTAAGCGGCTCTCCAAAAAACATCGTGCCTACCACGATGGCTGTCACCGGTTCAAAAGCGCCTAAAACAGATGTTTTGGTCGGTCCGATTAGGCGCGTAGAAAGTGCTATCGTCAGCATTGCCATCATTGTGGGGAAGATAGCCAGGCCAACAAGATTTAGCATATCAGAGGTGGTGTCAATGCCTTGCAGCACGGGAGTGCGGTCAATGAGCAGGTATGTCAGGAAAGCTATGGCGCCCACCACAAGGCCATAGAACGTAAGCATGTGTTCAGAGATATGCTTGATGCGCTCGGAGCGGTTGACGATAACCAGATAAATGGCGTAACACAAAGCTGACAATGCGGCTAACGCTATGCCTATCCAGCTAATTGTCACGCCGTCAGATGGCCAGCTGAGTAAGACCACACCCACGATTGTGGCGGCGATACTCAACCACACTTGCCATTTAGGATAGACATGAAGCCCGACCATGATGAGCGCCACAAACACCGGATATAGATAGACGAACGTGGTTGCCAGTCCGGACGGAATGAAACGATATGATTCAAACAAAAAAACGCTACTGGCCGCGAATAAGCACCCAAGTACGATCAGCAGCCGCATTTCGCGCAGGTTGACGCGGAAGGACTCGTGCCTGAACAACATCCAAATGCCTAATATTACCACTGAGATTGCATAGCGAAAGAACAACATAGACAACACAGGCACGCCGCCGTCCAACAGCGGTTTGCCAAACAGCGGGTTAAGACCATACGAGACACCCGCTGCCACCCCCGCTGAAAAGCCTACAATTGTTTTCTGCCTATTGGTCATAAGTTCGATATAGGGTTAACAAATTCATCACATCTACTCCTTGGGCAGGACAACTCCTGGGAGGCGCTTAAATACAGGGCCTTGGACATCGTATGGCAGACCTGCGTCTGTCAGGGAAGCGAGAAACGAACGAATGGATTGCATATTTTTTCATTGTCAAACAACCTAATTGCCGCGAGCACTTAAAATTAGTTTATAATTCGTTTCACGCGCAATTTGAGGCATATCAATGCCCGCGCACAAACTGACATTCAGGCACATCCGACAAGAAACAGCAATCATCCTGCTGTTCCTCGTCTATCGCCTGCTGCTGTTGGGCTATGTACTCATCGTATGTCATTACATCACGCAATATCTTCCAGCCTCATTGACGTAAATCTGTTTTTGAGGGAAAATCAAAGGACTTACGCCAGTTCTATAGACATTCACAAAAACGCTGCAAAATTACGAAAAAAAAAATTGACACAAAAGCAAAAAACTATTTGAAAAAAGAATAAGAACTGATTTTTGATGATATTTTACTCCACGTATTCCACATAGTTGCCACGTATGCATTTCCACGTGCCGTTGTTGAGGAGGATTATCTGGTCACCATATACACCGCTTATCTGCCTGCCGTTCTTGTCCACTGCGTACCAATACTTGCCATGTTTGACACAGAAACAGCCGTTTCCGCACAACAGCGGAATTTCGTATGAATAGGTCTCCACCTTGCTCCCCGAACAATGGTAGATGTCCCAATTTCCGGAAGAGCGTTGCACGGTCACGTATCCAAATGGGTAATATAATATCTCTTTGCCGTAGATGCCGCTCACGAGTTCACCGTCTTCGTCAGCCAGATACCACGTGTTGCCACGGCGAACGCGGTAATATCCGTTATAGAGTACGTTGATTTCATCTCCGTAGAGGATGGAATAGCCGTTACGGTATATATAGACCTTCCTTCCGGACAGCCGCACTTGGCATCCATTACGCAAATCTTGATAATGCTCTGTGCAGTATTCCGGTTTGTGCGTTGTAACTTCATAGTCCGTATCCGCAAACCACAGGTCGTACTTGTCAGACACCACATACTGCGCCTGAATAGTAATACTTGTCAAAAGAGCGATGAAAAAGGTGAATAAGTTCCGTATCATAAGCTACTGTTTTTTAGGTGGAACATTGTTTTATTGCTATTTAGACAAAAAACGTGCCACGCGATTCACCATCACACACAACCGCATTTTTCTCTCATCCAAATAATAACGGTTCATCTCAAAAATAAGCCCATACATTGGCTATGTTGAAATTATACATCATTTTTGTTTATCCTATTTCCTTTATCTAAATAAAATCCCGCAATTATTTATTTGTAACTATTAAATGAGCGATTTTGTTCGGTCGCACTCATCCCTTTCAGGATGGTAATGGGCGTGTGGGCGGTTGGTAATGTTCAGGCAGTGCTTGCAAAGTGGAATCGTTCCGTTTATATTTACTCGACTATTCCAAAATCAAGTATCAGTGTATTGTCTATCCAAATAGTCTTTTTCTTCTTCACTAAAATTATATAGCGGCTTGGTTGGTGATGGTGAGAATGACGCTATCGGCAGATGTCGAGAGCGAGATTTTCTGCAACTGCGATGTGTAGCACGTTGCAGGTATGGGTGTAAGAAGCGAAAGTGACATATCCTTGCAAATTTGAGTTCTATGTTTCTCACGAAACTCGCGCGCCGCATTTATTCCTTGAAATGTTCACTGGACATTTCTGCGGTGCTTCTGTTCCGCTTCATGTGCAAAGGTATGGCACTAATGAGCGTGAAGAAAAGACAAGGTAAATGACCGACAAATCAAAATTTATATGCCTACAATAGACGGTATCATTTGTTCAACCTTCGTTTTAGTCCTTCCCAAATATAAGTGTTCAGGAAACAGGCATCCATATTCTCAGACATGTGATAGAATGCCACCGCTGC
>JAFTCC010000005.1 GCA_017454915.1 Paludibacteraceae bacterium
CTACTTGCTTCAGTCATTGTCCCAGATGCTGCGGCTCTGTGGGGCGTTGCTGCTGCCGCCTTCGTCCTGGCTGAATCCGCTTCCCGACTTGCCGTAGCCGGAAATCTCGCCGCTCACCGTGAGCAGCTGCTGCCGTGCGTGGAGGGCAACCACCCTCGCCGTCGGTTTCGTGTACGCTTTCTTCATTGTGCTATCTGTTTTTTGAATGATATGAAATTTGCAACCCGTTGAAAAAAAAACAAACAGGCTTCCCATACATTTCTGCAAGGAAAGCCTTATATTATTTATGCGCGTATGCGCGTAAAACAATGGTATTAACGCTGGTAGCGCTAATTGTGTGTTTATGCAAATTTTCGAGACCGCCAAACATTTGCGCCGCAAATTGCGTCGCATTAACAATGTTTATATGTCCGTCTCGGTGGTGCATAAAAGTCGCTCTGTGGGTGTGGAGGGCGTTGAATTATTGCGGGATAGACCTGACGCGCTCAGGCTTTATGACGCGAAGATTGAAGAACAGACGGTAGTCTTTGAAGTTGTTAGTAATGACGATGCTGCACTTCTGCTTCCTCGCCAGCACATACTGCACATTATCCTCAATGTCGCCATTGGTCTCAATGAGAGCAGCATCAATGTCGCGGGCTACGAAATCGATGATGTTGAAGCGGTGCTGTAGTTCGCGGACTATGCGTACTATCTCGTCGTTCTTTTTCTTCTTTTGGAACATGGAGATGAGTTGCGCCACGCTGAGCGACGAGATGTAGAGCCGCTTGCCCGTCAACGAGTATAAGTAGTGCAGGCAGTCGGCATCCTTCTGGAACCGCGCATCGCCGCTGTAGCCGCCCACAAGGACATTGGTGTCCACGAAGATGTGGTTGGGGTTGATGTTGCTTGCCTTGTGCGTCATCGTTCAGAATACCAGGTGTGGAAACTGTTTCTTCTCCTCCTCAGTCAGTATATGCACCCAACTGGCGGCCCAAATGCCTACGAGGTCATCTACGAGTTGACGGCGTGTCAGTCCGTTCTTCTTAAGGAGCAGTTCGACGACTCCCTTGCGCTCCTTCTCGATTTGCTTGTCTCTTTCGCTCATACCTTCTGCCTGTTTTTAATTAATATTCACGTTAAATCTGCGGTTTAGCAGCCTTTCGGCTGCAAAGGTAACAATTTTCAGGCAAAAAACCGCATGCTTTGATAGTTTTAACGTGATTTCGTCCACAGAATCTGTCCTTTTTGTCAGGAAATTGTTATTTTAAAGGCGGAATGGTTCCAAAAACAATAAAATTCTATCACAATGAGCAGAATGTTTTCGTTGCGTCGTGATGACGAGCGAGATACCCCAGCTGATGGGCCAGCGCAGCGGCGAGGTGACTATCCGAACAATCCGTTCATCAGGTTCACGGCATCCGCTTTTTTCTCCATCACCACGTCGGCATATATCTCCGTCGTGTGGACGTTGGTATGCCCAAGTAACTTGCTCGTCGTGTAGATGTCACCGCCAGCCGTCAGGGTCATGGTGGCAAATGTATGGCGGCTCACATGAAACGAGACCAACTTGTCTATCCCTGCGTTTTCGGCCATGAGCTTCAACGCTCTGTTGGCACAACCAAGGGTTGGCACACCGGGAAACACTTTGTCTTCTGGTGAAGCATTGTTCCTATCAGATGCAAACATTGATGTATTTCTTTGCCTCTGCCACTCGTGCCTCAAACTTGCGGCGGTTCTCGGCCCGTTGCTCCTTGCTCATGTGC
>JAFTCC010000020.1 GCA_017454915.1 Paludibacteraceae bacterium
AACTTCTCCACCTTCGGCGGTCAGCTCAACATACTTCCAGTCTTCGCCGCAAGTATATTTGTACTCAAGACCTGTAGCGCTCAAGTTCTCTACTGTCAGTGTGTAGTGGGTGTCGTCAACTTTTGTCATGGCTGCAAATGACCATTCGTTGAAAGTGCCGGCTACGTAAACGGCTGGGGTGCCTTCGGGTACGGTTACATTGAAGGTCAAACCATCACCAGGTTCTACTGGACCTGCACCGGGAACTTCTTTCCACTTGGCGACTACGTCATTTGCGTTATATGAGCGGTTGGCAACTTCTCCACCTTCGGCGGTCAGCTCAACATACTTCCAGTCTTCGCCGCAAGTATATTTGTACTCAAGGCCTTCAGCAGCGAGGTCTTTCACTGTCAGGGTGTAGTGGGTGTCGTCAACTTTTGTCATGGCTGTAAATGACCATTCGTTGAAAGTGCCGGCTACGTAAACGGCCGGGGTGCCTTCGGGTACGGCTACATTGAAGGTCAAACCATCACCTGGTTCTACTGGACCTGCGCCGGGAACTTCTTTCCACTTTGCGACTACGTCATTTGCGTTGTATGAACGGTTGGCAACTTCTCCACCTTCGGCGGTCAGCTCAACATATTTCCAGTCATTGCCACAGGTATATTTGTACTCAAGACCTGTAGCACTCAAATTCTCTACGGTGAGGGTGTAGTGGGTGTCGTTAACCTTTGTCATGGCCGTGAATGACCACTCGTTGAAGTTGCCGGCTACGTAAACGGCCGGAGTGCCTTCGGGTACGGTTACGCTGAATGTCAAACCTTGGGGTTCAACAGGATCTTGTGGGTCAAGACCATCGGCAGGAGCAACAGCCTTCCATGCTGATACAATGTCACTGCCCTTGTAGGTGCGCGGATCGACATCTTTGCCGTCTGACTTAACCTCACGATACTGTTCGCCATTTCCGCTGGCGTAATTGTAAGTCAGCGTGATGTTTGCTGTGGGTACAGTAACGCTGTAAGTCCCGTCGGAAGCTTTTTTCATCCTTAGGAAGGTGTTGCCGGTAGCCTCTCCGTAGAGATAGCACTGGTTGGTGCCTTCAGGAACATTGACAGAATACGTCACTCCGTCAGCAAACATGCATAATGCCATGCACGCTGCAAACATAACAGATAGAAAACGTTTCATGTTTTAGAATTAATTAAGGGTTAATAATTTGTTGTTTATAACTATCGAAAAAACATATTAAGCGGCTCTGCCGTATGGCAAAGCCGCTTAAATAAATTATCTCTTGATGAAATGGTGTTGCATCATCCTGCCCTCTGTGTCTTTGACTGTCAGGATGTACATTCCTGTTGAGAGTGTGTTGACTTGCAGGCTTCCTGTTGTGTTGCGTTGCTGCATCACCTGTCTGCCTGTTATGTCATAAACGGTGAGCTGTGCATCCTGAGCATTCTCTCCTGTGATGTAAAGCGTTTCTGTCGCCGGATTAGGATAGATGCTGATGTCAGCTGTCCTGACTTCGGGCAATGCGGTGTAGTCGCAAGGCACTACATAGGGGTCGTCCTTGTTGATGCCAGACCACGAGAAGCAGGTGCTCTCAACTATCACGTCAGCCACATAGTCGCCGGTCTGCGGGCCACCGTTTTTGCCGTTGTTGAACACAATACCTGTAATTTCGTCCACTGACATGTCAAAGGTGTATGTCCACCAGCCGTCGCCATTGTCAGTCATGGCAGCGTCGCCGGGCCATGCCGTCGTTGAGCCTATGTTGCCGCTCTCGTTCCATGCCCAGATGTTGCAGGCTGTCCAGCCCTCCGGTTTCCAGAACTTGATGGTGATAGGTTCGGTGCGCACGGGGTTCTCGGTAACGTAGGTGTGTGTCTGCACGGGTGATGCGCCTGCGGCGTTGATGGCCACAGCCTTGAGCACGGTGTTGTTGACGGTAATGCTGACGGGAGAGGTGTATTTGGTGCCGTTGGTGGCCGAAGGTTCGGTGCCGTCAAGGGTGTAGTAGATGTCAGCGCCGAAAGTTGCCGACATGCTAACCTGTGTGCCGCCAATATAGCGTCCGCCGCCGGGTGCCACGCCAAGCGCGGGCTTGGTGGGAGAGGTGGTCTTGACGAACATGGCGTAGTTGTCGCCGCTCTGTCCGCCTGCCATGCGGGTGTAGCCGCTCGGGCAGTTGGTGTAGTCACTGTTCGGTCCCACGCGCAGGAGCAGTTCGCCGCGGTTGCCTTGTATTGTGGCTTTGTAGTAGCCGTTGCCGGCCTCGTCATTGACGCTGCTGGTGTTGGTGATGCCGGCGGCCTTGCGGGCCAGAATCATCTCCTTGATTTGGGTCTTGAGTGAGTACCAGTGGGGATAGAACACACATGGCACGCCAGGCATTCCGAGCAGGAAAGCGTTGGCCTGAAGGACTTTGTTGAGCAGGGCGTTGTTGCGCGCCTGAGCCACTGTGGGCGTGGCGGTGCCTATGCCTTTTAGGGCGGCTTGGAAGTTGCCCTTGCCGCCGAACTCATTGTTCTCGGTTGACCAAGTGTTGTAGCGTTCGAAAGTGTCGTGGTTGTCGATGAAGGGCACTGAATATTGCGCGTGTCCGAGGCCTGGCAGTCCGGCGCCGCGCAGTTTTGAGTAGTTGCCTGCGGCTATGCCTTCGTTGAAGGCGGTGTATTTAACCGCGAAGTCCAGTCCGCCGGTCTTGTTGCCGGTGCGTCCGATGAACTCCCAGAGTTTCTGTGCGCTGCCTTCCCACTTCTCTGCCATGGAGATGTATGGCTTTCCTGCGTCAACATATTCGCCAAGGTAACTTTGTCCGAAGCCACCGGCCACGTCCCAGCGGAAGCCGTCGTAGCGCATCTCGTGGCGAAGCCATTTGAGGTAAGCCTTGATTGAACTGCGCACGTATGCGTTGGTGTGGTCAAGGTCGCGGGCGGGGTCGTAACTCTCGCCGGTGTCATAGGCTCCGCGCTTGTTGGCGGGGTTGGCCGTCTGGCAGGTCTTGGCGCCGGCATCGGTTGATTTCCATACCTCGTCGTCGCCTGTGATGTGCTCTGCTGTGAACGTGAACGTTCCGTAGTTGGTGCCGTCGGAGCACACGAAGCGGTCAGTGGCGAAGTCGCACCACGACGACACGTTGCCGCGGTGGTTGACGACGATGTCGGCGATAACCTTGCCGCCGCCCTGGTGGAACTGGTCGATGAGCGACGTGAGCGAGCGGCGCGAGCCGAGGTCGCTGTTCTGGTTACTCATCTGCACGGGGTGGTAGCCCAGTCCGCCTGACGACTTGGCCGAAGGCGCAAGCCAAATGAGGTCGAAATACTGGTTGAGGTCAGAGATGTCGGCCAGCAGGTTGTCCCAGCGTGTGGGGCCGTAGTACGACATCGTGTATGAAATCGTATTGCCGGTGTCGGGCTGCTTGGCCGTGGCGGCATGGGTGTCTTGGTTGCTGTCCCAGTAGAAGCCCTGCAGCATGACGTCCTCGATGCCGGCCGGAGTAGCCGTCGAGTATTCTATGTATGCCGGACCTACGGGTATGATGACCTCGCTGCCTGCGGCCGAAATATTAACCTTGCCATTGAGGAACGAGATCGTTATTGTTTTCGCCACGTCAAGCGTGAGCACGATGTTGCCGTCGTTGTCAGATGTAACCGATAGCCCCTCTGAAACTACGCCAAGAGCATCTGCCCCGTATGTCGGTTTTTGCCAGTCGCCTTGTGTAACCTTGAAAGCGTATGTGCCTGCCGGCAGGTCGGTAAAGGTGTAAGAGGCATTGGTCATCTTGATTGCGTCGGGTTTCCAGTTGCCGAAGATTTCGCTATCGCCAGTGATGTAATAGTCGCCCTCGGGAATTACCGGACCGCCACCACCATTGGTGTCGTACTGCCCAGCGACAGGAGTCTTGCCGCTAATCGGGTCGGACGAGAGGGTCAGGGAGCCGTCACCGTTATCATAGAGGTAGAGTTTTGTGGCTCCAGCCTTGATGAGTGCTTTCTCGCCGCCGTCCTTGACGAGCGTTGCGGGGCTGCCCTCTGTCGCTTTTGTCATATATTGCACTCCTGCCTCGCCGTCAACTTGATAGATGACGAAGATGTAGCTGTCTGATGTGATGTTAACGTCTGCCTCGCCGTTGACAAAGAGCGTTTTTTCTCTGCTGGGCTCCACGTCAGCGCCGTTGATGTAGCCTTTGTACATATAGTAGCCTTTGGCATTGGAGTTACCTCCGCCGGGGTTGACTGGTGTTGTGCCGTTACCAGTGAATGACAGGTTATATCCGTCGCCAGCCGCTACCACAGTGAAGGTCCACGTTCCGGCCGGTATGCCGACTTTTTCAGCTGGTGTGCCAGCAACGCCATAAACGGACTGTTTGAGCGTCACCGGTGAGGTTTCGGCATAGGTTTCAGCCATATAGTATTTACCATCACCTGTCTTTATATAAACGTATGACTTTTGTGCGAAAGTTACGGTAAGAGAGCCGTTCTCGAACTTGCGCGACGTGTCGTCAACGTCCGCACCGTCAATGTAGCCGATCAGGTAAATGTCAGAGGCAGAAACCTCACCTCCGCCCGGGTTAACAGGCGTTGTGCCGTCACAAGAGGTGGCAGTCAATAATTTTTTCCAACTATCGCCGTTACCTTCAATGTTGGCACCGTTTTTCATTTCATAGCATGCGTCTCCGCTGACGGTCATGTCCACGGTCTGATGCGATGACCCGGGCCAGTTGTCCCAGCCGGCTTGGTCCTTAATCAGGAAATTGCCTTGAGTGAATGTGGCAGAATACCAGCCATTGCCCTCGCTGGTGGCCAAGACATCAGCACCGCCTTGACCGGTTTCCCACACCCAGAAATAAACATTCCCGAGAGTCCACCATGCCATCGAACCGTCTTGTGGAATGTGGACTTTGATTGTGGCAGCAGACGAAAACGAGAGCATCGCTCCGCATATCAGCGCCACAAATAGAGAGTAGATTTTTTTCATTGTTTATTAGATTTATTTATAATATCACTTTTTAGAATACCACTTTATTTTGGTATTTGGGTGTCCTTTTATGCTTCAAGCAAGCGAAATTACCTTTTTTTGATGACATTTTCGGATGTGTTATTGACGAATAGCTGAAAAATGGGGTTGAACCGTAACTTTTTAATGACGGATTTTTATTGCAGCACTCTATGGCAAAAGGTGTATCCATGTGTCCACCACACAGGACAACCGACAAAAGGCCTCTACGGACACGCTATTAGCATGGATGTCAAGCACTAAATTATTCCCAAATTTTGCCGTATCAACAAAACTTTGTAACTTTGCACGTAATATGCCGCTCATTCAAAACAACATACCTGAACCTACGCTCCGCCGCCTGCCTTGGTATTTGGCTTATGCCAAGCTGATGCTCCAGCGCGGGGAGACTCACATCTCGTCAACACAGATTGCGAGGGACATTGCCGTTGACGCTTCACGCGTAGCTAAGGACCTGTCGTACATCAACCTGCAGGGCCGTACACGCGTCGGATATCAGATTGACACTCTCATTGAGGTACTCAACGAGTTTTTAGGGTTCACCCACAACCACCACGCCGTACTGTTTGGAGTCGGCAGTCTGGGAGCGGCTCTGCTGCAAGACAGCGGACTGAAACAATTCGGGCTGGACATCGTGGCAGGGTATGACATCAAATATGAGCTTGACGGCATGAGGATTAACAACGTACCTATTCACCACATCGACGCCTTTGCAGACCTGCAGCGCAAGATGAGCGTGCCAATAGGAATTATAACCGTGCCCGTAGATAAAGCCCAAGATGTGGCGAACATGATGGTTGACAACGGGATAAGGGCCATCTGGAATTTCACCCCATTCCGTATTCACGTGCCCGACAACATCGTTGTGCAGAACACCTCTATCTATGCTCACCTCGCGGTGATGTTCAACCGGCTTGGCGAATGAAGATATTAAGCCTTACATACTGCGGCACAAGCGAAAAGCGGCCACAAGAGGTTATGGCAGTAGTAAAACCCGACACCGCCCTGCTCAACGGCAACAAACCGTTTTTCGTTCCGCACTTCGCCACCTCGGTAACCGCCTCGGCGCGGATAGCATTGAGAATCGGGAAAATGGGGCGCAACATTGGCGAGAAATTTGCTATGAGATACTTGGACGGCATAGGAATAGGCATTGACATAGTCGCAGCCAACATGCTTGACGAGGCTCGACAACACGGACTGCCATGGTCGCAGGCTTGCGGATTCGACGGTTCTGCGCCTATTAGCGCAATGATGCCGATTGATGAAAATTCAGAACGATACCGCGTTTGCATGTGCATCAACGGCGAAGAGGTTCAGCAGACTTGTGCCGAACGGCATCAAATAGCTGCTGCTGTGGCATTAGCCAGCAGATTTTTCACGCTGCACACCGGCGATGTGCTGCTTTGCCCGACAGAATGTCCGCCCAACAAATTGACGATTAACGACTGCATAGAGGCCTCTATCAACGGGGAAAAAATTATGAGGTTTAACATAAAGTAACGATTGGGCATTTCAAGTACTTAAAAGCAACTGAATTGAAACGTTTTCTTTACATATTGCTGATTTGTCTGCTCGCAGGGGCGAGTGTTTCGGGGCAGCGCCGTGTGGTGCAATGGCTCGGAACGCAACTCGTCAAAAACGACTCCGTCACTTACCAACGCTCACAAGCAGGAAACACTGCATTTTTGCAGCGCACGACATTGCCTTACCTCGTTGAAAAAATAAAGACAAGCAACAAACGGCAACATATCAGGCTGACTGAGGTTGAATATACCGAATTGACAGATTTTGAGCGTGAGCAGCTGAATGGGCAAACGCTCCCCACAGAACCACAAATCAGCACTACTGTGGTGCGCGACGGAAGCAAACTATATGAAAAAGTGCTGATAGACCCATACGTGGAACACGACGGCAGGCCTATGAAACTGGCGTCATACCGCATTGAGACGTCAGACACTGATGAGGCAGTAGTTACTGACATATCCTATGCCGACCATTCCGTTTTACGCACCGGCAAATGGATCAAGATAAGGGTTACTGCCAGCGGTCTTCACCAACTGACCTACAGCGCTCTGCGCGGCATGGGGCTAAATCCCGCAACAACACGCATACACGGTTATGGCGGCGGAATGCTGCCACAGGAGTTCACAAAACCAAAGCCCGATGACCTGCCGCAAGTTACAGCATACGACACAGGCAACGCCTTGGTTTTCTATGCCCAAGGACCCGTAAGATGGGATTACAACAGCAACAACGGACGATTTGAGCACACCCAAAACCCATACAGCGTTTGCGGATACTATTTCCTGACAGACGGCACGGACGAGTCACCGGCTCGTTGCTCCATAAACGAAACAAGGCAATTATCGACCATTGCGGGAGTTGAACAGATCAACACTTTCACTGACCATCTGGTCTATGAAAACGACCAAGTGAACATCCTTGCGCTCGACAACCGCCCCGGAGGCCGCGAGATGTATCAAGAAGGTATCGCCAACGGCGGAAAACTGACTATCAGCTTTGACACTCCAGACCTTATCGACACACTTAGGAGTTATGCAGTGATTGACGCTGCCGCAAACTGTTCGCGGTTCAGTTCGGCATCTATCACTATCGGCACAACGAAAGGCAACGTGTCGTTCGTCAAAAACGAGTCTGTAATCCGCGTAGGAGAAAGCGGACGGACGCTGATGAGCATTATGGCGCCAAAGGGCAACAAACTGACAGCTGAATTAACATACAACAGTCCGACCGACAACGGGCGCTTCTATCTCAACTATATCGAGCTGCACCCACAACGGGCACTGAAAAAAGGCAACGGACCGCTGATGTTTAACAACAGTTACCACATCTTCAACATCGCGCCTGGAACAAGAGGATTTGTTTACCAAATCGCAGGGGTTAGCAGCCAAGGGCTGATTTTCGATATCACCGACCCGCTCGCGATGTCCGCATTCAGAGTCCAAACAGGACAACACACATTTGGCGACGAGGCACGGCTAAAGTGCTACGTGGCTGTTGAGCCTTCTGACTTAAACGCACTGCCAGCGCCGGAACATGTAGGAACTGTTGAAAACCAAGACGTCCACTCAATAAGCGACGTGGACATGCTAATCGTAACCAACAAATTGTTCCTCCGTCAGGCCAATCAACTGGCACAGGCCCACGAGGAATATGACGGGCTGAAGACGGCCGTGGTTACCGACGAGCAAGTTTACAACGAATTTGCTTCAGGCAACGCTGACGCAACCGCCATACGGTGGTTATGCAAAAAACTGCACGAGACATCCGCCACCCGCCCGCTGCGCTATTTGCTGCTTTTGGGCGACGGCACGTTCGACAACAG
The DNA here is from genome assembly GCA_017454915.1 of Paludibacteraceae bacterium. GTDB lineage: Bacteria > Bacteroidota > Bacteroidia > Bacteroidales > Paludibacteraceae > UBA3747. The sequence goes on from JAFTCC010000020.1 coordinate 8,345, forward strand.
ACAAATACTTAAAAACTACGGCAACAATTTCATTGTCACATACGAAGGCGCCAACTCACTCTACGAACCCATGGCATACGCTATGGACGACTACTTCGGATTCACAAAAACAGGTGACGGCACACAAGACACGCTCGGCGAATTAACTATTGGCGTGGGACGGCTGCCAGCCAACACGGCGCAAGAGGCGCAGCAAATGGTTGACAAGACCATCGCATACATGACAAGCTCGAATTACGGCGATTGGCGCAAACAGGTTGTTTTTCTGGCTGACGACGGCGATGCCAATTTTATGCACACATGGCAAGCCGACTCTGTAGCGTCGCAGTTCAGCAAAAACTCGCCACAATTCACCCTCAACAAAATTTATCTTGAGGCTTATCAGCAAGAAATCTTTGCTGCGGGAGAAAGGTATCCTATCGCCAAAAACAAACTTGACAACTTCTTCAACAAAGGAATGCTGGTGTTCAACTACACCGGGCACGGCAGTTCGCTTGCCATAACCAATGAACAACTGCTGCTTCATACCGAGGCGCGCGACATGACGAGCGCCAACCTCGCTTTATGGGTGCTTGCCACATGCAGCTTCAGCCACTATGACACACGCGACAAATGCATAGCGGAATATTCGCTCATCAACCCCAACGGCGCGGCGGTGGCTGTATTCTCTGCCACCAGAACTGTGTTTGCGGCGCAAAACCTTGAGATGAACAACCAAATGATGAAACAACTGTTCATCAAAACCGACGGAGAGTGGCCAAGAATAGGAGACGCCATAGTTAGGGCAAAAAACGACATCACCCTTGACAAAGACAAGCGCGACTATGATGCAGGAAACAGACTGGCATACTCGCTGCTCGGAGACCCGGCTGTTAAACTCAAATACCCGCATCCCTATGCCATCGAAATTACGGCCATCAACGAGGCCACGCCATCGCTGCAGGACACGCTCAAGGCACTGCAGGAGGTTACAGTAAAAGGAAGAGTGATGAACGAGGGCGGAAATACCGTCAGTGAATTTAACGGCGAGGTGGACGTCGCACTATATGACAAAGAGGCAAACGTCAGAATGCTCAACAACGACGGTATGGAAATTGACGACAGGGCAAAGAAAACATTCAAAGACAGAAATAGCACACTCTTCAAAGGGAAAGCTGACGTAGTGAACGGAGAATTTGAAATCGACCTGATGATTCCCAAGGACATACATTATAATTACGGCACCGGACGACTCGAGATGTATGCCAACGACACCACAGCGCAAGCCGACGCCTTGGGATATGAAGAGAATTTCATTATCGGAGGGTCAAGCAAAAACATCGAAGGCGACGAACAAGGTCCCGACTTGGACATCTACCTCAACACCACGGCATTCCGCAATGGCGGGAAAGTCAACGAAACACCACTCTTCCTCGCTTTTGTTGAAGACGACCACGGCATTAACACCGCCGGCAGCGGCATAGGACACGACCTGATGCTCACCGTGGACGCTGACGCTAAACAAACTTACAACCTCAACGACTATTTCTCAACCGCCGGCAACTACAAGTCTGGCACTGTGCAATACCTGATGCCACAAATGACGCCAGGGCGCCACACACTCACTTTCAGAGTTTGGGACTTGTTCAATAACTCGACAACCAAAACACTTGATTTCGTAGTAGTAAAAAACATGTCGCCACAACTGCTTCAAGTGCTTGTGTATCCTAATCCCGTGCCCAGCGGCGAAAGCATCAACATCGCCATAACGCACGACAGGCCTAACACTACGCTTCACACAGTCATCACCGTCTTTGACCTGCAAGGGCGAAAGCTATGGCAACAGACGCAAAACGGAGGAGAAAGGCTTGAACTGCAAATCCCCGCCGGAAACTTCACTTCGGGCGTTTACATCTACCGCCTCGAAGCTAAAACAAGCAATTCCGACACATCAACCAAAGTCGGGCAGTTTATCGTCCGCTAAACAAGCATAAAGTAAAAAACAAACCTCATAAAAAGCATTTTTTATTCGACAAAATCTCTACTCCATTAGTTTTTAATCGTTTTTAACAATATGAAGAAAAAGATTGTGAGCCTTGTGGCTCTTGCCTTGTTAGGCACGGCATCCGTCTTTGCCGAAAAGACCGTCGATGCCTCGATGAACCCGTTAATTACAGCAGCCCCCTCGCTGTCCATAGCGCCCGACGCGCGCGCCGGCGGCATGGGTGACGTGGGTCTTGCAACCCGACCCGACGTCAACTCACAGTTCTGGAACCCAGCCAAATACGCCCTCATGAATGGTAAGGGCGGTGCCGCCATCAGCTACACTCCATGGCTAAGAAAAATCGTAAAAGACATTGACCTCGTGTACGCTGCCGGATATTACAACATTGGTGACCTCGGCGGTGCGGTGTCTGCCTCGCTGCGCTATTTCTCGCTGGGTAGCGTACAGCTCACCGACTACAACGGCAACACGCTGTCAACAGCGCACCCTAACGAGTGGTCTGCCGACATAGGCTATTCACACAAACTGCACGAATACGTGTCAATGGGTGTAGCTTTCCGCTTCATCTACTCCGACCTCAACAACGGAGCCAACAGCTCGACAAGCGGAAGCCAAGAGATGTACCCTGGCATGGCATTCGGAGCCGACGTGGCAGTGTTCTACCAACAGCCTTTCGACCTCAAGATGGGTAAAGCGCTGCTCGGCGTGGGCTTCAATATCAGCAACCTCGGCAGCAAAATCTCATACGACAAAAAGGTAACCTCAAACTTCATTCCCGCAAAAATGGCTCTCGGTATCAGTTGGGAACAGCCTTTCAACGAGTATAACACCCTCATGATTTCTGCCGACGCAAGCAAACTGCTCGTGCCGTCAATGAAGTCTAAAGACTATGTGACCGAGGACAACCCCGAAGGCAAAATGACACAGGAGGAATACTCCGACATATCTTCTGTCAAAGGATGGTTCAAGTCATTCGCCGACGCACCGGGCGGATTCAAAGAGGAAATGAAAGAAATACAATGGGGTATAGGTTTGGAATATGCCTATAACCACCAGTTTATGGCGCGTTTCGGATATAGCCACGAGGCAAAAACAAAAGGTAACAGGCGATACTTCACCGTAGGTGCCGGATTCCGCCTCTCGATGTTCCAACTCGACGTGGCATACGTCATCGCCAACCAGACCAACCCTCTCGACCAGACTCTTCGTTTCACACTCGCATTCAATATGGACGGAATGAAGAACCTCTGGGATAAGGACAAATAAACATGATTCTGTTTCAAATCCCGGACTGGGTACGATTTTTTTTCAAAGGGTTCACATGGCGCAAGGACCCGTCGCAGAAAGTCATTTACCTGACTTTCGACGACGGACCTGTGCCTGAGGTGACCCCTTTGGTGCTTGATATTCTTGACAAGTATGAGGTCAAGGCAACATTTTTCATGGTTGGAGACAACGTGCGCAAGCACCCTGACGTCTATCAAGAAGTCATCAGGCGCGGGCACCACGTCGGAAGCCATAGCTACAACCACCTGCAAGGACTGCACTGCGGCGTCAGAAGTTATGTAGCCAACGTCAAGAAAACCAACGAGATGCTTGGCACAAAACTATTCCGCCCGCCGCACGGCAGGATGCGCTCGCCGCAGATGAGCCTGCTCAAGAGAGAAGGGTACGAAGTCGTGCTGTGGGACGTGCTGGCTAACGACTGGAGCAAATGGCTAAAACCAGGATTCATCCTCCGCAACGTCAAAAGGCACACGCGTAACGGCTCCATCATCGTGTTCCACGACTCTATCAAGGCGCAACATAATATGCTGCCGGTGCTGCCAGAAGCTATCAAGTGGTGGAAAGAGCAAGGCTACCAATTCGGACTACTATAAAGGCTTATTCTTATGTCTTATCTTAATCTTATACGTTACAAAAACCTCCTGTTTTTGTTGCTGATGATGTGGTGCATGCAACGTTGCGTGGCAGAGCCAATACTTGCCATCTACGGCTTTGACTCACAAAATCTTCCGCTACAGACATGGCAGTTCGCACTGCTCTGCACAGCAGTGATATGCATAGCAGCAGCCGGATATGCCATCAACGACTACTTTGACGTAAAGATAGACACCATCAACCACCCCGCAACGCGAATTGTCGGGGTCAGCATCGAACGCTCACAGGCCATGCTCTGCCACCAAGTCCTCACAGCCATCGGAGTCATTGCAGGCATAGCATTGGCGGTTTCACTGCGCAACCTGATGCTCGGAGCCTTGTTCGTTTTCGTGCCGGGACTACTGTGGTTCTATTCAGCCAGTTACAAAAGGCAGTTCCTCGTCGGCAACATCATCGTGGCGCTCACTGTGGCAACGAGCGTGATGGTCGTCGCACTTGCTAACGTCGGCGCGCTTAGGCATATCTACAATGACAAACTGCTCAGCCAAACGCCTATTGTCCCCAACTTATACGGCTGGATTGGAGCCTTCGCGCTTTTCGCATTTTTGCTCACATGGATAAGAGAGGTGCTCAAAGACGCCGAAGACCAAGAGGGCGACAGGGAAATGGAGTGCCGCACTATGCCTGTCAAATATGGAGAGAAAATTACAAAAATTGCTGTCATAGCGCTTATCCTCATTACCGCGGCTACGCTGGCATGGCTTATATTCAGGCATGCCAACAACTCTCTCACATGGCGGTATGCCGGATTTGGCATCATGCTGCCACTGGCAGTGCTGGCTGTCATGGTGGCGATAGCAAAAAACAGAGCCGACTACAAAAATGCGCAGCAACTGGCTAAATACATCATGCTGATAGGCACATTATACTCCTTCGTTTTCTACTACATCACCGCCAAAATCACCCATATTCCATTCTTCGGGCTCTTCGCGGCATAACCACCTACTTGAGCGGACACTCCCTGACTGCTGCTCCCGTTCGGGCAGGCGGCGGTCCGCATTCCCACCATAATTAAATCGTAATTCGCAAATCATATACTAATCAGGCCTTCTACTAATGAAATATATTCTCGGATCAGCATCACCACGTCGCCGCGAACTTCTCGCAATGCTTCAAATACCATTCGACTGCGTTTCAATTGACGCGGATGAGTCATACCCCGACAATCTTTCCGGCGAAGAAATACCCGTTTACATCTCACGCCAGAAAGCCACGGCTTTCGGTCCCATACCGTCAGACACCACCCTCATCACAGCCGACACAATCGTTTGGCTTAACGGCAAAGTCTATGGCAAGCCGCACGACGCGAACGACGCAAAGCGCATTCTGCACGAACTTTCAGGGAAAACCCATCAAGTCATCACAGGCGTTACCATCGTCAGACGGCAGGGTAACGAAGAACCAAAGTCACAGTCGTTCAACGCAATTACCGAAGTACATTTCGCGCCCCTCACCGATGAGCAAATCAACTACTACATTAACACGTTCTCGCCTCTCGACAAGGCGGGCGCATACGGAATACAGGAGTGGATTGGGGCTGTCGGCATTTCGGGCATCACCGGCTCGTACTACAACGTCATGGGCCTGCCGGTACACCAGTTATACAAGCACCTGTTTCCACACATCTAAACGTTTTCGGCATTAGTGGAGGACGTAAAAAGACACGTCTGCAAATATCTATATAGTAAACAGTAAAACAGTAAATAACAATATCTTATCGCTAATAATCTTGTTTACATAGCACAGCGGATGAGCACCGGCGGCACTGAAAAAGCGCGGCCGGCAGTCAGAGTTGCCGTAGCAGCAACGGCCCTCAGCGTCATGATTATGATTATAACTCTCGCTGTCGTTGTGGGCTTCAAACAAGAAATAAGACAAAAGGTCATCGGATTCGATGCGCACATACAAATCGTCAACTACGACAACAACAACACTTACGACATGCAGCCGGTCCGTTTCGACAGTACCTTGCTCGCAGAAGTCAGACACCTGCCTGGCATTCAACACCTTAGCCTGTTTGCCACCAAACCGGGCATCATCAAAACCGACGATGACGTTGAGGCTGTCATCTTCAAAGGTGTAAGCCGCGACTACGATTGGAATTTTTTCAGCAGCAACCTTGTGGAGGGCGCACTCCCCCTCGGTTCGGGCGACCCCAAAGAAAAAAATGGTAACGTGTTGTTGTCAACCACCCTTGCGAGACTCATGAGGCTCAAGACCGGCGACGATTTTCTGTGCTACTTTGTGGGCGACAAAGTCAGAGCCAGAAAATTTCACATCTCGGGACTCTACAATACCGATTTCCAAGACTACGACAAACTATTCATAATCGGCGACATCGGTGTCGTACAACGCCTCAACCATTGGGATACGGCACAAGTCAGCGGTGCAGAAATCATCACAAGCGACTTCAACCGCCTTCAACAGACCACACTTGACGTAAGGCGCATCACCGCCAACCGCTTCGACAACGACCTCAACTCCTATTTCGTGCAAAACGCCGTGATGACCAACCAGCAGATTTTCGCATGGCTCGACCTGCTCAACGTCAACGTCGTGGTCATCATCGTACTCATGCTTATCGTCACCGGATTTACGCTCATATCAGCACTCATCATTCTCATCCTCGACTCCATCACCAACATCGGCATACTCAAGTCCATCGGCGCCACAAACCGCCAAGTTCGCTACCTGTTCATCTGCCAGGCCTTCGGAATACTCTGGCGCGGACTGCTTATCGGCAACATTGCCGGAATAGCGTTGTGCTCTATACAATACTTTTTCCACCTCATCCCGCTCGACCCCGTCAGCTATTACGTAACCTTTGTGCCGGTAGCGTTCACGTGGGGGCAATGGCTCTTGCTCAACATTGGAACCATCTTACTGACCATGCTGATGCTGCTGGCACCGGCAAGAATTATTGCAGGCATAAGTCCGGCAAGGGTGATGAGGTATGAGTGAATCGATTTTTTTTATTAACTTTGCATTTGAATGCGGAAGTTTGTCTTCAATATAATCATTCTGCTGTTTTGTCTGAGCCTTTCAGCGCAAAACGGCACTTCCATTTACCAATATCTCAGTGCGCCGGTATCGAGCCGCATGGCTGCGCTGGGCGGCACCAATGTGTCGCTACGCAGCGGCGAAATAACCGATGCTATTCAAAACCCTGCCCTGCTCACCGCAGAGGCGCACAACTCACTGTCGCTCAACTTCGGAGTGTACGTCGCCAACACATTGTCTGCCACGGTAGGATATGCCTACACATACAAGGACAACTACTTCGCTGTCGGCGTTCAGTATATGGACTACGGCAAGTTTGACGGAGCCGACGAACTCGACATCAGCACCGGAAAATTCTCTGCACGCGATTTCGCATTCAGCCTCATCTACGGCAGGCGAATCAACGATATGTTCTCCGTGGGCGCCACTCTCAAGCCCCTCTACTCGTCATACGAGCGCTACAGCTCATTCGCCATGGCCGCTGACATAGGAGCATATTTCATCACGCGCGACTCGCTGTTCAGCATGGGACTTGCGCTGCGGAATGCCGGCGTGCAGTTCAAGGGGTTCCACGATGACGAAGACGGAAGGCAATACCGCGAAAAACTGCCCATAGACCTGCAGTTCGGCATGTCGCTCAGGTTTAGGCATGCGCCATTCAGATTCCATGTAACGTTCCACAACCTGCAGAAATGGAACCTTGACTACCAGTTCACCAACCACAGCAGCACGGGACTGGACGGCTCTTCATCAACGCAGACCAACAAAATCAAAGGCATCGACATGTTTTTCCGCCACACCATTTGGGCAGTGGATATTCTCGCCGGCAAATATGTCTGCCTAACAGCCTCTTACAACCACAGGAGACAGAAAGAATATGCCGCACTCGGATTCAAGTCCGCAGCAGGACTCGCATTCGGAGCGCAACTCACAATGAAAAAGTTCCATCTCGGATATGGCGTGGCACAATACCAAAAAGGCAACTGGACGCACCACATCTCGCTGCAACTCAACATTCAGCACCTGATGAAACAATAATATCACAGCCCCGAACAACCAACAAAAATGACTAAAAAAATAATAGTTGCCGTTGACGGATACAGCAGTTGCGGCAAAAGCACGATAGCCAAACAGCTCGCCAAATATGCAGGGTACACCTACATCGACACGGGTGCAATGTACCGCGCCGTGGGACTCTGGACAAGAAGAAACGGACTTATTGTCGGCGAAAATGTTGATGAGGGAAAGCTTAAGGCAAACCTCAGCAACCTGCAACTGTCGTTCCACCGCCTTGACGACGGCACGCAGCACATCTTTATCGGCGAAGAAGACGTTGAAAGTCAAATACGCACCCTCGAAGCCTCCAACGACGCAAGCCTCGTAAGCACCATAGGCTTTGTCCGCCGCAGAATGGTAGCCATGCAACAGCAGATGGGAGAACAAAAAGGCATCGTGATGGACGGACGCGACATCGGCACTGTCGTATTCCCCAATGCCGAACTTAAAATATTCGTCTTTGCCCGCCCGGAAGTTCGCGCCCAGCGCAGATTTCTCGAACTCACGCAAAAAGGAGAGCAAACAACCTACGACGAGGTGCTCAAAGCCGTTGAAGAACGCGACTACCGCGACACACACCGCGCCGAAAGTCCGCTAAGGCAAGCCGAAGACGCCATACTGCTCGACAATTCTGACCTCACGCCAGAACAACAACTCAACAAAGCTATCGAACTGCTCGAAAAAGCCACCAAATAATTGCCCACTCAAGTTACCATAGACAGCCTTTCAGGATTCTGCCCGGGCGTTGTTACTGCAATACGCAAGGCAGAAAATCACCTTGCGGCACACCACCAACTCTACTGTTTAGGCGATATCGTACACAATACCCGCGAAGTGGAACGGCTTGAGAAACAAGGGCTGAAAACAATCAGCTATGACGACTACAAAGCCCTAACCGACGCCACTGTACTGCTCAGGGCACATGGTGAGCCGCCTAACACGTACCAAACCGCCCGACTTAACAATATCACACTCATCGATGCCAGCTGCCCCGTCGTGCTCAAACTTCAGCAAAGAATACGCGCCAAATACCTCGAAGGCAACTGCCAAATCATCATATACGGCAAAAAAGGACATGCCGAAGTCGTCGGACTCGTCGGACAAACTGAAGGTAACGCAATCGTGGTCGAACAACCTGAAGACATGGAACGCATTGACTTCACTCGCGACATTGCGCTCTTCAGCCAAACCACAAAATCCATTGACGGATTCAGAAAACTCGTTGACGAAATCAAAAAAAGGTTCACCGGCAAAAACTTCGAGTACTTTGACACCATCTGCCGACAAGTGGCAAACCGCATTCCTAACATCGAAAGTTTCGCGCGTCAACAGGATGCCGTCATATTCGTCGGCGACACCAAGAGCAGCAACGGACGTGTGCTCTACGAACACTGCCGAAATGCCAATCCCGAAACATATTTCATAGCCGACGCACAAGACCTTACCGAAGACATCATCCAACGGCTCAAAGGCAAAAAAGTCGGCATTTCAGGAGCTACATCAACTCCGCGATGGCTCATGGAAGCTGTAGCAAAAAAAATCAAATAACACGTTTGCGACTAAAAACAATATATCCCAATGTCAATCAAAACCATCGGTCTATTGACCTCAGGCGGCGATGCCCCAGGCATGAACGCCGCTGTACGTAGCGTAACACGCTCCGCAATCTTCAACGGTCTGCGCGTCAAAGCCATCTTCCGTGGCTACCGCGGACTCGTAACAGGAGAAATAAAAGAGTTCCGTACAGAAAACGTCTCAAACATCATCCAGCAAGGCGGCACCATACTCAAAACAGCCCGCTGCACCGAGTTCACCACCGAAGAAGGCCGCAAAATAGCCTACGAAAACATGCGCAAAGAAGAAATTGACGCACTCGTGGTAATCGGTGGCGACGGAACATTTACCGGCGCACGGATGTTTGCACGCGAATATGACGTGCCAATCGTCGGCATACCCGGAACAATCGACAACGACCTCTGCGGCACAGACTCCACCATAGGCTACGACACCGCGCTCAACACCATCGTCGATGCCGTGGACAAAATACGCGATACCGCATCATCGCACGAGAGACTGTTTTTCATCGAAGTCATGGGACGCGACGCAGGATTTCTTGCCCTCAACTCCGCACTCGCCGCAGGAGCCGAAGCGGCCATCATACCCGAGCGCAAAACACACGAAGAGCAACTTGAGGAACTCATCAAAAACGGATTCCGCAAGAGCAAAAACTCCAGCATTGTGCTCGTCGCAGAAAGCCCCAAGACCGGAGGCGCACAAGCACTTGCCGAACGAATGCACGAGGCGCATCCCGAATATGACGTCCGCGTAACCATACTCGGACACCTGCAGCGCGGAGGAAGACCAACAGCCTACGACCGCATCATAGCATCAAGAATGGGAGCCGCGGCTGTCGAGGCACTCCTCGACGGACAACGCAACATCATGGTCGGCATCGTCAATGACAAAATCGTCTATGTGCCGTTTACCCAAGCCATACGCGACGACAAACCCCTCGACCCCCACATCGTCCAAACCCTCCAAGCCCTGTCAATATAACCACAAAAACCACCGAGTATCTCGTGCTCACAGAGGTGCTCTTTCCTCCAAGCCTAAGCAATATAACCCCAACCCTGTCAATATAACAATTAAACCACCACGATCGTTTTCTTTCCAAATCGAACCAGCAATCCACAAGCGCACCTCCGTCACCGAAGGTGCGCTTGTTTCACATTCCCACGCCAATAGCTACCCAAAAAACACTGCAAAATTCCAAATTTTGTGGAGCAGAAAACACCTTCTACAAGACCTGTAAAAGAGTAAAGAAGCAGAGAAAAATTTAGCCCAGTTGCGCAACCTTCCATCACATTATTTTAGCTAAATATCTGCCAATCCCACAATGTTCGTTGATTCACATCTCAAACACTTTTTGTCAAGTGGGTAGGGCGTGGTTTAGTCTACCCCAAACAACACCATTAAGATACTCTCAAGTAACACATTACAACCATGCCAGGCCATGCCCTACATAAACAAATTCCACAAAATTTCAATGCCATACATTCCTCAAACCCATCGATGTTTAGCTTAATCTGATCCGGTCCGCCATCCCCACCTTTTCACATCTGAAAACTTTTTCGTATATTTGCCAATAAAATGTTCTAACACTACAAATTGGCGCATACTTCCTCATGCTGATGCAAATTTTAAGTAAAATAAATAAAAGCACATGACAAACCGTTATTTCTACCAAGCAGACTTAGCAACATTCCTCGCGGAAAATACCAACACCATCTTCGGCAAGATGTCGCGAGCAGATGAGATGGATACCGCGTCCACTCAGAAGTTCGCTTGGGAGCAAGAAATAACCATCATGAAGAACTTGCTTGCGTCCTATTCCAACGAGCCCGCACAAATCATCTTCGAATATACCATTCCGCGTTTAGGCAAACGCATCGATGTGGTGGTTCTTCTTCGCGAACGTGTTTTTGTAGTGGAATTCAAAGCCGGTGAAGAAGAATTCAAGCACCAAGACGTGGATCAAGTTCTGGACTATGCCTTAGACCTCAAGAATTTCCACCAAGGAAGCGCCGACCGATGGATCATCCCTATTTTGGTTGCAACCGAAGAAACAGCCTTTTCTACTCTCTGCCGACCCTCGCATTATGACGATGGTATCTACGAGCCTCTATTAACCAATGCAGCTCATCTAAAAGATGTCTTTGAGTTGGTATTATCGCAATCATTAGAACCGAAACACTATGCCATTTCCTTGGACGATTGGTCGCGTAGTCGTTATGCCCCGACACCCACAATCATTGAGGCTGCACGGTCGCTCTATCTAAATCATAGCGTAGAGGAAATCACCAAAAGCGAAGCGGAAGGCGCGCAGTTAGAGACCACTACGCGCTATGTGCGCCAAGTCATCCGCGACACCAAGGCATGTGGAGGTAAAAGTATCTGTTTCGTCACAGGCGTTCCAGGTGCGGGTAAAACCTTAGTAGGTCTGAATGTAGCTGTGCAACAGGAGAAACACGACTTAGCTGTTTATCTCTCTGGGAACGCACCTTTGGTGCAAGTGCTGACAGAAGCCCTGACACGCGACAAACAGGCACAGGAGAAAGAAAATGGCAATAAGATCACCAAGAAAGAAGCAGAACGCGAAGTAAAACGTTTTATCCAAATCATCCACCGTTATCGCGATAATATGCTCAACAAAGTAAAAGTAGAGAACGGCACTTTGGAGATAGACCCGACAAAGGAGTTAAAAGACCAAGAAGCCGGTTACGGAGAGGTGGAGAATATCGCTATCTTCGATGAAGCACAGCGCTCTTGGGATAAAGAACATATCGCTAACTGGCTGAGCCGCAAGAAAGGTTTTGCCGGTTTCCCTATGTCGGAAGGTGAGTTCCTCATCTGGTCATTAGACCAAAGACCCGATTGGGCGGTTATTGTTTGTCTGGTCGGTGGCGGTCAAGAGATCAACACAGGCGAAGCCGGTATCGGCGAATGGATACGTGCGCTCAATGAGACCTTCCCGAAATGGAAAGTCTATATCTCTTCACAACTAACTGCAAAAGAATATGCAGAAGGAAAGGTTTCCGAACTTCTGGAGAATAACCCCAACAAGACTTTCTCTGACGACCTGCATCTGGCGGTTTCTATGCGTTCTTTCCGCGCGGAGAGTTTGTCCAATATGGTGCATTATCTGCTCGACGGAGACGCAGAAAACGTCCGCAAGATTTATACCGACATCGCCGACCGCTACCCGATTGCCTTAACGCGTGATCTGAACAAGGCCAAAGAATGGCTGCGTACCCACGCACGAGGAAACGAGCGCTACGGTCTGTTAGTCTCATCCAAAGCTTACCGTCTCAAACCACTTGCTATTGATGTCCGCTGCAAGCCGGACACTGTGCATTGGTTCTTGGATGATATCAACGATGTGCGTTCATCTCTATTCTTAGAGGACGCCGCCACGGAGTTTGATGTGCAAGGACTTGAACTCGATTGGACGTGTGTCATCTGGGATGGTGATTTGCGCTATACGCCTAACGGATGGAATTTCTTCGAATTCAACGGTGGTAATAAGTGGAATAATATCAAGAAAGCCGATCGTCAAGCCTATCTCATTAATGCCTATCGTGTCCTTCTTACTCGTGCCCGTCAAGGAATGGTCATCTGCGTTCCCGAAGGCGCGCCTGATGACCACACACGCCTTCCTGAGTACTACGATAGCACGTATAACTATCTGAAGAACTTGGGAATGGAAGAAATATGACTTTAAAAGGACTCTGTAAATACTATATCAGTTGTATTGCTTTAGAAAGCAACACTACCTTCCGAGCATCCATGAAAGACGAACAATCTTTCATCACTTTACCTTGGATAAACGACTATACATTAAAGAAACCAGAAATCGGCGCATTTTTACGGGGCAATCAAGGGAAAGAAATGGATTTGTTGATTGGTTATCCAGTTCTAAAAGTAAAGCATTTTCTCTCTCCGCTTTTTATTATTCCTGTCACGTATAGTGATGGTACACATGGTAAACCTGAAGGATTCTCAATAGATGATGAATTACTGATTAATAAGGACATCATCGACAAATACTCTACAAACGAGAAAACAGAGAATATATATGAACTGCGTGAACTTGAGGCTGAGTTAGGCTTCACAGAAGGACATGCTGCCTTCTCTGATTTAGCGGAAAAAGTCAACTTACTCAGAACAATTCGTCCGGATTGGGATTGGTTAGATGTATTAAATATAGAAGATCTTCAAAAGGGCCCATTACGTATTACTGATAGCGATGGTATTTTGAATCGAGCTATTCTGTTCGCAAAAGAGCCAACTCCTTATACCGTTGGACTCAGCAATGAATTAGCACGTCTGGGAGAATATGGCAATTTGGATATAAGGCACTCTATTTTATGGAAGTTCATCAACAAACAATTCGACAAGAACCCTACTTACGAAAAAGAAATATTAGAAATCTTGCCTCTCAATCATGAGCAGGAAAAAGCTGTCCGATCCGCCTTGAGTGCTGACATTACGTTGATTGCAGGTCCTCCGGGAACCGGCAAAACTCAGGTAGTAGCCAACTTGATTATGAATGCCGCGATAGCGGGACAAAACGTATTGTTCACCAGCAAGAACAACAATGCTGTCGATGTCGTCGTTAAAAGAGTTAACTCTCTAAATAAAGAACTCCCGATTGTACTTAGGTACGAAAAGGGTGCAAAACAATGTATATCTGATTATGCCCAGCAATGGGAGAAGGCAAGAGCAAAAGGCAAATCATTCCCCAATGCCCTAAACGCATATAGTCGCGTCTATTCAAGTTACAATGCAAAACTGATACAGAAGCAAAAGATTGTAGAAACCCGAAATAGACTTGACGAAGTGGAGCAAACGGTTTGCGCTATCAGAGACAAGTATCAACATCTGATAAGCGTGCTAAGCGAAAAAGAGATAAACGAAGTTAAGAATGCTTACGAGGAGTTTGTTCATCTTCGAACAGCCTTGCAAGAAGGACCTCATCGCTTATTTGATAAGATATTCCGAAAAAGGTGGAGAAATAGAATTACCGAAAACGTTCAGAAAACGATTAAAACGGTAAATTCGTTTATGGAGAAGTACAGCCCCGGTCTTGCTCTTGCCGCTACTATGTCAGGTCGTGAATGGATGCAATTTGACAATACTTTCAAATTGCTGATGGATGACTTGACTCTAATCGCCACTTACGATGACCTGCTAAAAGAGATATGCGAATCGGTATCCCTTGAGCAACTGGATGCTGCCATGATAGGAGAACATGTAGAATTGCAGGCGAAAGCAAAGGCAGCATGGAATGCGTGGTTAGATGAACATATCGGCATTTTCAATGCTAAGAATAGAGGAGAACTGCATAACTACTTAAGTTTACTTGAACATGACCATGTTGATTCCTATACTTCTGCACTTAAATCTATGTTGCCCGTAAGTGCTATCACATCGCTTAGTGCACGCAGAAGACTGCCGTTTAAAGAAGCTCTTTATGATTTGCTGATAATTGACGAAGCAAGTCAATGTGATATTGCGTCTATGATTCCCTTGCTTATGCGTGCTAAACGTGTAGCCGTTATTGGAGATAAACAGCAACTAAATCATATTTGTTTATTGAGCAAACAAACAGATTTATCTCTTATTTTAAGCAACGAAATAGAAGCAAGATGGTCTTATCGTAGCAGTTCTATGTATGATTTGGCAGAGGGTATAACTGAGGCTGAAAATATAATACAACTACGTGACCATCATCGCAGTTTCATTGATATTATTCAGTTCTCAAATCAGGAGTTTTACGAAAACACACTTCGTATTGCCACGGATTACAGTCGTTTGCAATCCCCTAATAATCCTAATGACGCTAAACCTATTTTAGGTATGCGATGGATGGACGTTAAGGGAAAGACTATTCGACCAGAAGCAGGAGGTGCATACAATCTAAAAGAAGCGGAATGTGTGATAAGAGTTCTTCGGCGTTTGTCAATGGAACTTGAGTTTGAAGGAAGTATAGGTGTTACAACTCCATTCCATTTACAAGCCGACATAATCACTAAGGCGTTAGAGCAAGATGCCGAACTTCGTAATCATTTGGAGTTGCACAACCAAATACTGATAGATACAGTTCATAAGTTCCAAGGGGGCGAAAGAGATGTTATCATCTTCTCTCCGGTTGTTTCTGATGGGACAAAGCCACAAAGCCTTATGTTCCTTAAATCTACAGGCAACTTATTCAATGTGGCTATCACACGCGCAAGATCATTACTCGTAACCATCGGAGATAAAAAATACTGCAAGCAATGTGGTGTTAGTTATTTGGAACATTTTGCGGAATACAGTAGTGGTAATGATGCACCTGTAGAGGTTTCGGAATGGGAACATATTCTACAAAAAGCTATATCAGACGCCGGCATTCCAGTAACAGCCCAATACCATGTGGATAAATACTATCTTGACTTGGCTCTTTTTCACAATGGGAAGAAATTGGATATTGAGGTGGATGGAGCAATGTACCACCAAGCATGGACTGGAGAACTTTGTTATAACGATCAATTACGCAATCAAGCACTTATGCGTGAAGGATGGGACGTTATGCGTTTTTGGGTGCAACAAGTTCGCGACCAGTTACCTTGGTGTATTGAGCAAGTAAAAAAGTGGTTGGTAATAACGGAGTCCGCAAAATAAGAAAACATAAAGGAGCAGATATTAATAATACACAAATGCTACAAATGCTACAAATACTAAAGAAATATTTCGGATATGATTCATTCCGGCCATTACAACAGGAAATTATTGAGCATGTGATGGCTGGAGGCAATGCGTTAGTGTTGATGCCTACCGGTGGAGGCAAGTCCCTTTGCTACCAAATCCCGGCCCTGATACGTCAGGGAGTGGGGATCGTGATCTCTCCGCTTATTTCGTTAATGAAAGACCAAGTGGATGCGTTACGCGCTAATGGTATCGCTGCAGCAGCTATCAACAGCAATAACACCGAAGCCGAGAACCGGGCAATTATTAATCTTTGCCTGCATGGTCAGTTGAAACTGCTATATATATCGCCGGAACGCTTTGTTGTGGAGCAGAAACGCTTTCTCTCGCGTATTCAGATTGCTCTATTTGCTATCGATGAGGCGCATTGTATCTCTCAATGGGGGCACGATTTCCGTCCAGAATACACCCAACTGGCTGATATTCGTTCAACATTTGACGTACCTGTCATAGCACTAACTGCCACAGCGGACAAAGTAACAAAAGAAGATATTCTGCAACAATTGAATATTACGGATGCACAGCAGTTTATCAGTTCTTTCAACCGTCCAAACTTGAGTTTGCAAGTGTGCCGAGGTTATTCTGCTGCTGACAAACTGAAACATATTTTGGCACTAATCCGTCTCCATCAGCATGAGATCGGAATCATCTACTGTCTGGCGCGCAAAACGACCGAAGAATTAGTTGCGAAACTGCAACGACACGGAATCTCTGCTGCAGCTTATCATGCCACTCTCAGTTCTGAGGAGCGCAACCGTGTGCAGGATGATTTTGTTAACGACCGAGTGCAAGTGGTATGCGCCACCATCGCGTTCGGAATGGGCATTGACAAAAGCAACGTGCGTTTTGTCATCCATTATAACTTGCCAAAAAGTATTGAAAACTACTACCAGGAAATAGGTCGTGGCGGACGAGACGGACTACCATGTGAGACGATTCTTTTCTATAACCTGCAAGACATCATTCTACTCAAACGGTTTGCACAAGAATCCGGACAAAGAGAAATTAACGAAGAGCGGTTGAACAGAATGCAAGAATACGCCGAAGCGCAAGTGTGTCGCAGGCGAATCTTGCTAAATTATTTTGGTGAAGTGTCAGAATGTCAGTGCGGTAACTGCGATGTATGCAATAATCCACCGGAACAATTCGATGGCACACGTTATGCTCAAATGGCTCTATCAGCCATTACACGGACTAACGAACAAGTGGGATTTACTACCACTATTGATATCTTGCGCGGTAATGCTACAAGAGAGGTTCTGGCACATGGTTATTCACAACTTCCCACATTCGGCGTTGGTCAAGAGCTTTCTTTCCGTGAGTGGCATGACTACCTACTACAAATGCTTCAAATGGGTTTGATTGAATTAGATTACAAAGAAAATCGACATATCCATGTAACTGCATTAGGCAAATCCGTACTTTTCAAAGGAAAAACCATACAACTTTCCAAAGTTGTCAAAGAGGACTTGCATGTCAAGAGCAAACACACAAAATCTGCCGCTATGGCGAATATACAAAATGCGGAGCTATCATCCATTCCTGCAACCAAACCGGTATTCGTAGAGGATAAAGAACTCTTCGAACGCTTGCGTCAATTACGCATACAGATTGCCCGTGAGGAACATCTCCCGCCATATATCATTTTCTCAGACAAAACGCTCCACGAACTCGCCATTTACAAACCACAGACCATCGCAGCTTTTGGCACAATTTACGGAGTTGGAGAAAACAAACAATCCAAATACGGAGCAATCTTTGTTAAAACAATTACTGGCAAAAAAGAAGAGACGGAAGCAGAACCTCTAGTACAACCAACTCATACCAAATCGCACATGCAGGAACAAAAGGAATTACATGCAAATGCTTATGCACAATGGTCTGGGAACGAAGATAAAGAGTTAAAACGCCTTTACGAGCAAGGATTTCAAATTAAAGATCTATCAATCTTCTTCCAACGCAATACCGGTTCTATCAGTAGTCGGTTAAAGAAATTAGGATTAAGATAACCTCTCCTTTCTTCGCCTCCAGGTCAGAGTTGATGGGGTAAAAGAAAAAGAAAATAACAACGCTAACATAAACAAAGCACTTAAATATAAACAAATATGACTACATGGAAAGAAAAAGCCATAGAAGTTCTTAATAAGAGTTTACATCCGGTTCCTACAGAATTATATGAGTTGGACTGGAAAAGCGGTTTGTCGAAAAAGACAGAACGTTTGGCACAACATATCTGTGCTTTTGCTAATCAAAAGGGCGGGGCTTATTAGTGTTTGGCATTCATGATTCAGATGGTTCATGTTTTGACATGTCAAAAGCAGAGATTGATAAAATCATTCAGACATTAGGTAATATCGCGTTGAATAAACTGGCATCACATGTTCAGATTGAACATGAAGTGATAAAGTATGAAGGGCATTCATTATTGTTTGTGTACATACCGGAGCAAATGGACAAACCGGTATATATGCGAGGTAAAGATATTTATAGTGCGTATCATCGTTCTGCAGGACAAACCGTTAAAATGTCCAGAGACCAAGTAAAAGCTATGATAGCTCTAACTCAAGGCATAACTTTTGAAAAACAAAAAGCAGCTATCAGTTTGTCTGCAGCTGAAGTGCTAGAAAAACTTAATTATATTACATTATATCGTTTGATTGATAAAAATGTTCCTACTTCGTCCGATGCTATAATTGATAAACTGAAAGACTATGGGTTTTGTGAACAAAACGGGAATAAGTGGGACATAACTAACTTGGGGGCATTATTGTTTGCTAACCATTTGAACGATTTTCCCAATCTTAATGGACATGAAGTGATTGTTCGAAAATACATAGGGACCAATAACCGACAGCAAGAATTTGAACAGCATGGGGCATACGGATATGCTGTGGGATTTGAAGGATTGATTGAGTTTATTATGCAACAAACAAGTTCGGAATCCATTGATATAAAAAGAGAAAGTATTCCTACATATCCGCGTATTGCAATTAGAGAGTTTGTTGCAAACGCACTTGTACATCAAGACTTTTTCATAAAAGGGATGCCGGTAACAATAGAGATCTTTTCTAACCGTTTAACTATAACTAATGCCGGTGCTCCTCTTAATGATATTAATCGACTGATTAATCTACCACCTCAATCCAGAAATGAGGCATTGGCGCAAACTATGTTCCTTCTCGGTATTTGCGAGCGAAGAGGAAGCGGAATAGACCGTGCTGTAGAAGCAGTAGAAAAAATGAATCTGCCAGCAGTCAAATTCACAAAAAGCGATCAACACACGCGTGTATTTCTTTTCCCGCAAAAAAGTCTCAAAGAAATGACTAAACTAGAAAAAACAGCAGCTTGTTATCAGCACGCATGTTTGATGTATGAAGACGGCAAGGCTATAAACAATCAGTCTGTGAGGGAGAGATTTGAAATTGGGAAAAAATGATTCTTCTGTGGCTTCTAGGATAATTGCGGATACAGTAGAAGCAGGATTTATTAAACCAGCTGACACGGAGACTGCTTCCAAAAAGTATATGACATATATACCATATTATGGTTGATAGTTTTATTTGCAAAGTAAATCCGTTTATCTCATAATCTACTTATTTTCAATTAGTTGTTATTTGCAGCACTATACTGTTTTAAGATAAAAAGTGCTATGAAAGACATATCACGAGTAACCCTACCAACCTCTGTTTTATGAAACGACTTCTATCTTTTATTTTAGCGACTGTGCTACTGGCACCGTTGGCAATGGCACAGGAGGACCTGCAGAAAGGCGGCGAGCCATTGGGGGAAAAGAAAACCTTTACGACTATCAAGGAACTCCCGATAACAAGTGTCAAGAACCAATATCGCAGCGGCACGTGCTGGGACTACGCAACGCTGGGTTTCTTTGAGAGCGAGATACTCAGAAAGACCGGCAAGACCTATGACCTGTGTGATGCTCATCTACGGCAAGGCTGTTGACGAACGGGGAAAACCCTACTATATGGTGAAGAACTCATGGGGACCGCAGGGTGACTACAAGGGCATCTGGTATATGTCGCGCGACTATATGCTGCTGAACACCACCTACCTGTTCCTCAATCGCAATGCGCTACCAAAGGATTTCCGTAAAAAACTATAAGCATTGCCCGAAAGATTGAAATGAATGGTATGTTATTGGTTCTGTCGGCTTTAGCTTTGTCCTGCATTATAGCTATCATTGTCTATAAGAGGCAAAAGAAGCCGAAAAGGCTCATGCGGGAGGGCAGACTTCTGAAAAGCGAGATGGTTTTTATTGACGGAGAACAATTATATGTGGAGAAGGTGGCTTTCAAGGATTGGCATGAGAGTATTCATGCTTTTTATTTGATTTCCGACAAGCTGGCGGAAGGGCATACCATTGTTGAACAAAGATGGAATTATGACGATTTCTGCAACATCACCGTCCGCCTCGAAGATTACACTTACATGCTTATCCGTCAAGTGGATGTCATCGCCCTTGTCCGCAGTTTCAGACCCATCCCGATTGATGAATTTGACAATATCGCCCAGCCATTGATCTTATAGCACAATAAGTTCTAATTAAAAAAAACAACACTATGGATATTAAAACAACGGAACTGCTCCGCGCGTCTCAAAGTTGGGACGGAGCCGCATTACCGGAATACCCTGCCGGAAAGCCTGAACTGATTGTCAAACGCTTGACATTCCCTGCCGGCGCTAAAACGGGTTGGCATCACCACACCGTCATTAACTACGGCATCATACAGCAGGGCGACTTGACCATCGTTTGCCAGGACGGTTCAGAGAAGACATTTCATGAGGGGGAAGCTATGGTCGAGGTGATTGGAACAATTCATCGCGGAGAGAACAGAGGGCAGAAACCTGTAGTGCTCGACATGTTCTATGCCTCTTATCCCAACGCGGAAATAACCATTCAGCATCCAGAGATAATCAATGAAAATTCTTAATTTATGTACCACATTGAATTAGAAGACCTTTATACCGGCGATAAAAAGATGATAATAGTGCCGGAAGAAATGTCCATTGAGGATTTCACACGAGAAATACGGTGCGAGATGGGGTTGTCCTACACGGTAGGCACACCGTATCTTTTCGAATGAATATCATCCCTGAAATAGAAAGCCACCCGCTGCAGCCGTTTCTGCCGGAGAATGCAAGGCTGCTGCTACTCGGCAGTTTTCCGCCACCGAAGGAGCGATGGTGCATGATGTTCTTCTACCCGAATCCGCAAAACGATATGTGGCGCATCATGGGACAGGTGTTTTATAGCGACAAAATTAAGTTTGTTGAGCAAATGACAAAATGCGATGCCACAGAGCAAGAACTATCGGGCAAGCACGAATTGCAAAGAGGAAGTAAAGAACAAGGACATAAAACGATTTTCAAATACGATGAGATTGTCGCTTTTTGCAGAGAGAAAGGCATTGCGATATTTGACACTGCCCAAGCCGTCAGGCGCATGCGCGGCAATGCCGCGGACGAACACTTGGAGATTGTGGAAAAGACCGACATCGCTGATTTATTGAAAGGGCTGCCGCTATGCCACGACATTTGCTGCACAGGTCAAAAGGCTGCCGACACACTTGCGGAAACTATGCTGTGCGCTAAGCCTAAAGTCGGCGAATATGTTGAAGCCCATTTTGCCGGCAGGGACATACGCTTCTGACGCATGCCGTCGTCATCTCGCGCCTACCCTCTATCGCTTGACAAGAAGGCGGACGCTTACCAACGCATGATGAAGACCATCGGCCTAATCTGACTCACTGCCAGGCCAATCATCACGGAAACAACATTTCCCAAATTGACGGGGATATTCGGCTATTCAGAGCAGCATCATGCCGAGACCGACAAGGGCGCAGAGAACAAGGACGATGCCTATCGTGCCCCAAATACCAATAGAGGCCACAAGCCAATCCCAAACCATGTCGAAATTGACGGCAAGCCAAATGCACGTGAAGGTGAAGATAATGACAAAAATGGCATAGGCGAGGGCTTTGCCGCGGAAACCCATCACAAGTGCGTAATACGCTCCCAAGAGATACCCGGCGACAAGCAACAACACACCACCTTTCCAACCAACAATATGGCGCGCAACGAAATCCTTAATAGTTGGGGCAAAAAAATACAGAACAACCGCAACTATTATTATTGCTACGGGAAAGAGATACTCTAATAGCTTTTTGGTGATTTCTGATTTTTCCATATCTATATTCTTTCAAATTGTGTAGGTTGCATAAGTTGAGCAGTGGTACAACTGCAAAGTTAGTTTTTTTTCTCCTAAAAGTTGTGTAAATAAATAAAAAATCGTAATTTTGTGAGATAAAATGCTAATCAGGCATTTATTAGTACCGATAAAAATAAAAATCGAAATATTATGGCAAAAGCATTTCAGAGAATTTACACCCACATCACAGCGATAACCAAAGCGACGTGCTCGCTTGAGGCTGAAGGCGTGGGCAACGACGAATTGGCGACCGTCAACGGCAAGTTGGCGCAGGTGGTACGCATCATGGGCAACGAGGTTACCCTACAGGTGTTTGAAGGCACCGAGGGCATTCCGACAGATGCCGAAGTGGTATTCTTGGGAAAGGCTCCGTCGCTCAAGGTCAGCGACCAACTGTCAGGACGCTTCTTCAACGCTTTCGGCGACCCTATTGACGGAGGACCTGCCATCGAAGGCAAGGAAGTGGAGATTGGCGGACCGTCAGTTAACCCTGTGCGCCGCAAGCAGCCGTCAGAACTCATCGCAACGGGTATAGCCGGCATTGACCTTAACAACACGCTCGTGTCAGGTCAGAAAATACCTTTCTTTGCCGACCCTGACCAGCCGTATAACCAAGTGATGGCGAATGTGGCACTCCGCGCCGAGGCCGACAAAATCATACTTGGCGGCATGGGACTGACCAACGATGACTACCTGTACTTCAAAAACGTGTTCTCTAACGCTGGCGTGCTCGACCGTATCGTGTCGTTCGTCAACACCACCGAGAACCCGCCCGTAGAACGCCTGCTCATACCTGACATGGCGCTCACGGCCGCAGAATACTTCGCTGTGGAGAAAAACCAGAAGGTGCTCGTCTTGCTCACCGACATGACACTCTACGCCGATGCTCTCGCCATAGTGTCAAACCGCATGGACCAGATACCGTCAAAAGACTCCATGCCGGGTTCACTCTATTCCGACCTTGCCAAGATTTACGAGAAAGCCGTGCAATTCCCCGCAGGAGGCTCCATCACCATCATCGCCGTGACAACCCTATCGGGCGGTGACATCACACACGCCATACCTGACAACACGGGCTATATCACCGAAGGACAGCTCTACCTGCGCCGCGACTCCGACATCGGTAAAGTCATCGTTGACCCGTTCCGCTCGCTCTCGCGACTCAAACAACTCGTGGCTGGTAAGAAAACGCGAGCCGACCATCCGCAGGTCATGAACGCCGCTGTACGCCTTTACGCTGACGCCGCAGCCGCAAAAACAAAACTTGAGAACGGCTTCGACCTCACCAACTACGACGAGCGCTGCCTGGCTTTCGCAAAGGACTATTCAGACAAAATTCTCGCCATCGACGTCAACATCAACACCACAGAAATGCTTGACGTGGCATGGCAACTTTTCCAAAAGCACTTCAAACCCGAAGAAGTCAACATCAAGCAAGAGCTTGTTGACAAATACTGGAAAAAAGCAGAGTAATAAGCTCTATTTAACATTTTCCGCCTCCCGAGCATAGCATAGTCGCAAACCTAAGGAGAGCGGTATAATAGAACAAATATGGCAATAAGTTTTCAATATAACAAGACATCGCTTCAGAACCTCGAAAAGAACCTGAAGATGCGTGTCCGCACCCTGCCGACGCTCAAAAACAAGGAGAGCGCACTGCGCATGGAGGTCAAGCGCGCAAAAGACGAAATTGAACGGCTGGAGCAGGAAGTGGAAAACCGCATAAGGGCATACGACCGTATGATTGCACTGTGGGGCGAGTTTGACCAAAGCCTGCTTAGCGTTGAGGATGTCAAAATGTCTGTCAAGAAAATAGCCGGCGTTAGAGTGCCGATGCTCGACGAAGTAGTGTTCAACGTAAAGCCGTTCAGCGTATTCAACGCGCCAAAATGGTATGCCGACGGACTGACACAACTCAAGGAACTGGCACAAGTGAGCATCGAACGCGAGTTTAGCGCACGCAAAGTCAGACTGCTTGAGTACGCGCGCAAGAAAACCACCCAAAAGGTCAACCTCTTCGAAAAAGTACAGATACCAGGCTATGAAGACGCGATAAGAAAAATCAAACGCTTCATGGAAGACGAAGAGAACCTGTCGAAGTCAAGCCAAAAAATAGTGAAAGCAAAAAGGGAGGCATCATTATGATAGAGAAAATGAAACGCTACACCTTTTTGGTGTATCACGGCAACTACGACGCATTCCTGCTTAAACTGCGAGACGCAGGAGTACTGCACATCAGCGAGCGAAACTCCGATGACGAGGCGACAGCCAAACTTCAGGATAAGCTGCTCTTTGAGGCTGAAGTGGGCAAAACGCTGGAACAAGCGCAAAAATATCTGCCAACAGATGCCGTGCCGCTTCAATGCGCAAGCGATGAAAAAGTCGATGACGCTATCGTTGCATCATTCGCCGAACTGACAGCAGAGCGGCAGAGGCTCGAACACCAACTTGAGCAGACCGAACAGGAAGCGATGCGCATGGAGCCTTGGGGCGACTACGACACCTCGCTGATAGAAAAACTTGCCGCAGCAGGCCACGAGGTACACTGCATGGTGTGCCCGGCAGATAAATATGATGCGGCACTCAACAATGCCATACTAATCGGCAAAGACACTAAAAACGCCTATTACATCATCGTAGGACAACTGCCGCGCGGCGAAAACGGCGAACAACTTGCCGAAGGGGAAGAAGTCAAACTCAACGGCCGCAACCATGCGCAACTGCTCACCGACGTTGAAAACATCAAAGGGCTGCTTGTTGCCAACCGCGCCAAACTGGAGCAATATGCCATAGGCAACCTCAACAAACTCAAGACGCTCAAACAGCAAGTACATCTTGCTGCACAATGGGACCGCGCCCATATTGACGCGCAGGCTGTGGCACAAGGGTCAGTAATGCTGCTTGAGGGATACTGCCCTGAAAACGCAGAGCAACAACTTAACGAAATGCTTGACAAAGAAGGCATTTACTATCAGGTTGAGGACCCTGCCATCGGCGAACCCATACCCATAAAACTGCGCAACAACTTCTTTGCGCGCCTCTTCGAACCCATCACCAAACTCTATTCGCTGCCCAACTACAGCGAGATAGACCCCACGGCTCTCTTTGCGCCGTTCTTCATGCTGTTTTTCGGCCTGTGCATGGGTGATGCGGGTTACGGACTGCTCATACTTGTGGCGGCTATCATACTGCTCAAGAAGAAACCCGACATGAAATCGCTCGGATGGCTCGGAGTGTTCCTCGGCAGTGCCACAATTTTCGCAGGCTGCCTGACGGGAGTGATTTTCGGCATCAACCTCGACAGCGTGTCATGGCCTTGGGTCCAGAACGTCAAACACCTCTTCCTCACCAGCAATAACTATCAGGCTCAACTGGGCTACGACCCCATGATGCTGCTCGCCATCGCACTCGGCATTATACAAATTCTATTCGCCATGTGCATCAATGTGAGCAAAATAACCATTCAGCATGGTTTCAAATACGCTGTGAGCCAAGCCTCATGGGTCATCGCGCTTGTTGACGGCATCGTGCTGCTCACCCTACACTACCTCGTGGGCATGGCATGGAACACGCCGCTGATGTACGCGCTATATGCCATTGCTTGCATTTGCGCACTGGGCATATTTTTCTACAATAGCCCTGGCAAGAACCCGTTCGTCAACCTCGGCTCAGGACTTTGGGGCACCTACAATATGGCATCAGGACTGCTCGGCGACGTGCTCAGCTACATCCGTCTGTTCGCTCTCGGACTTGCAGGAGGCATTTTGGGCAACGTCTTCAACCAGTTGGCACTGCAACTCGGCAGCTCAATGCCAGCTTGGATAGGGTGGCTGCCAATGCTCGCAATACTGCTGCTCGGACACGGGCTTAACTTCTTGCTCTGCATCATTTCCGCTATAGTGCACCCCATGCGTCTGACATTTGTAGAATTCTACAAAAACGCCGGATTTGAAGGAGGCGGAATAGAGTATAAACCTTTTGGAAAATAATCTAAATTCAAAAATGATATGTTAACTAATCTCATTCTCGCTTACCTGGGTGTAGCACTCATGGTAGGTCTTTGCGGCATCGGTTCCGCTTGGGGTCTTACAATCTGCGGTAACTCCGTTGTCGGCTCACTCAAAAAACGCCCTGAGGCTATGGGTACATACATCCTGCTTTCAGCCCTTCCGTCAACTCAGGGCATATATGGTTTCGTGGGGTACTTTATGGTTCAACAGTATCTCACAGCCGACATCACAGCCATACAGGCTGCCGCCATCTTTGGCGTAGGCATCGCTCTTGGCATCGTGGGTCTTGTGTCAGCAGTGCGCCAAGGACAAGTGTGCGCTAATGGTATCGCGGCTACAGGAGCTGGACACAACGTAACGGCAGGAACTATGATTATGGCAGCATTCCCAGAGTTCTACGCTATTCTGGCACTGCTCGTAGTAATCCTTGTCGGAGGAACACTCGGATAAGTTTTATTTTTCACCATACGCAAACAGCGGCAGGTTCACCACTTGCCGCTGTTTGCGTTTATACAACCATATTTTAATTTTGCACTTGGATATTGAATCCGCAGCAAAGCAAAAAGTTTGAAACAAAATTTGCCAAATTTGAAAAAATGTCGTAATTTTGCAATGTTTTTGGTGAGCGTGTCGGTAGCCAGAAATATAGTGTGAATCTGTGAAACCGCGAAATATACACATCACGGTTGTGAAGAACTATTGAGAGAATTAGGGCACATGTCCGCACGTAGCGGGCCAACACTAAGCTTTTAATAGTTTGCACAAAAAAATTACTACAAACAATGTTTTTTGCGCCCTATGTGCGCCACGTTCCCATCCCTCAATGAGGCGACGGGCATTTGGTGTGTCTGCGCATGAACATATTAGAAAACCCGGAAAACAAAAAATACTAACAAATATAATATGAAACATTTTCTTCTATCTGCAGCACTTTTAATAACGTTTGCTGCCTGTCACAAACAAGCCGAAAACCAGCAGTCCGCCCCACGCGACATAATGACTGTTAATCCATCTTCCGTTACTATCAGCCAAAACTATTCAGCTGCCATTGAGGGCAGGCAGGACGTTGCCATATTGCCCGATGTCGGAGGAAAACTGACGCAGGTAAAAGTCAAGGAAGGACAACACGTCAACAAGGGTGATGTGCTGTTTGTCATTGACCAAGTACCGTTTCGCGCGGCTGTTGAAACTGCTGAAGCCAACGTAGAGGCCGCAAACGCAGGAGTGGCTACTGCAGAATTAGTTTATCGCTCAAAACAGATACTTTTCAACGACAGCATAGTATCGGACTTTGAACTGCAAACGTCAAAAAACAACTGGCTAACTGCCAAGTCTGGGTTAGCCCAGGCAAAGGCGGCATTGACAATAGCGCGCAACAACCTCGGGTACACCGAAGTCAAAAGCCCTGCAAACGGTTTTGTCGGCACATTGCCTTATAAGCAGGGTGCGCTTGTGTCACCGCAAATGCCAAAACCGCTAACTGTGGTGAGCGACAACAGCGAGATGTTCGTTTATTTTTCAATGACAGAAAACCAGATGCTATCACTCGTAAGGCACTACGGTTCGGTTGACCGCGCTCTCAAAGAGATGCCACAGGTGGGACTGACTCTGGCTGACGGAAGCCAATATGCGCACAAGGGCAACATCGAAACGTTCAGCGGAGTGATTGACAAGTCAACAGGGGCTGTCAGCGTGCGCGCCGTGTTCCCTAACCCCGACAGGCTACTGCTTTCCGGAGGCTCATGCAACGTCAGCATACCTGCCGAATACACCGACGTGCTGATTATTCCACAAGCGGCAACATTTGAAATCCAAGATAAAGTGTTTGCATACCGCGTTATTGACGGCAAAGCCGCTGCAACGCAAATTAAAGTTACACCGCTACCTGACGGGAAACGCTACATAGTAACACAAGGACTGGAAAGCGGAGAGAGAATTGTGGCGGAAGGGGCTGGTTTGGTCAAAGACGGCGAACAAGTTGAATGAAAATGAAATTAAACTATTCGTAATACTGCAATGAACGTAAAGACATTCATCGACAGACCTGTTCTGTCCATAGTAATTAGCATATTCATCGTTTTACTCGGAGCAATATCCCTCAGCACGTTGCCTGTGGAGAAATTCCCCGACATAGCCCCGCCAACCGTGGTTGTAATGGCTCAATATCCTGGTGCAAGTGCAGACGCTATACAAAAGTCTGTTGTAGCGCCACTTGAAGAAGCCATTAACGGAGTGGAGAACATGATGTATATCACCTCCACTGCGTCAAACAGCGGCGAGGCGGAGATAAGCATCTATTTCCGCCAAGGCACCAATGCCGACATGGCGCAAGTGAACGTGCAGAACCGAGTGGCACAGGCCACTGGACTGCTGCCTGCCGAAGTCAATCAGATTGGCGTGACAACATATAAAAAGCAGCCGTCAATGCTACGCACGTTTGCCCTCTATTCGCCACACGCAACCTACGACGAAGAGTTCATCGCCAACTACATCAACATCAACATCAAACCCGAGATGTTGCGCATTCAGGGAGTTGGCACCGTGGTGGTCATGGGAGGTGACTACTCGATGCGCATTTGGCTCGACCCATCAAAAATGGCACAATACGGTCTCGTACCGGCAGATATAACTGCCGTGCTCGGAGAGCAGAACATTGAGATGCCGACCGGATCGTTCGGCGAGAATTTTGACGGCACGTTCCAGTACACCATGAAGTACAGCGGACGAAGGGTTACGGAAGAAGAGTTCGGAGAGATGGTCATCAGGACTCTGCCAAGCGGAGAACTGCTGCGCCTCAAGGACATTGCCAAACTCACTCTCGGCATCAACAACTACAACTACAAAGGTTTTCAGGACGGTGCGCCGGGCATAGGCAACCTCGTGTTCCAAACTGCGGGGTCTAACGCCACGCAGATTAACCGCGACATTGACAAACTTTTTGAAGAAGTGCAGAAAAACCTGCCAACCGACCTTGAACTCGTTACGCTTGAAAATGCCAACGACTTCTTGTTCGCCTCAATCAAGAATGTTGTCATCTCGCTCATTTTGGCGATTTTGCTCGTAGTCCTTGTGGTTTATTTCTTCCTTCAGGATTTCCGCGCCACCATGGTTCCGACCATCGGAATTATAGTTTCTCTCATAGGCACGTTCGCCTTCATCAAGGTTGCCGGCTTCACCCTCAACCTGCTGACGTTGTTCGCATTGGTGCTGGTTATCGGCACCGTGGTTGACAACTCTATCGTTGTCGTTGAGGCTGTTCAGGCTCGTTTCGACGCAGGCTACAAGTCGGCATACAAGGCATCTGTTGACGCCATGGGCGGCCTTACGGCTGCCTTGTTCACCACCACACTGGTGTTCATGGCGGTGTTCATCCCTATTTCGTTCATGGGTGGCACAACAGGCGTGTTTTATACTGAATTTGGACTCACTATGGCAGTTGCAGTGGGCATATCTTTCATTTCGGCCCTTACCTTATCACCAGCCTTATGCGCCATCATGCTCCGTCCTAATCCTGCCGAAGGCGAGGGCAGCAAGGTCGCGCAACGAGTAAGAAAAGCCTATCACGCGTCATACAACGCGCTGATGAAACGCTACACTTCCGCCGCCATGTTTTTCATTCGTCGGAAATGGATCGTGTGGGGAAGCATAATAGCCGTTATAGGCCTGCTCGCTTTTTTCTTGCGCACGACAAAAACCGGGCTTGTGCCTGACGAAGACACGGGCATACTGATGGTGGACGTCTCAACCCCCACAGGCAGCAGTGTGAGGCGCACCGCTCACATCATGCAGCTAATAGACTCGTGCGTCAGGTCAATACCCGAAGTGGAGCGCGTTAACACCGTTGCCGGAACAGGCATTATTTCGGGCACCGGAAATAACATGGGTATGCTCATCGTTAAGTTGCGTCCGTGGGATGAGCGCACAGGTCGCGCACAGGACAACAAAGCAGTGATAGGGAAAATTTATGGCGCTACCGCACACATACACGAGGCGAACATTTTCGTGCTCGCGCCCGGCATGATACCGGGTTATGGAGCCGGAGGCGGATTTGAGTTTCACGTGCAAGACAAGTCGGGGCACGGAGTTAGAGAACTGTTCGACGTGACACAAAATTTCCTCAACGAACTAAGGCAAAGACCAGAAATCGCAGCAGCATACTCATCATACAACATTGACTACCCGCAGTTTTTAGTTGACGTGGACGCAGCCAAATGTAAGCGTGCCGGCATCTCACCGGCTGAAGCCCTTGCAACACTCGGCGGCTATTACGGCGGCATATACGCCTCCAATTTCAACAGGTTCACAAAAGTATATCGCGTTATGATTCAGGCTTCGCCGGAATATGTGCACGACGAGAAATCGCTTGACAATGTGTTTGTCAGGCTGCATAACGGTCAGATGGCACCAATATCACAGTTCGTCACACTCAAAAAAGTTTATGACCCGCTCGTGCTCAACCGCTTCAACCTCTACACGTCAATCGGCATCAACGGTAACATGACACAGGGTTACTCATCAGGTGAGGCAATCAATGCCATCAAAGAAGTGGCGCAACAAACTCTGCCAAGAGGATACGGAATTGACTTTTCAGGCATCACAAGAGAAGAGGAAAAGACAGGCAGCGGCAACACAGCCTTAATTTTCGTCATCTGCATAGTGTTCATCTACCTTGTGATGGCAGCCCTCTACGAGTCGTTCTTCATACCCTTTGCCGTAATATTGAGCGTGCCATTCGGACTTATGGGCTCGTTCTTGTTTGCGCGCCTGTTTGGATTAGAAAACAACATTTACCTCCAAGTCGGACTCATCATGCTCATCGGACTATTGGCAAAGACAGCCATACTGCTCACAGAATATGCCACCCAGTGCCGACAGGCGGGCATGAGCCTCAAGCAGGCGGCATTCTTTGCAGCAAAAATGCGTATGAGGCCTATCCTAATGACAGCATTAACAATGGTTTTCGGAATGCTGCCGCTGATGTTTGCTAATGGCGTTGGCGCCAACGGCAACAGGACCATAGGAGCCGGGGCTGTAGGTGGGGAAATAATAGGGACACTGGCACTGCTATTCATCGTACCTGCGCTGTTCGTAATTTTCGAAGGGCTGCAGGAACGGGTGAAACCAATCACAGAATTCAAAAAGTCTGAAGACCCGCTCATTCAGCAAGAACTTCAACTAATCGAACAATACACAAAGCAAAAAGAAGACGGAGGAGAAAAAATATGAAAAAATACATTTCAGCATTCCTATACATCTGCCTGTCAGCCATAACCCTAACATTAAGCGGCTGCGGCATTTACGGCAAGTATCACCCCACAACCGAAGTTCCGGACAATCTGTATGGCAATGTGCAATCAGGCGACTCTGCTGCCAATTTCGGACTTGTCCGCTGGCAGGATGTGTTCACCGACCCGTATCTGCAACAACTTATCGAAAAAGCCTTAAGCAACAACATTGACCTCAAAATCGCCCGCGAGCACGTTAAGCAAGCCGAAGCAGGGCTGCTGGGAGCCAAGTTGGCATACTTGCCCACTATATCGCTGGTTCCGTCGGCAGGTTTCTCACCGCAGTATGACATCAAGCAGGGCAACTACGACCTCGTAGCACAGGCACAATGGGAGATTGACATCTTCGGGCGGACGCTCAACGGATTGCGGGGCGCAAAGGCTGCAAAACGGATGACGGAAGATTATGAACAAGCCGCACGGTGCGGGCTGATAGCTGCGGTGGCAGAAGTGTACTACACGCTGCTAATGCTTGACGCGCAACTTGCCACAGCCGAGCAGACAAGCGTCACATGGTCGAAGACAGCAAATACCATCAAACGAATGAAACTGGCTGGCATGGCAAACGAGGCTGCGGTGGCACAACTCGAGGCTACGCAATATGCCATCAACACCCAAGTCATTGCTATCAAAGAAAGCATCAATGCCGTCGAAAATTCCATGTCACTATTGTTGGGTGGCACACGCATGGAAATCAAGCGAAACACTTTGGCAGACCAAACGCTGCCCACGGATATGCAGACAGGAATCCCTGCGCAACTGCTCTACAACAGACCTGACGTAATGGCGGCGCAAGAGGCTATGGCACAAGCATTTTATGCCACCAATTTGGCAAGAAGCAATTGTTTGCCGTCACTGAACTTAAGTGGTCTTATCGGGTGG
Organism: Paludibacteraceae bacterium; assembly: GCA_017454915.1. Classification (GTDB taxonomy): domain Bacteria; phylum Bacteroidota; class Bacteroidia; order Bacteroidales; family Paludibacteraceae; genus UBA3747. The sequence goes on from JAFTCC010000020.1 coordinate 41,036, forward strand.
ACAAACCATAGCTACAATGTCGTGCTCGACCCGATGACACTCATCTCGTCGCTTGCCGCATCGCTGTTTGTGCCAATCTTTAACTCAGGACGTAACATCGCACAAGTTAGAGCCGCAAAATCGCAACAGGAAGAGAGTGTCATGCAGTTCACAAAAGTCGTGCTTGCTGCCGGTAATGAAGTCAATGAGGCACTCATAAAATATCAAACCTGCGAACAAAAATCAAAATTATACGACAAACAGGTGGAGGCACTCACACGGGCTATGAACTCCACACAGCTCACAATGCAACACGGCTCTACAACTTACCTCGAAGTGCTCAATGCGCAAAACACGCTTCTTAACGCACAATTAACGCAGATTGCTAACCAAACTGAACAAAATCTCGCAGTCGTCAAACTGTATCACGCATTGGGAGGTGGCAAAGAGTAAAACATTTATTTGTCTAAATAAACGGATTTTTGTAACTTTGAAGACAAAAAATCATGCGTTCGCAGCATCAGTGCCTAAAGGCATAAAAAGTTGTCTGCGCTCTCTAACAATAACATCTCAAAAAGCCAAATGAAGAAGATTCTACTAACTCTTTTTGCAGTGGCAGCCCTCTTGCCGTCGTGCCAAAAGCCCCAATGCCAACGTGCTGAAGAAGACAGCAGCAATTTCGTTAATATCACCGATGTTGTGCCTGACGTTATTTTAGAAATCCGTTACTACGGCACCTATAATTTTGTCGGTAAACGCATTGACGGCTACCTTCAGCCTGTGGCACTGCTCACCAAAGAAGCCGCAGACTCGCTCAAAGCAGTGAGCGACGATGTCAAAGCACAAGGTTTCAGACTTAAAATTTATGATGCCTACAGGCCACAATGCGCTGTCAACCATTTCGTAAGATGGGCACAAGACCCGCAGGACACCTGCATGAAACGATATTTCTACCCGATGCTTGACAAACCCGTTCTATTTGAGCAAGAATATATTTACGAAAAGTCGGGACACACAAGAGGTTCTACGGTTGATTTAACATTGTTCTACATGCAAACCGAAAAAGAGCTTGACATGGGAGGCACTTTCGACTGGTTTGGACACGAATCACACCCAGACTATTGCGGTAACCCGCATAACGGAGAATACACAGGTATAGACAAAAATCTAAACACCGAAGAAGTACAACAAAAAGGCTTGACTGAACAACAATTCAACAACCGCATGATACTGCGCAACGCAATGCTACGGCACGGATTCAAAGCACTTGACAGCGAGTGGTGGCACTTCACGCTCGAAAATGAGCCTTATCCTGACACATACTTTGAGTTCCCTGTCAAACAACTTTAACCCCAATAATAAAAAAAACATACAGCTATGAATTACCCCTTAACCAAACGCGCCAATAGGCTCACGAAGAATATGTTGGCTATAGTGTTTGGCATTCTTCTCTGCATTCCGACTGCTACTCACGCCAACGATTATCTTGAGAAGACCAAACACTACAACGCATACGCAAATGGCGCTGACAAGGTGCATTTCGTCATTCCCGTATGGGCATACGGGGCAGCATACGACTACTACGCATACGAGGACAGTTATATCGCTTACACCGAAAATGGCGGAAGCGAAACGAGAATTGCGTGGTACAAAACCGACAAGTATGGTGAGAACGAAAAAGAAAACTCAAAAGGAACAGCTTATATCAAACTGTTAAGCGGACAAGGAACCATCATCGTAACTTCGATGGCAAATGGCGTTAATTATCGGGTTACAAAGACTGACGACTGGACAGAAGCACTCATTGTGAAGCAAAAGGAAGATGACGGGTACTCACAGGTAACGATGCTTGAATTCGACTGGTATCCGCCAGAATCGCTCGACGGCAAAGAGTTCTCGGTCAGCATTGTGTCGAAGTTCCGGCGCAGCTACACCGAAGGCAATGCCATGACATGTAACAGCAGCTATTCAGGATTCATAGGAAAATCCAACATCATGACACCGCAGCTGTACATGCCATACATCTATCAGGTGAACGACGAAGGTCCTACCGGCTATGGCTACGCTGCAATACCCTACATGACATTCAACGACCCTATCAGTTACACCACATCGCTCGATCCGGGTGAGGTGAAAATAACAAACAGGGGAGGCACATTGTACGTGATGACAAATGACACTGTACAAGAACAGTTTAAGGCAACATTCAAGATGTGGCGCAACCAAGCCAACAACGACACTACTACAAAAACATCAACGGGCGTTGACATACCGCCATACCACCGCATATACAATCTCACTGCCACGCAAGAGCAAGACAGCACTGGCACATTCACAGGCAACAACATAATCAAGTGGACAGTGAAAAACCCTGCTCTAAAGGACCTTGTCGAGGGAGACTATTTCGAATTACAGAGGGCATTGCAAAAAGACTTCTCAGACGCCGGCACCATCGATGTGGTGCAGATGCTGAGAGGAGACAACAAGGCTGTATATACTAGCATTGACAACAACCGCGCGTCATGGACCGGCAATGCTGACACTGAAAACATACAGACCGACACAAGATTTTCAGTCAGCGACCCAAAATATGTGCTTTACGACAAAAACAACGAACCGCTGGCAGAACTGAATGTGAAATTGGTGTCAGAACAACTGCGTGTGCCAGCAGTGCCAGTGTATTACCGCATTAGACGAGCTTCAGCATCTGTGTGGGGATGGGACATCGACTTCACAAAAACAGCCACCTTACTAAACTACAATTTCCTTGCACCACTGGCGGAAACTCAAGACAACTACACTCTTGACGAAGACTTTCAGAACAACCATAAAGTCCACTTCAGGTTTGTTATAGAAAACAAGGAGCCGACACCTGTTACACCACAAAAAGACAAGTGCACTTTGTCGTGCGGCATCAATAGAATATTGAAAGAGGACTCTGTTAGCATAACTCTACAATTTAGGCAGGAGTTGGGATATGTCAACCCTGAAGGGACTACACAATTCCGCATAACCAAAGATGACGGAGACCTGGCGATGGACTGGACTTATCTGACTGCGGGCACATACTTGGTACCGCGCAACTGCAACGTGCAGATAAGAAACACCGCACCACAAACCGACAGTGAATTCAAGGATATAATTACGTACAAAATTATACAACCTTCAATAATAACCTGCATATCCGACGGATATATTCACGGACAATCAAGTTTTGAGACCGAAATTAAAACTGATGACACGCCACCGCTCACGCCGGACAAGGGCGAGGGAGATGTGGATGTGGCAATCCAGTTTGAGCAAAAAAACGGAGCCAACAATCCAGAAGGAACAACAGCATTTAAGGTTACGCTTGAGGACGGAACTGTAGTAAAGGACTGGGCCTACCTGCCTGCAGGTCTGTATCAGTTCCCGATGGGATGCACCATCGACGTGATGAACAACGACAGCAGAAACTACGACGGAACAGAAACGGCCTCTTTTGTAATTGACGAACCGAGCATAATAACCTGCACAGCAGAAGGATGGATACACGGTTCACAGGAAATAACCTTCACCAAGGTCAAAAACGAGGATATCACAGATGGAATAACAAAAGAAATCAATAATCTGCTCTATACCGTCAAAGACAGCCTTTACACACTTATGCTCAATGAGCATAACACGCTCAAGTACGGCAGGGCCATGTGGGACCGCTCGGCGCAACTGATTCTCACACGCACGATGGAAGAAACAAATCAAACCTTTGATTTCATTATCCCGCAAGACAGCATAAAAAGACAAGCCGATGGCTCATGGGTAGCATCATTCGTAGATGTGGCGGAGAAAGCATGCACACACTACAAATACGCGGTTCGCATCGACCAATCCAAGGCAGACCTGCACGTACAAGACTCCAGCTTCCTAAAGCCCATACTGATAACAGGACCAGAACTATACTACGATGAAGGAGCGAAAGTGCAAAATCTCACCATCACAAAAGGTGATGCCACTACGGCAATGAAAAACGGAGTGCTTCTCAGATGGGAAACGAACACCAACAACTTCGACTATTTTGTTGTGCTGCGCAAAAAGATGAACTCTACTGCCGCGGCAGACACAATCATCAAAACAACCCAAAGTAATTTCCTTGACCGCAGCGCAGTGCCTGACATTCACTATGAATATACTGTTGAGGCACACTACACCTGCAACGGCAAGATTTCTGTCAATGCGGCTTCAGCAGAGGGATGGCGAACACCATACGGAGAAATTAGCGGCACCATTCTGATGCCTGACAACAGCGGTATGGCGGGAGTTACGGTGGTATTGCAAGACGAAGCCGGAAACAAAATTTCGGACTTCATCACCGACGCATCAGGTGCTTACAAATTTGACAGTCTGAAGTACACATTAGTCTCTTGCGAAGACCCCACTATACAGATCACCACCCAGAACGTCACCTACAGAAACAGCATAATGATAAGGGTAATGGACGCGAACGGCAATGTCTTGGAAGACTGGGCAAACAAAAGCGACGGCACATATACATATAAGACAGGTACGGTGATAGAGGCTAAAACCACCTACTCGTCAGACCAGTCATACAACCAGATTTTTTCGTTTACCATAAACAAACACTGTGGACTTACAATTTATACGTCACAAATAATTGGTAGACCAGGGGTAACTCATTTTAATTTTAGCGAGTACGATGACTGCGCATGCTCTGAAACCGGCGAAAACTATATCATCGTGCCCACATCGCAGTACGGAAATTTCTCGTTTAACAACACTTCGGCTGGCACTGCAGCCGTCAACCTGTCCGCCTCTGATGCTGTGGCTAACGGAATAGACTTTGTCAACACATCATCAACCCGCCTTACTGGCAGGGTGCTTTACAAAGGTTCCACAATACCCGTCAGCGGGGCAATGTTCAGACTAAACGGAGATACTGTGCGGCGCGGCAACAATCCCATAATCACAGGCATTGACGGCAATTTCGAGTTATTGTTGCCGCTAAGCCAGCCATGCAAACTGCAAGTTATCAAAACCGGACACACATTCGAGGGCGACGGCATATTACATGTAGAGGACGGAGCCGATACATTCGCGCTCACCCAGCCGCGTGACGGCGTAAGATTCTACGACACAACCAAAGTGCGCCTCACCGGACGTGTGGCAGGAGGAAACGACCAACGCGACTTGCAGCACGGATTCGGAATAGGAAATAACAACATTGGCGACAATGTGCAACTTGTGCTGCAACTGGAAGGCGACAACACTGCACATCTGGTGCATGACCCTGACGACCTGACGCGAGACTCCGTACACCAGTTCACGCAACATCTCGTGTTCAGCACCAACAGCGACAACGTTACAACACAACGCAACGTCGGAATCACCCATACCCTGTTTGAGAAAAAACGAATAACAATACATCCCGACTCTGCCACCGGAGAATTTGAAGTGGATTTGTTCCCTGTGAAATACAAAGTCTTGCAAGCCACAGCCAACGGCTACGCCACACTGTTCGCATCAGGACAAGGAAGCGAAACCTTTGACCTCACAAATGCCACTGCCGTTGAACATATTGACTCGCTCAATAATGAGTGGGTTAAATACAACGCCGTTTATGACCGGATTTACCACACACCGATGCAAGTGAACCTCAAACAAATGATTTACGGTTTGGAGCGCAAAGGATTGGGCGAACCGAGCATGGAAGTGAGCAACATAGATCCATCGCTATCAGGCACCGTCAACATGTATGAGGAACAGCAAGACGGAACGATAAACTACCTGCTGGGGTATCCCGCGTTCATCGGGGGCAGGAAATATCAGTTCATGGCTGAAGCATACGAGGACTACTACTACAACAACGACCATCAGGTCGGAAAACTCGACCGCGTGCCGCTGCGCGGAGGCTCTGTAACAATACATAACGGACTATGCCACACCACTGCTACCGAAACATATAAACTTGACAAACAGGGACGCTACAATAACATCTGGCTCATGGTGGACAACATTGACGTCAACAATGTTGGGAATGACGCCCTGCGCACTATCAGCGTGGCATTAGAGCAAGAAGGCAATGTAGTGGACACTAAAGTGCTGAAAGGATATGTAACCGGCACCGTGGTACAACAGAAAGACTTGAGAATGACAGATGCCGACATCGTGCTGCTTGACATTGTGAGAGACCCGGCAGGCTCCGGCTCTTCATCATGGATAGAATCAGGAAGCACATACTCTTATTCCTACAAAAACAACTTCAAATGGGAAGTTGGCGCCAACATAAACCTCAAATATGGCTTAAATGTGTCTATGGATGTCGGGTTAGTTACCGCACCTGCAGGCGCAGGCTCATACCAAGGCTCAACCTACACGACAAGCAAACAAATGAGTTTCCCGATACCAATTAGCCACAAATGGGATTGGGGATACCAGTACGACTATTCTATCACCACCACAGAGCGCATTTCAACATCATCGTCAGCCACACCAAAAGGCGTAGGCGAAATGGCGGACGTTTTCTTCGGCACTACGGTAAGCCAAATAGCAGGCAAAGCAAAAACTATTGCCATCATCGGAGACAGCCTGTATAATTTACGCAAACCGGCATTCGACGCAGGAATGATGAAAGTAATAGCACAAGGCACGGCGACTGGCGGAAAACAATACTATCTCGTGACAGGACAAAAAATAGTGCTCGGCTCTACGATTAACAACTCATTTGCCTACACCCAACACTATATCCTCAACACCGTCATTCCCGAAATCGCGCTGGAAAGGCAAAACCTGATGATGCAGTTCGGCAGCCTAACAGAAGCAAAAGCGGCAGCTAATGCCATTGGAGAAGAAGTCTATTGGTATCATCCCGAAGCTGAACTACAAAACATCAACGACACATTGCCGTCAAAATACTATGAGATGGTTACGCCTGATGATGACAAAATCTACACTAACCGTGTGGCTGCGCTCAACAATATGCTGCTCAAGTGGATGACTATCATCTATCAAAACGAGAAAGAAAAAACATCAGCCATAGGCTCAAGCAGCATGAAAGTCGGCACATATAGCGTATCTTATGGAGCCACTATGACGCACTCCGACTCATACACCGCTTCGGCAAACTACAATGAAGTTCCGCAAGGATGGGATTTAGTGCTCACCGATGTTGAAAAGGTAGGCACACAGGCTGGTAAATCAATCCTCAATAACCTGTGCAACAACATGAAGTCATTTTGGAACTCCCGAAATGGCTCCACATTCGGAACAGCGGCAGTTGACGCATTAGCCAACTACGAATACATCAGAGACGATAACGGCAACGCGCGGCACAAAAACGACGAGGAATTAGGAACAGTAACCAACACGTCAAAATTCAGCATGTCGTTCGAGCCTATACTCAACTTCGACAACTCTTACCGCGAATCCGACACACGAACCATCAAGAAATCGGCTGGCTTCAACATTGTTGCCGACGCCGACGGCGACATCACAGTGGCATGCTACCGCGTTCCTTACAAGGCTTGGTCGGATTCTGCCTACGCAGTTCTCTCCGAACTCAACACTGTGCCACAAGGAGATGACGCACTCTATGGCTCGTACGTTTTCATCACAGAGGCTGGCGCTACATTCTGCCCGCACCAAGATGAAGTCCGCACACAGTTCTACAACAAAGGCACGCTCATCGGAAACAGCACACAATGGATTGTAAAACCTGAAATGACCGCCGACACCTACGAGATTGCCAACGTACAGCCAAACAACAAGGCGACATTCCGCTTACAGTTGATGAATAATGCCGAAATTGACGCTGGAATAGCCAACAATGGCAGCTTCCTGACGCTGATGTTAGACGGAACATCAAACCCCTATGGCGCAAAAGTCTCTGTGGACGGTATGCCGCTAACGCAAGGTAGCAGCTATTGGGTAGTGCCAGGAAAGCCAGTGATAAAAACTGTGGAAATAGAGCGGGGAACCGTGGATGACTACGATAATCTCGTACTTTACCTCTATGCGTCAGATTGCCCCAAAACATCTTCAACTATCAAACTATCAGTACACTTCCTGCCTGTGGCATCTGATGTAAACATCGCATCGCCACGCCAAAATTGGATAATGAACACTCTTTCGGCACACGATTCTGTCGGCTACTACATACCTGTTGACATAAACGGCTTCGACATCCATCATAAGAATTTCGACCATATCGAGTTCCAATACAAACTCACCACGCAATCCGAAGACGACTGGGTCAACCAGTGTTCATTCTATGCCAACGACAGCCTCTATAGCCTCGCAACAGGCAACAAGGCAATGATAGAAAATGGACGGATTGCGCCATTCAGATTCTACGGAGAACGCGACCCCATGGAACAAAAATATGATTTGCGCGCCGTAACATTCTGCCGCTACGGGTCAGGATTCGTCACCAAGAGTTCGCCTGTCATCAGCGGCACCAAAGACACACGCCCCCCACGCGTATTTGGAGAGCCGGAACCTGTCAACGCCATACTTGGCATAGGGGAGAACCTCAAACTTAGGTTCAACGAACCCATTGCCGGAAACTATCTTGACGAGGACAACAACTTCCAACTGCTGGGCATAACCAACGAAACAGGAATAACCACTAATGCGTCGGTACATTTTGACGGGTCACCACTTTCGTATGCCTCCACACAAGTGAGCCGAAGCCTTGACAGACGCTCGTTCTCCATTGACATGCTTGTCAAACCCACATCACAGAACAAGGAACAACGATTCTTCCAACACGGGCTTGAAGACACTGGAGTCGCTTTCGGACTAACGGCTGACAACCGCCTGCAATTACAACTCGGCACATTCAGCATTTACTCCAAACACATTCCAGAACCAATGCTCGATTTCACACGAGTGATAATGACATACAATTATGCCAACAACACCGTGCACTTCTATGTCGGGAAACTTGACATTACAGACCCTGAGGCTCCTGCTTTCCCCGACATTCCATACACCCTCTCCGCTCCACTCGTTTTCGGGCGAAGTATGGAGGGAAATATGCTTGAAGTGCGCCTGTGGACAAAAGCATTGACACCGGAGGATATAGCTGCTACGCATTTAAGATATCTCACAGGGTATGAACAAGAACTCGCAGCATACTACATGATGAACGAAGGCACTGGCACGACTCTACAGGACCGCTCAAGCGGAGCAACGATGACAATGCAAGGAGCTACTTGGAATCTGCCAAAAGGCATATCACTCGCACTGGGCAACAACGACAAAGTAACACTCGCAAAAAATTTGCTCGCACGCTCAAGCGCATACGACGGAACATACATGCTTTGGTTCAGAAACACCAGCGCCAACGGAACTATATTAAGCATGGGAGACAAAAAGTTTACCATTAAGGATGGAAACCTGCAGTGGGAAATGGACAGCACAATCCACCAGCTTGGAGCAGTAGGATTAGAAGAATGGCACCATCTCGTACTCTCAATCAACAGAACGTATAACAACGTTGCAATTTACCTCGACAGCAAAATGGTTGACACATACGCCGCCAACAAGATGACTGGCATCGGAGGAGACATATACTTGGGAGGCGACGGATTTGAAGGCAACGTGGATGAATTTGTGTTATTTGAGCAGGCACTGCCCAAAAACCTCATAGAGGAATTTGGAAACAACTCACCCTCGGGTGACGAAATGGGACTTATGGCATATCTGCCATTTGAGGAGCAAAAGACCAACAGCAACGGCATCCTTGAACTTGTATTCAGCGGCGATGACCAGCGAACCTACCGTGACCCTAACGGCAACGTGATAGACAAAAAAGTGACTCTCGCACTTTCCAATAGCGGCAACACAGGACTTGAAGCACTCGCCGACAAGACCATTTATGCGCCGGTACGCGGATCCGGGCTGCTTAGCAAACTCAACTTCGACTGGGCATTTAACCAAGACGAACTGCTCATTAACCTAAAAATGGCAGACAGGGAAATTAACAAACAAACTGTGTGCGTTACCGTTCGAGACGTTGAAGACATGAATGGCAACCCCATGCCATCACCGGTAATGTGGGTAGCATACGTTGACCATAATTCGCTCAAATGGGATTACCGCAATGTTGAATACACCAGAAACGACAGCAACAACGACAATGAACAAAACTTTATTGATGTCACGTTCACTAACCAAAGCGGACGCCGACACCAATACAGCATCGAATCGCTGCCATATTGGCTTAATGTTGATGCTCCGTCAGGGTCAGTCGGACCTACAGAATACAAAACACTGAAACTGATTTTCAGCAACGCACTGCCCATAGGGACATACACCGATTTGATTTACCTCACCGACGAAAACGGGCTAACCGAACCGCTCCGTGTGGAATACACAATTAAAGCAGAATGTCCGTGGAACGAGCCTGACCAACAACAGTATCAGCTGAATATGTCTTTGTGCGGACAAGTTAAAATAGACGACGAATACGACACTGATGCACGTGACAAGGTGATTGCGCTTTACCGCAACGAGTGCGTGGGAATGGCTAACATCACTTTCGACAACATCACTAACAAGTCGGAAGTGTTCATAACCATCTACGGCAACGAAACCATGAGCGGCAAAAAAATCACTTTCCAACTTTGGCAAGCCTCAACAGGGAAGATTATCAGTCTCAATACCTCATCACCTGTTACATTTGCCCATGGCAATGTCTTCGGATGCGACGATACCGAACCGCTACTTTTCACAGCCGGAAACAGCGAAGTGCAAAACATTAAGCTACAGCAAGGATGGAACTGGACATCATTCAACATCAATGTCAATGCTGATGCCACAGGTGTCATCAACAATGTCATGACAGCCGCTGACCCATGGACCGAAGGAGACCTTATTAAGAACCCCGTTACACGTAATTTCTGCACCTATTCCGACTCGCTCGGACGCTTTGCAGGGTCGCTCATTCACTTCAGATACATCTATACGCACATGATCTATTGCCACACGGGAAACATCATGCGCGTGTCGGGCGATAAACTGCCTGCCGACTCCATGCGTGTCACACTTAGGGGAGGAGGACTATGGAGCCCGTTGCCATGCCTGTTTAACGAGGCTAAAACTGTTACGGAAGCGCTTGCCGACTACTTTGACTACGCATCACCAGGAGACCTCGTCAAGAGTCATGACCAATTTGCAGTCTTCTCACAAGACCGCAAATGGGTAGGCAACCTGACGTCAATCAGACCCGGTAAGGGATACCTATTCAGGCGTATGGGCGAAAACAATGTTACTATCTATTTCTATAACAACAACGGTTCACGGCAGACACGAAGAGCAGAAAACGCATTACCCGATAATAACGTGCAGCACGACACATTCAACAACCCGCTGGCGGCTTCAAATATGACTGTCATTGCCAAACTCGAAGCCCAACAAGCCGACAATGCCGCCACTATCGAGGCATTTGTGGGCAACGAGCGGGCGGCGGTCGCAAACGCGCATATTGTTGGAAACGACACTCTGTACTTCATCACCGTGCAAAGCGACATGATTGACAAAGTAAGGTTCAGCACTAAGGACGGACAGGCCCTTCATGTGGACGGAATGCATGACGGAATGCTCAATAACATTCCAAACACACACCACGGAAGCCTCGCTTCGCCCATACTGCTCAAACACGGCGACGCAACGGAACTGCCAACGCAATATCCTGCCAACGTAAAATACTATTCCGCGACAGGAAAACTGATAGGGGAACTAAAAGACGCTCAGAGCGAACTGCAAATAAGGGAGTTCCTGAACAACTTGTCGGCAACCGCCGGAATATACAACGCCGTAATCAATTGTGACGGGAAAGTCAAGACTATCAAAATGATGAAGCAATAAACCTATAGACTTCATTTTTACTAATTTACACCAGCGGTCAGTATAATGACCGATTGGGATTTAATCTTTAACTGAATAACTGATAACATATTTGAGTTATGAAGCAAAAAAACATATATGCCATCGCCTTATGTGTGCTGTTCTTTGCACTGACAGGCTGTAAGAAAAAAGACAAATCTCAGGAACCGGAAACTTTTTTGTCCAACATTGCTCAGCCAACTTGGACTGTCCCCGCCAACTACGACTACTCGTCAAGCCTAACAGCCATCATAAAAGTTGACATCGCGTCACAGTATCCTGACCGCGCGGCAGGGTGGCGGATAATGCCGGAAGACCAACTCGCAGCTTTCGTTGGCGAGCAATGTGTTGGAGTGGCGGAACTGCACGAGGATTTATTCTATCTCTACATCACACCCCCAAACAGCGAAAATAACGATGGGGACGAAATAACGCTACGCTACTATTCAGCATACTGCAAAAACATCTTTGAGGCTTGGTCAGCATTCAATTTCGTCAACGATGATATGCTCGGCACTATAATTGAGCCTTTGAAACCTGTTTTCACCGTTGCTAAATAACGTGGGACTCATTCTAAATTTTTGCTGTCCGGTAAAACTTTTTTTCTCGCTATAAAATTAGGCTGAAGCCCTCTCTTGGGTTTCAGCCTTTTTTGTTACCTTTGTTTTTACCATAAAACCTTAGTAACATGTGCAAAGATAGCAATTTTAGTTTTAATTCAG
>JAFTCC010000021.1 GCA_017454915.1 Paludibacteraceae bacterium
CGCAACGGGCGAGACAGTCATAGGCGCGAGCATCTCCGAGGTGGGCACCACCAACGGCACCATCACCGACTTTGACGGCAACTTTGAACTGCAGGTTCAAAAGGGCGCGCAGCTTGAAATCTCCTACGTGGGCTTCAAGACTGTTAAAATCGCGGCGACACCCAACATGTCCGTTGCGCTCGAAGAAGACAAGGCGCTCCTTGAAGAAGTCGTTGTCATCGGTTACGGCTCAGTCAAAAAGAACGACGCCACAGGTTCAGTGACCGCCATCAAGCCTGACGACATGAACAAGGGTCTGAACACCAACGCGCAGGACATGCTGTCAGGCAAAATCGCCGGTGTGGCAGTTACATCTGACGGCGGCACCCCCGGCGGCTCGTCAACAATCCGAATTCGCGGCGGCTCGTCATTGAACGCCAACAACAACCCCTTGATAGTCATTGACGGACTGGCGATGGACAACAACGGCATCAAAGGCGCCGCTAATGCTCTCTCAATGATAAACCCGTCAGATATTGAGACTTTCACGGTGCTGAAAGATGCCTCGGCGACCGCCATCTACGGCTCACGAGCTTCAAACGGCGTTATCATCACCACCACCAAGAAGGGCACTGCCGGTAGTAAGCCCAAATTCTCATACGAAGGCAACGTTTCGATGGGTAACCTCGTAAACCGCCTTGAGACACTGACAGGAGACGAACTCCGCGAACATGTCAACAACTCGATTGCTCAGGCTGACATCGTGCGCCAAAAATCACTCCGCCGTAACCTCAACTACTTCGGCAACTACAACACCGACTGGCAGAATTACATCTATCGCCCTGCAATAAGCACCGACCACAATTTCTCTGTTATGGGCGGCACGAAAAATATGCCTTACCGCGCTTCATTGGGTTATACGCTCAACAATGGTACGATCCACACCTCTCAGATGCAGCGTGTTACGGCATCAATTAACTTGAACCCCTCGTTCCTCGACAAGCACCTGACCTTTAACCTCAACGCCAAAGGCATGTACATCTACAACCGCTATGCTGACGGCAGTGTTGTAGGTTCGGCCCTGTCGATGGATCCGACGCAGCCCGTCTATGGCGGCTCGCACGATGCCACCAATGCCAAAAAGGTGTTTGACGGCGAAGGCTCATACATCCGCGACGGTGTCGAATACCCGTATCACGAAGTTGAGGGTGACATTATCCAAACGTGGTTCAGCAACTACTATCAACGCATTGCTACTGCAGAATATCACGACGGCAATTGGCCATATACCAAAAACAGCCAGACTACCGCCAACCCCGTGGCTACACTCCGCCAAAAAAACGACCGCGCACATTCGGGCGCTTTCGTGGGCAACCTTGAGGCAGACTACAAGATTCACGGATTTGAAGATCTCCGCCTGCACGCCAACTTTGGTGCGGACTACAGCTATGGTAAGCAGACCACTTCCATAGACAATACCTCATACAGCAACTACTACTATGGCTGGGAAGGCTGGTCAGAAGAGAAAAAATACAACCTGCAGTTTAACGCATACGCGCAATACTATAAGGACTTTAACGAGAATCACCATTTCGATGTTATGCTCGGCTACGAGTGGCAGCATTTCCACCGCCAAGGTTCAAGTGATGGCTGGGGCTCATATCCGCTCAACTCGCTGACCACGGATGATGACGGCAACGTCATTCCCAACCCGCTTGCTGGACAGATGGCAAAAAACACCCGAAGCACTAATGAGTATGAAACGGAAAGTTATCTTGTTTCATTCTTTGGACGTTTGAACTACATCGCCCTCAACCGCTACATGATTACCGCTACAGTCCGCGCCGACGGCTCATCACGATTCAAAAAGAACAGGCGCTGGGGCGTGTTCCCGTCAGTGGCTCTCGGCTGGAAGATTAAGGAAGAGGCCTTCCTGCGTGACGTTTACTGGCTCTCAGACCTCAAACTCCGTCTTGGCTATGGTATCACCGGTCAGCAGGAAATCACAAGCAACGACTATCCTTACATCACCATGTACAACATAAGCAAGGAACATGCTTATTATCCCATTGGCTCTGATGTTAACATCGTTTATGATGAGGACGGCAATCCACTTACAGACGCTGACGGCAATCCCATGTATTTGAGCTATCGTCCGGGTGCTATTTCAGAAGACCTCACTTGGGAGAAGACCACGACCTACAATGCCGGCCTTGACTTCGGCTTCCTCAAAGGTAGAATCACCGGCAGCGTGGATTACTACTACCGCAAAACAGACGACTTGATTAACTATGTTGACGTGCCCGTTGGTGCCAACTTCTCAAACCGCGTACTCAAAAACATCGGTTCGCTGACTAACCAAGGCGTGGAAGTTTCGCTCAATGCGGTGGCCATTGACAAACCCGCTCACCGCAGCAAGTTCAAATGGGACATGGGACTCAACTTCACATGGAACCAAAACAGAATCACCAGCCTCAACATAGGCGAGGGCGACAGTTTCGTTCGTACTGGCGGTATTAGTTCAGGACTTGGCGATGGTTATATCCAAGCCCACAAAAAAGGCTATGCCGCATCCGTGTTCCATTACTATGAAACGGCAGCAGGCTTTGACGCATCAGGCAACAAGGTTTACTACGCAATAGATACTAACAAGGACGGCGACGTAACTGATGAAGACCGCGTGATGAACAACAACATAGTGCCCATGGCTCCATATACTCTCGGTTTCCAGAGCAAATGGCAGTTCTTCAATTTCGACATCTCGTTCTCGCTTCGCGCAAGCATCGGCAACTATGTGTATAATGACGTACTTGCAGGGAGTGTCTATAGCGCGGCCGACGCCAACTTGTGCAGCTCACAAAACGGCGGTTACCATGGCGTACTCAAAGACGCTTACAACGCATATTACAACGACAAAATTCAGCCCGACAAGATGCTGATGCGCAAATGGGATGCAGCTAAGGGCGCATACGTTGACAGCGACACCCCGTTCAACCAGTACGCTCTCACAGACATATTTATTGAGAACGCTTCCTTCATCCGTTGCGACAATATCACAGTGGGGTACACGTTTGACAAGAACCCCAATGTCAAGGCCCGCATATATGCCACTGTGCAGAACCCGTTCGTTATCACTGGCTATTCAGGACTTGACCCCGAACACTTCGGAGGTATTGACAACAACATTTATCCACGCTGCACGACTTCGTTAATAGGCTTGAGCCTCCAGTTCTAAATCTTATACAGAGATAGATGTGAATAGTTATAGTTCAACAATTTAAAGTAACAAGAACATATGAAAAACATATTTAAATACCTATTGGTGTTAGGCATTGCGGTGGTAGGCTTCAACTCCTGTGTTGATGACCTTAATGTAACGCCCAAGGACCCCAACAGCATACAGTATTTCGAGCAAAACGGAATATTCACCAAAATTTATTCCACACTTGCGCTCACTGGTCAGCAGGGGCCTGCCGGCAATGGCGACGTGGCCGGACTTGACGAGGGCGTATCGGCTTTCGTGCGAATGATATGGGAGCTTAACGAGTTTCCTACCGACGAAGGTTGGTGGATTTGGGACGGCGACGCAGGCCTGCCTGACATCCGTGTCATTTCATGGACAAGCCAAAACCCGTTGATTTCAGGCATTTACTACCGCCTGTATTTTGACATCTCAATGTGCAACCATTTCCTTGAGAACGCTACAGAAGATGGTGATGGTGCAGCACAAATAGCAGAGGTGCGCTTTATCCGCGCCCTTAACTACTATTACCTGCTTGACATGTTTGGCAGCGTGCCGTTTGCTGAAGTTGTAAGCGAGGCACCGAAGCCCCAATACACCCGCCAGCAACTCTACGACTGGCTTGTCAACGAGTTCATAGAACTTGAAACACTTCTGCCGGAACAGCGCAAATCCGATTACCGTGTTGACCGCGTGGCTGCCAAGATGCTGCTTGCCCGCCTTTACCTCAACGCCGAGGTTTATACCGGTACTGCGCAATGGCAACTGGCCAGCGACAAGGCAAAAGAAGTCATGAACTCACAGTATAAACTGCACACCACCAGCGGCGGCGGCATTTACAGCCCATATCAGGAACTCTTTATGGGTGACAATCACAAGTATATAGGTGGAGCTAACGGCGAAGGCATCCTCAACATCTATCAGGATGGCGTTATGTGCCAAAGTTGGGGCGGAGCGCGCTTCATGTGCTCGGCTTTCCGCGACAAAAACTTCAACTCGTTCGGCATATCTGACACATGGTCATGCTTCCGCACAAGCCCCGAGTTCCTTGTCAAATGGGCCGACAATGGCAACATCAATTCCATTAAAAACATGAAGGGCGACGAGTTCTCATTCCCCAAACAGTTGGGCGATGACCGCGCGATACTCTATAACCGCAACTCTGACACCGACACCTATTCCCTCAAAGGCAGCATGCAAAACGGCAAGTTCTATGAGTGCTGGTCAGTACTTAAATACACTGGCCGCTACAGCACACTGCCTGTTACTCCGTCTGCTGCCGAAATCAAGGCTAACGCCGGACATGACCCCGACTGGCCTGACACCGACCTGCCGTTTATCCGTGTGGCAGAAGCCTACATGACATACGCCGAGGCGCAGTTCCGTTTGGGCAATGCCGCAGAAGCAAAGTCTGCAGTCAAAGCTCTGCGCGACCGCGCACATAACACGAAAGAATTTGAGGTAACGGAAGAGTTTCTGCTCGACGAGTGGTGCCGCGAGTTCTATTGTGAAGGACGCCGCCGTACCGACCTTGTCCGCTTCGGACGCTTCGCCGGACCTCAAGCTGACCAGTATCAATACCACTGGGAAGGACGTGGCAATAAGAAGTCGTTGGCGGACGGTGGCGCATGGGAACCGCTTGACGCGAAGTACAATGTATTCCCACTGCCGCAGACTGACGTAATCACACAAGGCCTTACCCAAACCGAAGGATATTAAAATTGAGAAATTGAGAAATTGATAAATTGAAACAATACATCTTTGATAAAAGTAATGTCTTAACTTCTTAACTTCTAAAATACGTTTAACCCAATTTAATTAATTAAATTTTTATGAAACAGTTAAAATTCATTTTCGCATCGGCTCTCGTAGCCGCAGTTCTCGTGTTTGCAGCCTGCAAAAACGACGACAAAGACAAAGACGAACCCGTTAATCCGTCAACAGAAGTTTCCGTAGATCCTAACCCGTCAGCTGATCAGTATCCGTACTATGAGTCAGACTGCCCGGAAGGTTACATCCGCCTGTTCGCATATGTACCTAATGGCGTTTGTGAAGAAGGCTTCGTATTCCGTGGCCCTCTCTATGACGGTGACGCATGGGATATGTTCACTCCTTTCACACCCGTATCTGAAATCGCCGAAATCAAAAACAACAATCTTCCTAACTGGTATGTTGCCGTTATCAAGATGAAAGGCGGCGTTGAGGCTGAGGGTGAAACAGACCTTCAGTATTCAGGTAAGGCTTGCCAACTTAAGGACGGCACCGTTGACGGCAGCTGGACAACACAGTGGGCTGAATGGTCAATCATCGAATTTGGCAACTATGCCGAAAACGAGGTTCATAACACTAACGGAAACCTCCAAATCCTTGACCAACAGCTCGAATCCTACATCCGCATCGACTCATGGCAGGACGTACCTTGCGAGGTTAAAACTTACCACACCTACAATGTAACCTTCAAGGTTCCGGCAATGTGCCAACCATTTGACATCGAGGTTGTTGGCGGCTTTGAAGAAGGCGGATGGGGCAGCGCTCCTGTGGCTCTCACACTCGCTGGCGAAAACACCTACACAGCTACCTTCGAAGCTTGGGAAGGCTGCCAGTTCAAACTCCGTGAAGCCGGCACTTGGGACAACGAAATCATCCAACTTACTGTAATGGGTGACGACAATAATCCTAAAGGCGCAGACAACGTTGTTTGTGGTTCAGAAGTGGAAATCGTTGTTGACTACTCCGACGTAACCCTCTTTGGTTGGAAAGCCTGCCAATAAGCCACAATCTAAGTCCGCTTTAAGACATATAGCGGACATAATCAACAATAAAAGCCTCGGTTCTCAAACCGAGGCTTTTATTGTCATGGAATGTTATGAATTATATTGTTATGCCGGCAATATGTTAGCAATATATTGTGCGTTATTGCCTATGTGGTGAGAAGTTGTCGGATGAGCTGCTTGTGGTGTCCCGGAATGATGATGTGGTGGTTGCCTACCGGATTGGTGAGCATTGACATCGTATATTCCGGTTCGTTGAGGCGGATGAGCTGTTGTGTGCGGCAAAGCCCGGGCTTGTCATCGCTTTCAACGAGTTCTCCTTCAGCGAGGAAATATCTTGACGCGTCGCCTGCGAATTTGAATATCGTTACGGGACCGTTTTTCATGTATCCGCAGATGCCAACGCCAATGCCTGACTCGAAGTGAGTGTCGAGTTTATAGTTATCGAGCATGTTAAACGGAATTGTGCAGTGTGCGAATAGTATTTCTCCGGTTTCAGGGTCTATTCTCGCAGGGTTGGCTTGGAAGCCTGACACTCCAAATAGTGCTCTAACCACAGCCATGCTGACCATTGCCGGTATGTCGCCCTCGCAACCTGCGATGTATCCTTCGCTATTGAGTTGCGCGGCAGCAAGGCATCCGGTGTTTTCAACGGTTTTGAGCAGGTCAAAGCAGCGGAGCGTATAGCCGTTGAGTTGATGGCGTTCGAGAATGACTTTCAGAGCGTTGTAAATGCGCCATGCGTCAGGCATGGAGTGCGCAATGCTTTCGGGGGCGTTGATTTCAACAGGCGCGTTATCGGACATGGAAGGCACAAGGTCAACGAGCTCTTTCATCGGGATATCAATAAGTTTAAGTCCGAAGTATTCCCGCAGCAACGGTCTGTCGGCATTGCTTGATATTAGCCAATCAGACGGGTTGCCGATGACACCGAGGCGCATGAGGGCTAACTTGCGTTTTGCCTCTACGAGGCTTACGAGCTCGTTCATGCGTTTCCTGATGTACTGGGGTTTGCCGTGGATGATTTCTCCGTACAGACCGTGTTGACGCAGGAATGAAAGTATTTCCATTGATGCTGCCAATGAGTTGCTCATGCCTGATGTGAGCAGATAGAAAGGCCTGTCGCTCGCATCGCTTAATTTGGGCTGCAGTTTGCGGAATATGTTTTCCGTTCCTCCTGTTCTTACGTAGATAAGGTTAAGACTGTGCGAACCGTATGTGGAGTAGTCGTTGTCGTAAAACTCGTAATCAACGCCAAGGCTGCCGAGAAAATCAGACGTCATTTTTGCGACCGCGCTTGGGTCGTGGAGTTCTGACGTGATTGTGAAAATTCCAATTTTTGCCATAGTATTAGTTTTTTATTTTTATCTCCTTCAAATTTAAGAAGAAATTTTGATAGAAAACGCTTTTTGGTTCTTTATTTATGTCTGTTGGTCACCTTATTTGGTCATTTGGTCACTCAGAACCTGTATCCGATGTAGTAGTTGAAGCCAAAACTTGCGTTTTTGTTCACGCCATAGCCTGGGATGTACCAAGGCAGTACGTTAGCTTTTTTCCCTCTTGTGCAAAGTATGCGCTCCCTTATTCCCCAGCCCATGGTGAAGCCTTTGTAGATGTTAACTTGGAGGCTTGCGTTGACTTCGACCCACACGTCAGTTCTGACTTGGCCGTTGAAGTCTATTCTTGAGTCACCCCAGTATACGTCGTGTAGTGATAAATCATTAGTGTCATATTTTTGTGTTCCGAATCCGACGCGCGCGCCTATTAGTATTAAGTTGAGCCACACCGACTTGTGCTCGGGCTTGAAACAGTTGATGTCAAGGCCGATACGTCCGAATGCGCCTTTGCCGCTATATGTGGCTCCGTTGCCAACCTTGTGTTTGGCAGAGGCAAATCCGCCTTCGATGGTAGGGAAAAAGCGCCGTTTGAGGTTGAAGTTGAGTGCGGCTTCAAAACTGAGGCGGTCTGCTCCTGATACTGCCATTTCGTATATGGTGTTGCCAATGTCCACTTTGATGTTACCGCCTTGCCATGTGGGTATGGTGTCTAACGGACGCACTTCGCCTTCTTCGCGCTTTGCGGCGTTGGCGGGTAGAAAGAATGCCAAGGCGAGAAGACTAATGAAGATATATGTTAATGTGCGTTTCGTCGGCATTAGTGATGTTCTGGTTTATGATATGCAGCGAGTCGGTGAAATGGGTGGTGCTGACGGCTGAGTGAAGTTGGTGGTTGATGTAGCATCCGCATTCAAGCGACACGAAATGCTGCTCGTTGTCGTAAGTGATTGTAAGTGTGTCTGTCGTTAAAATATGCCTGCCGGTGTTCTCGTCATCATGCCTGATGAAAATTTCGTAACAGCTGATGGTATCTGTTTTGCTGACAGGTAAATTGAAATTAGCTCTTGAAGTCCGATATAAGACAGAGTCCATCTTTAGCCCCTTGACAGACATGGAATCGGGGGTGAACGATCGAGGTTCTGCTATGGTGCCGTCGGCGTTAGTGTCCACAATGTAAAGTGCCACTCCAAGGTCCTTACGCAGGTCTTTTCTGCATTCAGAGTCTTGTGAGTCGCATGCCGCTAATGTTAGCAGTGCGAACAGTGATAGTAGTATGCGGAACTTCGCTTTCAAGTGTCTCTGGTTTTCTGGTTTTTTCTGGTTTTTTCTGGTTTTTTCTAGTTTTTATAGTTATTCTCAACTTCTACTTTAGAATAGTTGCTGAACTTCAGCCCTGAGTACCAAATTTGCCCGTTCGGTGGCTGTCTCTCCGTTGTTGTGGTAGGTCTGTATAAGTATTTCAGCCAATTTTATGGCAGGTTCTTCGGGTTTCACGTACGCTGCGCACGTGTTGACAAGTCCGAGCATGCTTTCTTTTGTCGCGTTTATGTTTGCCCAGAGTTCGCCCGAAACGTATATTTGTTGTGCAGCATTATGGTCAAATTCCTGCCTGATGTTTTTCAAAAGCATGCCTTGCAGTTGCAGGCAGTTGAGATTTGTGAGGTCAATGTTTAATAACATTTGTTCGGGTTGTGTCCGGTCAAGCACGAGCGCAAGTCTTTCGTAAGCTCGCAGCCTTATGGGGGTTATTACGCCGAGCGATTCGCGCCTGAGCATGAATGTCCTGCGGCGGTCTTCGTCCTTCATCTGCTTATGGAGCACAAGGTATGCAGCAAGCAGCACAATGGCAGAGGGTAGGGTGTATTTGAGTATTTCTAACATGATTTTTTCGCAATTTGATAGTTATTTCTTTCTGGTGAGTTGCGAATGATGAGTTCAGCAAGGAATCCTGTGACGAACAATAGTGTGCCAAGTATCATGGCGAGTATTGAGAGGTGAAAATATGCGTTATCTGCAACCAGCATGCCATATTCATGGTGGTTGAGCGCTATGATTTTCTGAATACCGACAACACTGATAGAAATAACGCCGAGCACAAACATCAAACTGCCAATAAGTCCGAAGAAATGCATGGGCTGCTTTCCGAATTTAAGCAGGAACCACAGCGTTAGCAGGTCAAGGTATCCGTTGACGAAGCGGTTGATGCCAAATTTGGAGGAACCGAACTCGCGCTTGCGGTGGTTGACAACCTTTTCTCCTATTTTTGTGAAGCCCGCATTTTTTGCCAGGAAAGGAATGTACCTGTGCATTTCACCAAACACTTCGATGTTTTTTATCACGTCTTTTTTGTATGCCTTCAGGCCACAGTTCATGTCGTGTAGTTTTAGCCCTGTGATAGCCCGTGCAGTGGCGTTGTATAGTTTAGAAGGCAGATTTTTTGTTAGTGCATTGTCGAGGCGGTGCTTTTTCCAGCCCGACACGAGGTCGTAGCCGTCTTCTGTGATCATCCTGTAGAGTTCAGGGATTTCCTCAGGGTCATCCTGCAGGTCGGCGTCCATGGTGATTACCACGTCACCCTCGGCGGCTTCGAAACCGCAATATAGCGCGGGCGACTTTCCATAATTGTGCCTGAACTGTATGTAGCGGACGTGTTCGCTGGTGTCGGCAAGTTTTTCTATCTCCTGCTGGGAATTGTCGGTGCTGCCGTCGTTTACAAACCAGATGTCCCAGCTGATGCCCATCTTGGCGACCACTCTCTCTACCCATTCATAGAGTTTCGGCAGAGATTCTGCTTCGTTGTAGAGCGGGACTATTATAGAAAGGTTGGGGGTGGAATTTGCCATTTATTGTTCAGAATTTTCAGAGTTATTAGTGGTGTCAGGTTCAATTGAATTGTCCGACGAGTTGTTATTTGCTTGTGTCCGTCTTGTTGTCAAAGCCATCGGCAAGGCAAGTAATATGCCCAACAAGGTGTCAACCCAAATGTATTGGAACACAAAGTTTACGGGCTGCTGAAGCTGCTCTATCGAGTTGTTAAGTTGCAGCGTAATGTCCTCTGGCAGACTTAGCGTTTTAAGCGCTTCGAGCGATTGAGAAAACAATGTTGATAGATATTCCGGTTTCCACAATATCAGCGCGAGTCTAAATCCGGCGGTGAGGATTGACGCGAAGAAGAAAGTTGAAATGATTATACCAGCGCCTTCGCCATACGTTAAGTTTCCGCCGTTGATTATGTCGCGGTAAAAACGTGTAATATAGTAGGTTAGAATAATTATCCAGATAGTGCAGATATTACTTAATACAGAGCACAGCGTGATAACCCATGCGGTTTCAACCCACATTGTGGTAACAAAACTAAGCAGCAGGTTGATGCAGAAAAACACTGCAAGCATCAACCCCTGCCGCATACTATATTGGTAAATGGACAAAGCTATTTATTGTACTGACTTCAATTGTCTTTCGCTTTTTGTGGACACGTCTTGTCGAGTCCCCACACGCGTTTACGACCACTGTTTATTTGTTTCCGAACCAGAAGCCCAGACCGATGACCCAGCTGAAGTTTTTGCCGTACTCAAAGTGCTTGATATCGTCAAAGTTGAGGAAAGGCTGCACGAAGAAGTTCATAGCCGCATAGTTGAACTGCAGGTCAGCTTGCAGGCGCAGGTTTAAGTTGTTTACGGCAAATTTGCGCTCATAGTTGGTGTACATGCTCCTCCATGGCGTGAAACCGACAGTAGGAGTAAGTGTGAGCACATCGTTGAGATAAACATCGTACGAAACCTCTATGTATGTTGAGAATGCGTGTTTGAGTTCAGCGCCCTTAAGACCTTGCCTAACGAGCATATCGGGGTGTTCATCATCAATAGGCACCATTTTGGCGTCTTCGCCTTCGAGATGTGTGATGGCTTTACCGTCTTTTTTGTAGTATCCGTCAGTTCCGGCAAGTATGGTGTTCCAGCTGATGGTCAATGGTATTTCGTCCGACACGCGATATTGCGCGGTAATTTCCAATTGGTTGCCCGACCAGCCGTCAATGTCAACCTCTTCTATTTCTTTACCGTCTTCACTTAGGACTTCTTCCTCGAGCGGTTCGTTGCCCATTTCGTACCATGGGCGGTCAAAGTAGTGGTAGTGGGTCAATGTCATAGAAAAACCGCGGACATTGAATCCGACATATACGTCAAGTTCAGGGTTGAAGCTTGCTCCGTATTTTCCGCCGAAGCCGAAGTATTTTTGTGTCCATTCGTCAGCCTCATTTATGCCACCGAGGTTACCCCATGCGCCGAGGGTGAACCCTGCGTTGTAGCCTTCCCAGCCGATTTCCACGCTGGGTTGAAAGCTCAAACCGCCGCTATTCAAGCCGCGCCAGATGTATTGGCTGACAACTTCTCCGCCCACGCTCCAACGGAAACCTGGCTTGAAACTGTCCTCTTCAGTTTGCGTCTGAGACGGGGTTTGCTCAGGGGCTTTTGATGCTTCTTCTTTTTCAACGAGTTCTTGCGCTGATATCATTGACGCAAAGAAAAACACGGATAGCAAAATGCTGTAAAATCTTTTCATCTTTAATGAGTAGTTAATGTAAGTTTAATAACTATTTTATTGGCGTTTAACTTTGCAAAGTTACATATTTTTTTTCATATTCTTTCTTTTTTTGTTTTCGGTTTTGCCTTCATTCCTTGTTTTTATGTAAATGGAGTGTACAGCCATGTCAGGAATACGCGCGTTTTTCTTTGCTTTTGCGTACGCATCGGTGTCAGGAGTGAGCGACATTTGTTTCATTATGCTTATCTTCTGCCACAATGTGGTGTGTATCTCTGTCGCGTATCTTATGAAATCTTCGGCGTCTTCCTTGTTTTTGCACCGGCAAGGCATTGCGCTTATGTCGGCCGCGATGCTTCGCAGTTTAGGCGAGAAGTAGTCAGCCGCTGCGCTGATGCGTGATTTGAGGCGTTCGGTGTATTCGTCCGAACCGGTTATGATGCGGAAGAGTTCGCTTTGAAATTTTTCTCCTATGGGTGCAAGCTGTGCCGTGATTTCAGATAGGTTGTAGAGAAAATTTTCACTATCAGGGCTGAATGACTTTTTCCGTTTAACCATAGACATGAGGGTACCGATTTGTTGGTTTACGCTTCGCAGGTCAAACGTGTCATACAACACTTTGAGCAGATATTCTCTTTTTGCGTCGGGCAGCATCTTGCCGATTGTTTCAATATCTGGCTGTGATAAAGTGTAGTTGATGATATCGTAGTCCTGTTGCATGTGTGCGTTGTAGAGAGAAGATGTCAGTACTATGCCTTCAAGTGTCCTGCACCTGCTGAGCGCCACATATACTTGTCCGCTGGCAAATGAGCGTCCGGCATCGATGATAACCTTGTCAAAAGTCAGCCCTTGGCTTTTGTGTATTGTGATGGCCCATGCCAGCCTGACAGGGAACTGAGTGAAACTGCCGAGTGTCTTTTGGGTTATTTCGCCAGTAGTGGGGTCTTCGCTGAAACTTATGTTTTCCCATTTTTGCGGTTCCACTTCTATTTCACAGTCGTCGCATGTTACGGTTATGGTTTGTTGCTCTGTGTCATAACCGGTTATTATGCCCAACTTGCCGTTGTAGTACAGGTGATTAGAATCGTTCTTGACGAACATCACCCTCGCGCCTTTTTTGATTTTCAGTATCTCATCGGTCGGGAACGATTTTTCGTCGAATTTTCCGTTTACTGATGCTTTGAATAGTATTGCTTTACCTTTAAGACCGTTTATTTGCTGTTCATTGATGTCATCTGCGGTTTTGTTGTGTGTGGTCAGTGTGATGTGGAAGTCCTTCTCGCTGTTTTTGTATTCGGGCAGGTATCTGCTCATAAGCAGTTTCCATCCCTGCTGTGTAAGTCTGTTTTCGCGGACTTCATTGAGCAGCTTGACGAATTGCTCGTCCTGCTGCCTGAATATGTGGTCAAACTCAATGTATATCGGAGTTATTTGCTGCATGACTTTACTGTGAAAAAAGTAAGGTCCGGCATAATATTTCTCGAGCGTGCCTTGCTCTGCACCACCTTTCATCACGGGCGCGAGCTGGTAGAGGTCGCCGATGAAAATTACCTGCACACCACCAAAAGGTAAAGATGGTCTTCTCCTGTAGTGTCTGAGCACTGCGTCGATGGCGTCAAGCAAGTCGGCGCGCACCATGCTTATTTCGTCAATTACGAGCAGTTCAAGCCGCTGAAACAAATGCCTTCGCTCTGTCCTCAGATGCGATGCCTGTTCCGCAAAAAGCATATTGTAGGCTTCGGGTGTGGGCGGGAAAACGTGCGTGGGCAGTTGAAAAAATGAATGGATGGTAACTCCGCCGGCATTGATTGCTGCAACACCGGTGGGCGCCACGATGGCGATATTTTTGTCGGTGGTATTATAGAGGTTTCTCAAAAACGTTGTCTTTCCGCTGCCCGCTTTGCCCGTGATGAAAAGCGGTCGGCTTGTGAAACGTGCGTAATGCTCAGCAAGTTGGTATGCGTCCATTGTCTGATAATATTTTCTGCCTTTATAATAATATGCGCCAAAGTATGGCTGTTACCGCAGTGATGCCAATGGCTGGAAGCAGGTCTGCAATTTGGCTCGTGATGCTGTAAGCGGTTTTATGGTGTACGGCAATCATTTGAGCGACAGTGCCAAGCATCGATGCAATGACATAGCCTGCAAGCAACGCCTCTATGCCATATTGGAGCGTGAGGGCTGCTGACAACGCAATGGCAGACTTGCGAAGTACCTCTAACCAAAAAGTGATGCGCGACATGCCTTTGACGTTGAGCGCGTTAGTACACAACAATGACACGACGGCTGTGATGTTCGCCAAACATATAAGCTGAAAATAAGGTACTGATGGCAGCCATTGTTCACCAAACAGCAGGCGGCATGCTGGTTCAGCGATTATTATTACTAGCATCATTACTGGCATCGCTACCATATTTACTGATTTCATCAGGTGCCGCATTGTCACAGTGAAATGCCCCTCGTGGTGCTGTTGCTCGGCAAGCAAGTTGTAGGTGGTAGCTTCAAAAATCGCCAGCATAGTGAAGTTGGCATTGTCAGCCTGCCTGTGGGAATGGGTGTATTGTCCGGCTTGCGAAATGTGGAAGAACTTGGCTACAATAAACAGATATATGTTGCTGAACACGGCGTTGAGCAGTGCAGCAAGTGTGATGTGGCTGCTGAAGCGCATCGTCGAATAAAGTAGCTGTAATGAAGGTCTCGTAATAGTGAATAGAGGACCTGCCGCGAGAAAACCCGCCATTCGCGCAGCGTGGTATGACATCTGTTGTGCCACCAAAGCCCATACGCCTGCGTGGTTGAAGGCGGCAACCATTGCCACTACGGCGCTGAACACATTTGCGCCGAGATTGACGCACGCTATGCGGTCGAAGCGGAAAGACATTTGAAGCCGTGTATGCGGAACGATATAGAATGCGTTGAGTATCAGACTGATGAACAATACTCGGATTATCATCGTTAATTCGGGCATGTCCATGTAACGTGCGATATACGGCGCAGTGATGAATGCTGCTGCGTAGAGTAGGAAAGATATTAGGATATTAGCAAAAAAAATAGTGGTAAAGTGAGTGTTATCAGCATTTCGGGTACGTGCGAGCGCTTTGCCCAAACCACTGTCAACAAGCACGTATGATATGGCAGCGAAGAACATCACCCCCCCCATCAAACCGAAGTCGGTGGGGGTTAAGAGGCGTGCAAGCAGTATGCTGACAATGAAGTTGAGTGCTGCCTGACCCAAACGGTCAACAGAACTCCACAGCAATGTGCGGCGTATTTTACTACTCAATGCCATAGTAATGCAAAGGTATGAAAAAAAACGTTAACATGGCTATGTTTCATCTGCTAAAAGTTATGGTTCAGGCACAAAATAAAACTATCTATCCTGATAAAAATTGCAGGAATAAAACAAAAAAATTAACTTTGTGGTTGCATAAAATATATTAACCATGAAAAAAATCTTATCTCTTTTAGTATTTTCATTGGCTTGTCAGATGTTGTTTGCGACAACTTTTTTTCCGTCGCGCACTGACTTTCGCGATGAAACTATTTATTTTGTTATGACCACCCGTTTCTACGATGGCGATCCGAGTAACAACACCCAGTGTTGGGACAACCAGAGCCGTAATGCAGGCGATCCTGCATGGCGTGGTGACTTCAAGGGGCTAATTGAAAAGCTGGATTACATTAAGGCGCTTGGTTTTACCGCCATTTGGATTACGCCGATAGTGGAAAACGCGTCGGGCTATGACTACCACGGCTATCATGCGTCAAACTTCTCGAAGGTGGACCACCGCTACGAGAGCGAGGGCGTGACGCTGAAAACGCTGGTTGACGCTGTTCACGCTCACGGCATGAAACTGATAGTTGACATCGTGCTCAACCACACCGGCAACTTCGGCGAGGAGAACCTCTGCAAGCTGTTCAACCGCGACTGGAGCGCCGACCAGAGCAGCATAGACGACTGCATGGTGCCTTATACGCAAAGCGAGGGCGGCAAGCTGCCCGACAACTACCTGAGCCTGCCGGGCGGCCAGCAGTATTCGGCGCGGCTGAGCCAGATGAAGAACACCACGGGCGTGAACTACGACGTGAACAACTACTGGCACCACTACGGGCAGTTCAACTGGGACGACCCGTCGCGCTGGTGGGCGCAGATAGCGGGCGACTGCGTGGACCTGAACACCGAAAACCCGCATGTGTATAACTATCTGATAAGCTGCTACAAAAACTTCATAGAACTCGGCGTTGACGGTTTCCGCATCGACACCGGCGGCCACCTGCCGCGCCTGACGCTCAATAAGGCGTTCCTGCCGGCCTTCAAGGCCCTCGGCGAGCAATATGCCGCCAAACGCGGAGGCTTCCCGTTCTATATGTTCACCGAGGTCTGCGCCCGCTACACCGACATCTGGTACCGCGGACAGGCCAACCTGAGCCCGCTCTACTACACATGGGCTGAGTCGAAAGACTACGCATGGGACGACAGTGAGGCATCGTGGAGCACCATAGTTGCCATGGAAGGCGACATGTGCAAATCGCACACCAACTGGGCATCGGTCTATCAGCAGGCCGCTGACGACAACTCCACGAGTGGACAGCCCACGAGCCAGAACGCGCTGCTCGACGGCAACGACTACCACAAACCTGACTATTCGAAGTCGTCGGGCCTGGCGGTCATCGACTTCACCATGCACCACTGCTTCCGCAGCATTGGCGAGGCGTGGGGCGTGGCCAAACCCGAGAACGACAAATACTACAACGACGCCACATGGAACGTGGTATATGTTGACAGCCACGACTACGCGCCCAACGGAGCCCCCGAGGACCAGCGCTTTGCGCAGGGCACCACGGCCTGGGCCGAGAACCTCGACCTGATGTTCACATACCGCGGAATACCGTGCGTATATTACGGCTCGGAAATCGAGTTCAAAAAAGGGATGCCGATAGACAAAGGCCCCAACGAGGCGCTGCGCAACACCGGCCGCGCCTACTACGGCGGCTACATCAAAGGCGATGTTACCGTTACCGACTTTGCGGAGTTCAGCAACGCCAGCGGCAACATCAGCAGCACGCTGCGCGCCCCGCTGTCGCAGCACATTCAGCGCCTCAACAAAATCCGCATGGCAGTGCCTGCCTTGCGCAAAGGACAATACAGCCGCACGGGATGCTCCGGGAGCTACGCCTTCAAAAAACGATATACTGACGACACCGTTGACAGTTACGCTCTCGTGTGCATCTCGGGCGACGCCACCTTCTCTGGCGTGCCCAACGGCACCTACACCGACTGCATCACCGGCGATGTGAAGACCGTAACCGACGGCACGCTGAAGGCCACATGCCCGGGCAAGGGCAATATGCGCGTGTATGTGCTTTCAACAGCCAAGACCCCGGCTCCCGGCAAGATAGGCGAGGACGGCAAGTTCCTCTACAGCACCACGGCTGCCAACATACCCGACCCGACATGGGACGGCACAGAGGAGGAACTGACCGAAGACGAGGGCGGGCAGGAAGAACCCGGTGAGGTGATAGAGCCTTGCCTAAACGGCAGCAACGAGGTGGCGGTGTTCTTCACACGCCCTGACGGCTGGGGAAAGACTATGCACGTTCATATCTGGAATGGTGGCACCAATTTGACTGGCTCGTGGCCCGGACCTGCAGCAACAAAGTTGGGCAATGACAAATACAAATTCACTGTACCATCATCGGCTGGCACACCTGCCTCAGGCTGGCAGATAATATGGAATGACGGAAGCGGAAATCAAACTGCTGACCTGACATACAAAAACCATTTCATGTACACCAAGAGCGGTCCGGAAAGCGAAATTACAGCATTGTGCGAGGGAGGTGATGTTGATCCAAGTCAAGGACCTGACCCGTCAGAAGAGCCGCAACCTCAAGAGGCATGCATTGAGAGTCAGGACCAAGTGGTGGCTTTCTTTACCGCTGACAATGGCTGGAGCAATATACATGCCTACTCATGGGCTGACGGACAAGGTGAGTTTCTTGGCGGATGGCCTGGAACAGTGGCAGAAAAAGTTGGAGAGTCTCTCTATAAGATAGAGTTCCCTGCCTCGGCTGGCACACCGGCTGACAACTGGATGATAATATGGAATAACGGTAACAATGGTGCAGGTCAAACCAGCGACCTCAAGTTCCAAAACCACGCATTGTATGACGTTAACGGAGTTAAGAGTGAGGTAACCACGCTGTGCAGCGACATCACAGCTCTAAATAACACGAAGGACGCGCTATTAAGTGTATGGGCTGTTGACCACACACTTATGATATTGAGCGACATGGAGTGCACCCTCAGCGTGTACAGTAGCGATGGGCGACTTGTGCATACTGTTCATGCCCGCGAAGGTTTGACACGCATTGACGGCATGCCGTCAGGCCTCTATCTCGTCGGCGGCCATAAAGTCGCAGTCTGGTAAATTAGAAAAAGTATTGTGTTTTTGGTGGAGGCTCAACGATTGTTGGGCCTCCACTTTTTGCGTAGTGGTGTCGGTATAATGACGCGTCGGTGCAGTGATAGTGACATACAAATCAACAGGAGATAGTAATGTCAAATTCAATTGTTGGCAAACAGAGTCTATTGCATCAAGACTACAGGCTTTCAACGTGTCGAAGAGCATTTTTTTTCACTGCTATCCTGGCATTATTATTCAATCAAAAAACGGATGCGTTGTAAGGACGCATCCGTTTTTTGTACCTTATAAATCTAATGTTATAGTCTTGTGAAAGTGAGGCCTCCGTAATGGAACGAATTGCCTTTGACGGTGCTTTGTAGGCAAGGAATTTTATTTTGCTGCGGCTTTTTTACGGGTTTTCTTTTCGGCTTTTGGTTCTTCGGCTGCTTTTTCTGGTGCAATGCCAAGCACTTCGTCGTGGAGTTCTTTGTCAACGAGTATTCTGCCGCAGTATTCGCAGACGATAACTTTTTTGCGCTGGCGAATGTCCAGTTGTCTTTGTGCAGGGATTTTGTTGAAGCAACCTCCGCATGCGTCGCGGTCAATGGTTACGACAGCAAGTCCGTTCCTGGCGTTCTTACGTATGCGTCGGAAAGCGGTGAGCAGGTAGTCATCGTTGAATTGTTCTTCGATGGCGTTGCTTTCAGCGCGCAGTTTGTCTTCGTCGGCTTTTGTTTCCGCTATGATGGTCTGCAGTTCGGCTTTCTTTGCCTCAAGATCTTCCTTGCGGTTTGCGATGAGGGTTTGAGTCTCTTCTTTATCTTGTGCCTTTGCCTGAAGACTTTCGTTGATGTCGTTTATGTGTTTTTTCGCAGCCTCGATAACCAGACCACTATACTCAATCTGCTTGTTGAGGTCATCGTATTCGCGGCTGTTGTGGACATTGTTCTGTCTTTCTTGGTCACGCTCTATTTCGGCTTGTGCAGTTTCAATTTCGTGCTGAAACTTTGTGAGCGCAGCTTTCATGTGAGCTGTTTCTTCGGCTATTTTGTCAAGCCTGGTCTGTTTTCCGGCGAGCTCGTCTTCCATGTCCTGAACTTCAAGCGGAAGTTCGCCACGGAGGTTTCTTATCCTGTCGATTTCAGTACTTACGGTTTGCAGTTTGAAGAGTAGGCGTAGTTTTTCTTCTACTGTGAGTTCTCTTGCTTCTTTTTCTGCTTTTTTTGTTGCCATGTCTTATTATTTTATTATTTGAAATATCTTGGTGGAACTTCTGAATTGGCTATATGGAGTGCAAAGTTACGATTTTTTTGTGAAATTACGTCAAAAAGTATTTGTTTTATGAAAATTTCTGTTTCGTAATGCCCTGCGTCGATGAGCAGAATTTTGTTTTCTGCGTCTCTGTAGTCGTGGTGTTTGATGTCGCTTGTTATAAATGCGTCAAGCTGTTGCGCAGTTGCTTCTGCAGCCATAAACGCCCCGGCTCCGCTGCATATTCCGACAGTTGTGACAAGTTTGTTTGTGTCGCCACCGAAGATGATTTGCTGAACGTTAAGTCTTTGTTTTGTGAGTTCGACAAGTTGACCTGCTGTTAGCGCCTGCGGCAATCTTGCTGCTATTCCTCCTCCGGCTTCTGGATGTGCTTGAAGGGGGCAAAGAATGCGGCTTTCAAGCAGTCCGAGTTTGTCTGCAAGCAGTTTGTTGATGCCGTTCGGCGCATTGTCTATAGTGGTATGGGCGGAATATATTGCTATGTCGTGTCGTATCGCGATACGCAGCATACGTGTTACCTCTTCGTCGTCCGAGATGCATTTGGGCGGCCGGAACAAGATAGGGTGGTGTGTGACTATAGCTTGGCAGCCCAGTGCTATAGCTTCATTAAGCACGGCAGGTGTCACCTCAAGCGCAACAAGCACATCTGTAACAGTCTGCCCGCGGTTGCCGCATTGCAAACCAGAATTGTCCCATTCTTCCTGATAATGGAGTGGGAACTTGTCCTCTATCGCCAAACAGAGTTCTTGAAGTGTTGGCATGGTGGTGTGTTATTATTTTTGTGCCTCTTCCGCTTCCTTTTCTTCTTTTTCTTGGAAGTCTGTGATGCCGGCGTTAACGAGTAAGTCGTACCACTTGATTAGTTTTTTTATGTCAGTGGGGTATATGCGGTCTTTGTCGCATTCTGGCAACACGGTCTCAAGGTAGTCGTAAAGTTCTTTTGATGTGGCTTTCTTAATGTCAATTCCGGCGGTTTTTGCATTGTGTTTTTTTACCATGTTGGTCAGTATATCGCGAAGCGGAACGTCATCGGAATAAGAATACATGGCAACATCGGCAAGCGAGATTACTTTGTCGCGTGAATATACAGGCATTCGTTTCCCGTCTTTTGCGAGTTCTTCAACGATGAGCATGTTGTTGCCTTGGCTTACGAGTTTGAAAAGTCCGGGTTTACCGGAAATGGAAAGGATTTCTTTGAGCATGTTATTTGTTTGTTAGCGGCACATATGAAACGTCGTTGACTTTGTAATAACGTGTGAAAGTGCCAGGGTTTATGTTTTTTTTGAATGATTTTGGTTTTGGTTGTCTTTTTACTGGTAATTGGGCACGTGTGTTGTGTACACTGGCGTAATTGACGGGTGTGTAGCAAGCAGGTTTTTGAGCGGTTCGCAGTCGGATTTGAGTATGAGTTCGTATGCGATTTGCCCCATTTGCAGTGCGCCTTTTTCGTTAAGGTGCGTGTCGTCTTTCTTTCCGTCAGGAATGTCGGAGTACACTCCAGGCTGAACGTGCATAAAGTACTTTGTTGACTCTTGGTCTCCGATTTCTCGTAGCCATTCAGTGCTTGCCGTGTTCATGTCAAGCAGTGTTGTTTTTGTGAATGCTGCAACTTCTTTCATGGCATCGACGTATCCCCCATGTGTCTGCACGGGCTCTCCGTTAGTGTCAAATTTCCGTCTTGCAATTGATGTGGCGAGCACAGGTATGGCTCCTTCGGCTTTAGTCTCCTTGATCATTTTGAGCAGGTTGGTGCGGTATTCGTCTATTGAGGCGTATCGGGCAGGGTCGTTGCGCTTGGAGTCGTTGTGACCAAACTGTATGATGACAATGTCGCCCCTGCGCAATTGTTTCTGCACCATCTGCCAGCGTCCTTCGGCAAGGAAAGAATGAGTTGACCTGCCGTTTCGTGCGAAGTTGGCAATGGTGGCTTTGCTGTTATCAATGTATGTGGGGAACAATTGTCCCCAGCCACGTTCGGGTGACTCGACGAGTTTCTCTTTGTCTGCCATGGTGGAGTCTCCGACCATATAGATGGTTGTCGTTCTCTTTCGCATTGATGTGAGGGCTAATCCGACAGCTGCGATAATAATTAAGGTGATTAGTTTTTTCATGTTATGTATGTTATTTATTCATATTCTAATTCCACGTTGCAGGGTTTCTTAAAGCTTTTGCGGTGAGGCTTTCTGTGTTTTGTATGAGCTGCTCTGGTGTTCCGGCAAATACGAGCGCTCCTCCATTGTCTCCTCCTCCTGGGCCAAGGTCTATCACATAGTCGGCGTTTTTTATTACTTCAAGGTTGTGCTCCACTATAACCGCTGTGTGCCCTTTGGCTATCAAGGCGTTGATGGCTTTCATCAGTGTGTTGATGTCGTGTGTGTGGAGTCCTGTAGTAGGTTCGTCGAAGATGAACATTGTTGGCTGTTCGTTCTCGTTGGCGAGGAATGCCGCGAGTTTGAGCCTTTGTGCCTCTCCTCCGCTCAGTGTGCTGCTGCTCTGCCCCAGTTTAATGTAGCCGATGCCGACGTCCTGCAGTGGCTTGAGGCGTTGTACGATGCGTTTTTCTGTCGACCCGGATGAGGCGGAGAAGAATTCGACGGCTTGGTTGATTGTCATTTCGAGCACATCGTAGATTGACATTCCCTTGTATGTGACGTCAAGTATGTCTTGCTTGAAGCGTTTCCCGTGGCAATGCTCGCACGTCATTGTCAGGTCAGCCATAAACTGCATTGGTATGGTGATGGTTCCTTCTCCTTCGCATTCTTCGCATCGTCCGCCAGGCGTGTTGAATGAGAACATCATTGGTGTGAAGCCCATTTGTTTGGCGAGTTGCTGTTGCGCAAAGAGTGTTCTGATGTGGTCGTATGCCTTTATGTATGTTACGGGGTTGGAGCGTGTTGACCTGCTGAGCATGCTTTGATCTACGAGTTCGACATTTCTTATCCTGTTGAGTTGCCCCTCAACTGCTGATACTGCTCCTGTTTTGTCGGCTCCGTAGCCGTAGTATTTTTTGAGCGCAGGGTAGAGTATTTGCTTGATGAGGCTTGACTTGCCGGAGCCTGATGGCCCGCTAACAACGGTAATGACGCCCAGCGGTATTTTGACGGTGATGTTCTTCAGGTTGTTTTCGCAAGCGCCTTTTATGGTTATTGCGTCTTTCCATTGTCGGCGGAATGCTGGTTTGTCAACAGTCATGCTGCCGCACATGTATGCGAGCGTGTAAGACTGAGGGTACTGCTGTTTGATCTGCTCGTGATTGAATTTCTTCAGTTTAGCCATGTCTTCCGCAAGCACGAGTTTCCCTCCAGCTCTTCCGGCGTCGGGACCGATGTCTATTATGTAGTCGGCTGCGGCTATTATTTCAGGGTCGTGTTCTACGACTACCACAGTGTTGCCTATGTCCCTGAGCTGTCGGAATACTTTGATGAGGCGTTGCGTGTCGCTTTGGTGTAGTCCGATGCTTGGTTCGTCGAGTACGTAGAGTGAGCCGACGAGGCTGCTGCCCAGCGCGGTGGCAAGGCTTATGCGCTGGCTTTCGCCGCCTGACAGTGTATTGCTCTGGCGGTTTAGGGTGAGGTAGCCGAGTCCGACGTCAAGCAGGAACTGTAGTCTTGAGTTTATCTCGCGCAGTAGCCGTTTTGCTGTAATTTGCTGGTTTGCGTCAAGATTGAGTTGCCCGAACCATGCGGCAAGCTGGCTAACTGGCATGGTCACTAACTCGCTGATGCTTTTACCTCCGACTTTCACGTATTGTGCCTCTTTTCGCAGTTTTGAGCCGAGGCAGTCAGGGCACGTTGTCCTGCCGCGGTATCTTGACAGCATGACGCGGTACTGAATTTTTGCATACTGCTGGCTTTCGAGCATGCGGAAGAAGTCGTTAAGCCCGTGAAAGTACTGGTTGCCAGTCCAGATGAGTTGTTTCTGCTCTGGTGTGAGCTGGTAGAAAGGTGTGTGTACAGGAAAGTCGAACTTGTGTGCGTGTGTAAGCAGTTCTTCGAGCCATAGACCCATTTTTTCGCCTCTCCAGCAGGCTATGGCTTGTTGGCTGAGGCTGAGGCTTTTGTCGGGCACGACAAGGTCTGGGTCTATTCCTATGATATTACCGAATCCGGAGCATGTGGGGCATGCGCCGAGGGGGTTGTTGAAGTCAAAGAGATGTGCTGTCGGTTGTTGGAATATGATGCCGTCCGCCTCAAATCGAGTGGAGAAATTAATGTCTTTGTCGTCTGTTTCACCTATTATTCTCAGTGTGCAGTTGCCTTTGCCCTCATATAGGGCTGTTTCCACGGAGTCTGTGAATCGGTTGGCTGTTGATTTGTTGCCGTCAGACACTATTCTGTCAACGACAAGCCAAAGGTCGTGAATGTCGGGCAGTTCTTTGCCGTCAATCAGGTCGCTAATCAGTAGAGTGGTGCCGTTGCTAATCAGCCTGATGAACCCTTGGCTTTGCCAGATGAAGAGTTGCGCTCCCATAGTTCTGTCTGGAGGCAGCTGCACTTTGACGAGCAGTAGTATTTTGGTGCCTAATGGCTGGTCCATAGCGCAGTTGACAATGTCCTGTGCGGTGTGCTGCTTTACGATTTGCCCCGAAACAGGCGATACGGTAACTCCTACTCGAGAAAAGAGGAGTTTCATGTAGTCGTAAATTTCGGTGCTTGTTCCTACGGTAGAGCGCGGGTTGCGTGTTGATGTCTTTTGCTGTATGGCTATAGCTGGCGGTATTCCGCTGATGGAGTCCACTTCTGGTTTCTGCATTCTTCCGAGGAACTGGCGGGCGTATGATGATAAGCTTTGAACGTAACGTCGTTGTCCTTCGGCATAGAGCGTGTCGAATGCGAGGCTTGACTTCCCGCTTCCGCTGAGTCCTGTGATTACGACAAAGCGGTTTCGGGGTATGTCAACATCAATGCCCTTGAGGTTGTGAAGTCGGGCTCCTTTTATATGTATAGCAGCAAGGTCTTGCATTATGCTCCACAAAAAAACTGTTCACTGGCGCGCTCGATACAACATATTTTCCGCGCAGCCCAAATAGTTTACAAAATTACGCTTTTTTGCTGAAACAGCAAAATACCAGCCTTTCATGGTTAATGTTTTGGCGGACTATCTGTCAAGGTAAAGACGTTCAGTGTTAGATTTAGGTCGTGTTTTTTGTCTTGTTCGCTGCTCAGTGTCTATGTGCATAGTTAATTTTTATCATATAGGCATGATATTTTCTCATGAATTTTGTGAATTCAAAAATTATTCTTACCTTTGCATTGTTTTAGAGGTACCTTGCCCAGATGGCGGAATAGGTAGACGCGCTGGTCTCAAACACCAGTGGGGCAACCCATCTCGG
The DNA here is from genome assembly GCA_017454915.1 of Paludibacteraceae bacterium. Lineage (GTDB taxonomy): Bacteria > Bacteroidota > Bacteroidia > Bacteroidales > Paludibacteraceae > UBA3747. Next base: position 24,876 of record JAFTCC010000021.1, read on the forward strand.
TTCGATCCCGAGTCTGGGTACTTAATTAGCCAAGTGTTGTTGTTAAGACATGCTTGGCTTTTTTATTATACTATTAGTTTAGATTATAGTATGTCATACATTTGTTATCCGAATGCTAAAATAAACCTTGGCTTGTTTGTGACTTCGCGTCGCCCTGATGGCTACCACAATCTCTTGTCGGTGTTTTATCCTGTTGAATCGCTTCATGACGAACTTGTGATAGAGCGTGATGAGGCGAATTCAGGTTATAGCTTTGAGCAGAAAGGAATAGTTGTTGACGCTCCGCCAGCAGATAATCTTGTTGTCAGGGCTTATGAACTGATGCGTAAGGAGTATGGAATAGGTGGTGTTCGTATCTCATTGACGAAGTGCATCCCTTTTGGGGCCGGTTTGGGCGGGGGAAGCGCTGATGCGGCGTTTGTTGTTAAGTCGCTTAATGAGCTGTTCTCTCTCGGTCTTGCCGATGCGCAACTTGCATCGCTTGTAGTGCGGTTAGGCGCAGACTGCCCTTTCTTTGTGTATAACAAGCCGATGCTTGCAGAGGGCATAGGTGATGTGCTTTCGCCAGTCAACTTAGACTTGAGCGGCTACCGCATCGAGGTTGTGAAACCTGATGTGAGCGTGAGCACGGCTGAGGCTTACCGTGGTATTACGCCTATGCCTGCTCCCTGCGACCCCAAGTGGGTAGTGGAGAATGAGCCAGTGGAACGGTGGCGTGAGTATTTGCGCAACGACTTTGAGGATGTCGTGTTCCGATTGTTTCCCCAAGTTGGTGAACTGAAACAGGATATGTATGCCCGTGGGGCGGTATATGCTTCTATGTCGGGCTCTGGCTCCGCTGTATATGGCATATTTCGTAAGTAAGTGCTGTTTCGAGGGGGGTGCCGATGGAGTACGCAAAATGCGTTAGAAAGCATTTTAGAGGCAAAATTTTGGAAAAGCGCTTCGCAGTATCGGAAAAAATATGTAACTTTGCAGTAGAAAATAAAACTGCATAAACAATAAAAATGGAAAACGAAAACAACACTGATTTCCTGGAAACGGGAAAGATTATTAAAGTTGACATAGACGAGCAGATGCGCTCGTCGTACATCGACTATTCGATGTCAGTCATAGTAGCCCGTGCGCTGCCAGAGGTCCGCGATGGTTTGAAGCCTGTTAATCGCCGCGTTCTGTTTGGCATGAGCCAAGCGCACAACACGTCGGATAAACCGACTAAAAAGAGTGCGCGCATTGTGGGTGATGTGATGGGTAAGTACCACCCTCATGGCGACAGCAGTATTTACGGTACCTTGGTTAGGCTTGCCCAACCGTGGAACATGCGCTACTGTCTTGCTGAGGGTCAGGGCAACTTCGGCAACATAGACGGTGATGGCCCTGCTGCAATGCGTTACACCGAGGTGCGTCTGACGAAAATCGCGGAGGAGATGCTGCGTGACATAGACAAAGACACTGTTGACATGGTTGACAACTTCGACAACTCTGAGAAGGAGCCAGTCGTTCTGCCAACTCGTATACCGAACCTGCTCGTAAACGGCGCGTCAGGCATCGCCGTGGGTATGGCAACGAATATGCCCACGCACAACCTTTCGGAAGTTGTTGACGGCATAGTGGCGTACATAGACGATCCGGACATCACAATAGAAGGCTTGATGCAGTACATCAAGGCTCCTGACTTTCCGACAGGTGGCATAATATATGGTTATCAGGGTGTTCGCGACGCCTACAACACCGGACGTGGACGTATCGTGATACGCTCGCGCTGCGAAATTGAAATGGACAATGACGGCCGCGAACGCATTATAATAAAGGAGATACCATACCAGGTCGTTAAAAGCGAACTGGTGAAGAGCATAGCCGACCTTGTGAGAGACAAGCGCTTGGACGGCATAAGCGACATTTCGGACCACACGTCTAAGAAGGAGGGCTTGAGCATCGTGATAGAGATAAAACGCGATGCTAATGCCAACGTGGTACTGAATAAACTCTACAAGATGACAGCTCTGCAGTCGTCTTTCTCGGTAAACAATATAGCGCTCGTGAAAGGGCGTCCGAAACTGCTGAACCTCCATGACCTTGTGAGCAATTTTGTTGAACACCGCATGGATGTCGTAACCCGGCGCACTCAATTTGAATTGCGAAAAGCCCAAGAGCGAATGCATATACTTGACGGTTTGATAATAGCCGTTGACAATATAGACGAGGTTATCCACATAATCCGCAGCAGCCGTGCGGCCGATGAGGCTCGGCAGAGGCTCATGGAGCGGTTTGGCATGACCGACATTCAGAGCCGTTATGTAGTTGACTTGCGTCTCCGCGCTTTGACAGGGCTTGCTATAGAAGACTTGAAACGTGAGTATGAGGAGGTCAAGGCACGTATTGAATATCTTACTAATGTGCTTGCTGACGAAAAACTGCGATATGACATCGTAAAGCAGGAAATGCTCGAAATAAAGGAGCAATATGGCGATGAGCGCAAGACGCAAATCGTGATGTCTGCGGGAGAATTCACAGACATAGACTTCATTGCAGACGACGAAGTTGTTATAACCGTCAGCCACATGGGCTACATCAAGAGCACGCCTCTTGCTGAATTCCGTGCCCAAGGCCGAGGCGGCAAAGGCAGCAAAGGCTCGGGAACAAGGGACACCGATTTCATAGAGTACATTTACCCCGCCACAAGGCACAATACGTTGCTCATCTTCACTCAGCGCGGTAGGTGCTATTGGCTCAAAGTGTACGAACTTCCCGAAGACGGTAAAAACAGCAAAGGACGCTATATCAACAACCTGCTTAACCTTGAGGCCGGAGACAGCATCAACGCACTCATACCAATTCAAAACCTCAACGACTCGGACTTTGTCAACAGTCACTATGTTGTATTCGCCACAAAACAAGGCATAATCAAAAAAACTGTGCTTGAGGCGTATTCAAGACCCCGCGCTGCCGGTGTAAACGCCATCATCATACGTGATGACGACAGAGTGGTTGACGTTTGCCTGACTGACGGTAACTCTGACGTGGTCATCGCCAACCGTCTTGGTAGGGCGATAAGGTTTAACGAAAACACCGTGAGAAGCATGGGCAGAATGTCAACGGGAGTGCGTGCGATGAACCTTAGGGAAGAGGGCAATGAAGTTGTTGGCATGGTTTGTGTACCACAGAATTCAGGACAGACCATCATGGTGGTGTCGGCAAATGGGTTCGGTAAGCGCACCAACCTTGACGAAACAGACGAAAATGGAAATGTAGTTCCTGTTTACCGCATCACAAATAGAGGCGGTCAGGGCGTGAAAACAATCAACGTGACTGAAAAAACAGGCGAACTCATCGCCATCAAGGCTGTTAACGATGATAACGACCTCATGATTATTAACCGCTCTGGCATAACACTCCGCCTCCGTGTGGCCGACGTGCGTGTGATGGGCCGACTGACGCAAGGAGTCAAACTCATCGACCTGCGTAAAGACACTATAGCAAGTGTGTGCTGCGTCAGCACAGAACCCGATGAGGAGGCAGCCCAAGTGGAGCAGAATGGTGAGGAACTGCCGGCTGAACCCGTCAGCGACGAACCAGAAGAGATTTTGCCTGACGAAACGGTTGAATAAAGCCAATAGACAACTAAATTTAACTAAAATAACGGAAGTCATGAAAAAGACATTCTTAACATTGCTTGCAGTGGCAATGCTGCTGCCGGCAGTTGCCCAAAAGGCCAACGTGAGCAAGGCTCGCAACAAAACGCTTTCAGAGGAACCTGACTTTGCCGCCGCGCGCGAGGCGATACTGCCAGCCCTGACTAACGACGAAACCAAGGACGATCCCAAGACATGGGAGGTAGCTGCCCAAATTGGCGAAATCGAAGGGCAAACTCTTGAGAGTCAAATATACATGGGCGGCGATGTGATGGCTATCGCGCAATCCATAGGAAAGGCACAGTATGAGTCAGCGGGCTATTTCACACAGGCCGCAACGCTGGCCGCCGTACCTAACGCCAAAGGTAAGCCGACCAATGCCGGAACACTTAAAAAATCTCAAAACGCACTGCTAGGATACTATACGGCACCTAACAACTATATTATTCAATATGGTAACAAACTCTTTGAGTCAAGGGACTATGAAGGTGCGTACAACGCTTTTATGAGATGGGCTACTATACCAGATCTGCCGTTCATGCAAGAACCTAAACTTTTGGCAAAAATGCCTAAGGACACGCTTAACTATCAAATTAAATATTACGCTGCAAGAGCCAAATTTCTTGATGACAAGCATGCCGAGGCAATCAAAATTTGTGAGTCAATAAAAGACGGACTGTATGACCAGGAAGGTGTGCTTCAACTGATTACCGAGTCATACCGCCAGATGGGTGACACGGCGCAGTTCCTCGCCAATCTTGAGAGCGGCATGAAACGTTTCCCGAAAAGCCAATGGTTTATCGGCACAATGATTAACCACTATGTTTTCGGTGGCAAATCAAAAGAGGCGCTTGAACTTGTTGACCGAATAATTGCCGAAGAGCCGCAAAACGGACAATACCGTTTCGTGAAAGGCAATCTGCTTAACAACCTTGAGCGTTTTGACGAAGCTTTCGCAAGTTATCAGGAAGCCCTCGATCTTAACGTCTCAAAAGAATTGGAACCTGAAGTGTATAGCGGCATCGGACGCTCTTTCTTCAACCATGCCGTAAAACTCAACGATGAGGCAACGTATGAAAAGGACATGAACCGCGTCAACCAACTTGATGCCGAGGCCAAAGACCTTTACAAAAAAGCGCTTGAGTATTTTGAGAAAGTGCGCGAACTCAATCCCAAGGACAAAGATAATCTCCGCACACTTCGCCAACTCTATTATCGCTTCCAGATGCACGATAAGTATGAACAAATTGGTGCCGAACTCGCCAACTAATCCATTTTATTTAAAGGTTAAACAAAAGAGAGTGCTTTCCGGCAGGGAAGCACTTTTTTTTTGCTGTTTAATGCTTTGCCACTCTTTCGGAAATTGAAAATGGTAAAACGTAAATTGAAATTTCAAATTGTAATTGTGCCGTAGTGTTTGTCAATAAAAATTTTTCTCTAATCCTTTGGTAGTTAAAAAAATAATTCGTAACTTTGCAGTCCATTTGGTGCATTTGTGCCCAAAGTATGTAAAGTCAACAAAATTAAGTATTTAAATCAAAAAACAAAATGCCAACCATTCAACAATTAGTAAGAAAGGGCAGGAAAGTTCTCGCAGACAAGAGTAAATCACCCGCCCTTGACTCATGCCCGCAGCGTCGCGGCGTGTGCGTCCGTGTTTACACTACCACCCCTAAAAAACCTAACTCCGCGATGCGTAAAGTAGCTCGTGTGAAACTCACTAACCAAAAAGAGGTCAACGCCTACATTCCTGGCGAAGGCCACAACCTTCAGGAGCACTCAATCGTCATGATTCGTGGCGGTCGTGTTAAAGACCTGCCAGGCGTGCGTTATCACATCGTTCGCGGTAAACTTGACACCGCAGGTGTTGCCAACCGTGGTCAAAGGCGCTCAAAATACGGAGCAAAGAGACCAAAAGCTAAAAAGTAAACACATTATAATAAAGGATGCTGGCTATACATATATTATGTAGCTGATATTTTAGAGTTGACAGGTTGAGTAAACCGCCAAAAGTCGGTTGAAGCAACAGCAACCACAAATAATCCTTAAACAAAACTTTTATCCAACCACACTCTGGATAGTAAAAACGAAAAACAACAATGAGAAAAGCTAAACCAAAAAAACGTATCATCCTTCCGGATCCCGTTTTCAATGAATCAATGGTCACCAAGTTTGTGAACCACCTTATGCTCGACGGCAAAAAATCAATCGCTTTTAGGATATTTTATGATAGCCTCGATGTCATCGCATCTAAGATGAAAGACGTAGAACTCACCCCTCTTGAGATATTCAAGAAAGGTCTTGACAATGTCACACCTCTCGTGGAGGTTAAGTCGCGCCGTATCGGTGGTGCCACTTTCCAAGTGCCTACCGAAATCCGTCCTGACCGCAAAGAGTCAATCTCGATGAAGAACATCATCATCTTCGCTCGCAAGCGCGGAGGACGTTCAATGGCAGAAAAGCTCGCTGCTGAAATCATGGACGCATATAATAACCAAGGAGGAGCATTCAAACGTAAAGAGGATATGCACCGCATGGCAGAGGCCAACCGTGCATTCGCGCACTTCAGATTCTAATCTCGAGACTAATCTAAATGGCAAAACAAGACTTACATCTTACACGTAATATCGGTATCATGGCTCACATCGATGCCGGTAAGACTACTACATCTGAACGTATTCTGTTTTACACCGGCTTGACTCACAAAATTGGTGAGGTTCACGATGGTGCAGCAACCATGGACTGGATGGAGCAGGAACAAGAGCGTGGTATAACAATCACATCTGCCGCAACCACCACCTACTGGAACTATGCCGGTAAAAAGTATAAAATCAACCTTATTGACACTCCGGGGCACGTAGACTTCACGGTCGAGGTGGAACGCTCTTTGCGTATTCTTGACGGCGCTATCGCTACATTCTGCGCTGTCGGCGGTGTTGAACCCCAGTCAGAAACTGTTTGGCGCCAAGCTGATAAGTATAATGTGCCCAGAATAGGGTATGTGAACAAAATGGACCGCTCTGGAGCTGACTTTTTTGAGGTCGTAAGGCAAGTTAAAGAAGTGCTCGGAGCTCATCCGTGCCCCATTCAGATTCCTATCGGCGCAGAAGAAACTTTCAAAGGCGTGATTGACCTTATCAAAATGAAAGCTATTCTTTGGCACGACGAGTCAATGGGCGCTGAATACTCTGAAGAGGAAATCCCCGAATCACTTCTTGCCGAAGCTAATGAGTGGCGCGACAAGATGCTTGAGGCTATCGCCGAATTCGATGACGCTGTGATGGAAAAGTATTTTGACGATCCCTCAACCATTTCTGAAGAAGAAATCCGCAGTGCCATAAGAAAAGGCACTTTGAGCATGGCAATTAACCCCATGCTTTGCGGCTCGTCATTCAAGAATAAAGGCGTGCAAACATTGCTTGACGCAGTGTGCGCCTTCCTGCCATCGCCGCTTGACACACCCGAAATAATAGGAGCGGACCAAGCCGACCCCGAAAAACAGATTATCCGTCATCCTGACGAGAATGAGCCCTTGTGCGCACTCGCATTTAAGATTGCAACAGACCCATACGTCGGACGTCTGTGCTTCTTCCGCGTTTATTCAGGCAAACTTGAGGCTGGATCATATATTTATAATCCACGCTCTGGAAAAAAAGAACGCATCTCCCGTATATTCCAAATGCACTCTAACCACCAAAACCCGGTTGAGGTGATTGGTGCAGGCGATATAGGCGCAGGTGTGGGCTTCAAGGATATCCGCACTGGTGATACGCTCACTGACGAAGCTCATCCGCTCGTTCTTGAGTCTATCGACTTCCCCGATCCCGTTATAGGCATTTCTGTAGAACCTAAAACTCAGAAAGACCTTGACCGCCTCGGATTCGGATTGTCTAAACTGGCAGAAGAAGACCCGACCTTTACCGTCAAGACTGACGAGCAAACAGGACAAACTGTTATTAGCGGTATGGGTGAACTTCACCTTGAGATTATCATTGACCGCCTCAAACGCGAGTTTAAGGTTGAATGTAACCAAGGTAGGCCGCAAGTTGCGTACCGTGAAGCTATCACTCAACCCGTGGAACTCCGCGAAGTATATAAGAAACAATCTGGTGGCCGTGGTAAATTCGCTGACATCATCGTTCGCGTTGAACCTGCCGATCCTGATTTTGACGGACAACTTCAGTTTGTTGACGTTGTCAAAGGCGGTAATGTGCCTAAAGAATACATACCTTCTGTGCAGAAGGGCTTCCAGATGGCGATGAAATCTGGTATCCTGGCTGGCTATCCGCTTGACAAACTCAAAGTTACACTGCTTGATGGTTCGTTCCATCCTGTTGACTCAGACCAACTCTCGTTTGAGGTTTGCGCCCAGATAGCATTCAAAAATGCTTGCGCAAAGGCTAAACCCGTGCTCATGGAGCCGATTATGAAAATGGAAGTCGTAACTCCTGAGGAAAACATGGGCGACGTAATAGGCGACCTCAACAAGCGCCGCGGTCAAGTAGAAGGCATGGAAACCAGTCGCACAGGTGCAAGAATCGTCAAAGCTAAAGTGCCGCTCGCAGAAACATTCGGTTATGTTACAGCGCTGCGCACCATTACTTCAGGACGCGCTACCTCATCAATGGAATTCAGCCATTATGCCGAGGTATCTTCGTCAATCGCCAAATCAGTGCTTGAAGAAGTTAAAGGACGTGTCGATTTATTGTAAATAATAAAACACTCAATTCCGCAGGTTAGCAAATGACTCTTAACTTGCGGAATTTGAGCTTAATATCAATAACATTTTAACAACTTTATTATGAGTCAGAAAATTAGAATCAAACTCAAGTCCTACGACCACAACCTCGTGGACAAATCAGCCGAAAAAATCGTGAAGTCAGTTAAAGCTACTGGTGTAATAGTTAGCGGTCCAATTCCGCTTCCCACACACAAGCGCATCTTCACAGTAAACCGCTCAACTTTCGTGAATAAAAAATCACGCGAGCAGTTCCAATTGTCGGCTTACAAACGTCTGATAGACATCTATAACCCCAACACTAACACCATCGACGCCCTGATGAAACTCGAAATACCATCTGGCGTTGAGGTATCAATCAAATAATTATTAACATCCCAAAATTTAATTTGAAATGCCAGGATTATTAGGAAAAAAAATCGGAATGACATCCGTTTTCAGTGCCGATGGCAAGAACGTGCCATGCACTGTTATCGAAGTAGGTCCTTGCGTTGTTACCCAGATTAAGACCCTCGAGAAGGACGGCTATGAAGCTGTGCAAATCGGTTTCCAGGAAAAAACCGAGAAACACACCAACAAGGCTGAAGCCGGACACTTCAAGGCTGCAGGAGTAACCCCGCAAAGGCACTTGGCCGAGTTCAAAGGATTTGACAAAGACCTTAAATTAGGTGACAAAATCACCGTTGAGTTGTTTGAGGAGAACTCCTTTGTTGACGTTATCGGCACATCAAAAGGTAAAGGTTTCCAAGGTGTTGTAAAACGCCACGGCTTTGGTGGTGTCGGACAAAAGACACACGGTCAGGATGACCGCCAGAGGGCTCCAGGTTCACTCGGAGCATCATCTTATCCTTCACGCGTATTCAAAGGAATGCGTATGGCAGGACGCATGGGTGGTGACCGCGTAACTGTGCAAAACCTCCAAGTTCTTAAAGTATTGCCAGAACATAACCTTCTGCTCGTCAAAGGCTCTGTTCCAGGCGCTAAAAATTCATTAGTTATCGTCAACAAGTAATATGGAACTCAGCGTATATAACATAAAAGGCGAAGACACTGGAAGAAAAGTACAGTTGAATGATGCCATCTTTGCTGTAGCCCCGAACGAGCATGCCATGTATCTCGACGTTAAGCAGTACTTGGCTAACCAGCGTCAGGGCACGCACAAATCAAAACAGCGTAGCGAAATCGCTGGCAGTACCCGCAAACTCGGACGCCAGAAAGGCGGCGGTGGCGCACGTCCCGGCGATATTAAATCACCTGTTCGCGTTGGCGGCGGACGTGTCTTCGGACCAGTACCCCGCGACTACAGCTTCAAACTGAACAAAAAACTTAAAGCACTTGCGCGCAAATCAGCTCTCTCATGCAAGGCGCAGGAAAACAATGTCATTGTTCTTGATACACTTGAATTTGCAGAACCTAAGACCAAAGAATTCATTGCTGTATTAAATAACCTTAAAATCAATGGCAAAAAGGCCCTGTTTATTTTGCCAAGTGTAAATAAAAACGTAATTTTGTCGGCTCGTAATCTGCAACGCACAAATGTGGCACTCGCAACAGAATTAAGCACTTATGTAATTCTGAATGCGAATGTTGTTGTGTTAACTGTTGACGCAGTAGAAGCCCTCGGTCAAACCTTTAAGGCTTAAATCATCATGGCAATCGAACTCAAACCCATAGTAACAGAGAAAATGAACAAGCTTGGCGAGAAACTCAATCGCTACGCTTTCCGCGTAGACAAGTCCGCCAACAAAGTTGAAATCAAAAAATCTGTTGAGCAAATCTACGGCGTAACTGTAGTGTCTGTCAACACAAGCATTCAACCATCTAAAAACAAACGCCGCTACACTCGCAGCGGTGTGATTAGTGGACGCACCGAGTCTTTCAAAAAGGCTATCGTTACACTTAAAGAAGGTGATAAAATCGATTTTTATAGCAATATCTAATTTTTAACAATGGCTGTACGTAAATTAAAGCCCACAACACCGGGGCAAAGGCACAAGATTATTGGCACGTTCGACACAATTACGGCGAGCAGGCCAGAAAAATCTCTGGTGTTCGGATTGAAAAAGACCGGCGGTCGCAACAACGATGGTAAAATGACCATGCGTATGATCGGCGGCGGACACAAGAGAAAATACCGCGTAATTGACTTCAAACGCAACAAAGACGGTGTTCCGGCAGTAGTTAAGACAATCGAGTATGACCCTAACCGCTCTGCTCGCATAGCTCTTCTTTTCTATGCTGACGGTGAAAAACGTTACATTCTTGCTCCCAACGGACTGCAAGTAGGTCAAACAGTTCTTTCAGGTGCAGAAGCCGCTCCTGAAGTTGGTAATGCGCTTCCGCTGCAGAACATTCCGCTTGGCGCTATCATCCACAACATCGAACTCCGTCCAGGACAAGGTGCTGCTATGGTTCGCTCGGCAGGCGTGTTCGCCCAGCTCACATCACGTGAAGACAAGTATGCTATCATCAAACTTCCTTCAGGCGAAATCCGCAAAGTGCTCTGCGCTTGCCGCGCAACAGTTGGCGCTGTAGGCAATTCAGACCACTCTCTCGAACACTCTGGCAAAGCAGGACGCACACGCTGGCTCGGAAGAAGACCGAGAGTACGCGGCGTTGTTATGAACCCTGTTGATCACCCGATGGGTGGTGGTGAAGGACGCCAGTCAGGCGGACATCCGCGCTCACGCAAAGGCTTGCTGGCTAAAGGCCTCAAAACACGCAAACCAAAAAAGCAATCCAGCAAGTACATCATTGAAAGAAAACGGAAATAATAAACTAATATTCTACTATGAGCCGTTCATTAAAAAAAGGTCCCTATATCGCTTTGTCGCTTGAGAAAAAAGTGCTTGCCATGAACGAGAGCGGAAAGAAATCCGTTATCAAGACTTGGTCAAGGGCTTCAATGATTTCCCCCGACTTCGTAGGGCACACCATAGCAGTCCACAATGGAAATAAATTTATACCAGTGTACATTACCGAAAACATGGTAGGTCACAAACTTGGTGAGTTCGCTCCAACCCGCACTTTCCGCGGACACTCGGGCAACAAAAAATAATCCATTGATAATTATTAACTAAAAAATCATTCTACACACAATGGGTGCAAGAAAAAGAATAGCAGCCGAAAAACGCAAAGAAGCAAACAAGTCTCTTTACTTCGCAAAACTCAATTCGGTTCCCACGTCTCCGCGCAAGATGCGCCTCGTGGCGGACATGATTAGAGGCATGGAAGTGAACAAGGCATTGGGAGCACTTCGTTTCTCGAAAAAAGAAGCTTCGATAAGACTCGAAAAGCTTCTCAAATCCGCAATCGCCAACTGGGAACAGAAAACTGGGCTTAAGGCGGATGAAAACAATGTATTGTATGTAACCAAAATCGCTGTCGACTCGGCAACTATGCTCAAACGTCTGCGCACCGCTCCTCAAGGACGCGGATACCGTATTCGCAAACGCTCTAACCACGTTACCTTGTTTGTTGACACGAAAGGCAATCAAGAAACTCAACAAGAACCTCAAAACAATTAAGCTCGATGGGACAAAAAATCAATCCAATTAGTAATCGCCTCGGCATTATTCGCGGTTGGGACTCCAACTGGTTCGGAGGCAAAAACTACGGAGATACTTTGCTCGAAGACGCCAAAATCCGCAAATATCTAAATGCCCGTCTTGCGAATGCGTATATCTCACGTATTGTTATTGAACGCACTCTCAAAATCGTAACCATCACGGTTTGCACTGCTCGTCCTGGCCAAATCATAGGCAAGGGTGGGGCTGAGGTTGAAAAACTCAAAAGCGAACTCAAGAAAATTACTGACAAAGAGGTGCAAATTGAAATCTCTGAAGTTAAAAGGCCCGAACTTGACGCTACAATCGTTGCAAAACAGATTGCACGTCAGCTTGAAGGCAAAATCGCTTACAGACGCGCTATCAAGAACGCTATCGCTTCCACAATGCGCCTTAACGCAGAAGGAATAAAGATACAGGTTTCTGGCCGTCTTAACGGAGCCGAAATCGCTCGTTCAGAGATGTATAAAGAGGGACGTACACCGCTTCACACTCTCCGTGCGGACATTGACTACTGCCATGCGGAAGCAATCACCAAAGTTGGTGTGATTGGTATCAAAGTTTGGATTTGCCGCGGCGAAGTTTACGGTAAGCGCGATCTCGCTCCCAACTTCCAGACCGCCAAGGGTGAAGACCGTCAGCGTGGCTCACGCCGTGAGGCAGGCAACGGACGCGGATTCAAGCGCAACAGGAAATAAGTTTTAATTACAAACTAGACTATCAATTATGTTACAACCTAGAAGAACAAAGTACAGAAGACAGCAAAAAGGCCGCATTAAAGGCGAAGCTCAACGCGGCAATCAGCTTGCTTTCGGCTCTTTCGGCATAAAATCACTCGGAACGATTTGGCTCACAGGACGCCAGATTGAGGCTGCCCGTGTTGCTGTAACACGTTACATGCAGCGTCAAGGTCAAGTGTGGATACGCGTCTTCCCCGACAAACCAATAACTAAAAAGCCTCTCGACGTCCGTATGGGTAAAGGTAAAGGCGCTCCGGAGGGATTCGTAGTTCCATTGGCACCTGGACGCATTATCATCGAAATTGACGGCGTTCCGTTCAATGTTGCTAAAGAAGCCTTGAGGCTTGCCGCACAGAAACTGCCAATCACAACTAAATTCGTGGTTCGTCGTGATTACGACTACTCACAAAATGCATAATGAGTTATGAAAAATAGTGAAATAAAAGAATTAACCACCAAGGAGCTGCAAGAGCGACTTGAAGGAGTAGTAGCAGAGCTGCATAACCTCAAATTACAACACTCCATTTCACCACTTCCCAACCCGATGGTTATACGTGAAAAACGTCGCGACATCGCGCGCATCAAGACCGAACTGGGTAACAGGGACTAAAAACTTTACATAATGGAAAATTCAAGAAATCTTAGAAAAGAAAGAACTGGTGTCGTTTCCAGCGTTGCCATGGATAAAACCATCACGGTAACTGTTAAATGGAAAGAGAAACACCCATTGTACGGTAAATTCGTCAACAAGACGAAGAAGTTCCATGCTCACGACGAGAAAAATGAGTGCCGTATCGGCGATACAGTGCGCATTATGGAAACTCGTCCGCTAAGCAAAACAAAAAGATGGAGATTAACCGAAATTATTGAAAGGGCTAAATAATGATACAGCAAGAAACCAGACTAACTGTTGCAGATAACAGCGGAGCTAAAGAGGCTCTCTGCATACGCGTGTTGGGCGGCACAAGCAAACGCTATGCCACACTCGGCGACATCATTGTTGTTGCTGTTAAAAGCGTTATCCCCTCAAGCGACATGAAGAAGGGCACAGTATCTCGTGCCGTTGTCGTTCGCGTCAAGAAAGAAGTTCGTCGCCCCGACGGTTCTTATATCCGTTTTGACGACAACGCATGCGTACTTCTCACCAATGCTGGCGAACTGCGCGGCAGCCGCATCTTCGGCCCCATCGCCCGTGAGTTGAGGGCAACCAACATGAAAATCGTTTCACTTGCACCAGAGGTGCTCTAAATTTTTACAAAAACATTTTATATGGCTAAGTTACACATCAAAAAAGGTGACACCGTGTTTGTTAATGCCGGTGCCAACAAGGGTAAAACTGGTCGTGTTCTGCAAGTCCTCGTTGACAAACAAAGGGCTGTGGTTGAAGGTGTGAACCTTATATCTAAAGCCACCAAGCCCAACGCCAAAAACCCACAGGGCGGATTCGTGAAGAAAGAAGCCCCGATTCACATCTCTAACCTCAACCCCGTTGAAAACGGTATCCCAGTAAGAATAGGCCGTGTTCGCAACGCTAAAGGCAAACTCGTCCGCGTCTCCAAAAAAACAGGTAAAGAAATCTAAAAATGAATACAGCAAGTCTAAAACAGGAATATCAGGAGCGCATCGTTCCTGCCCTGATGAAAGAGTTTGGGTATAAAACTGTTATGCAGTGCCCCAAACTTACAAAAATTGTCCTCAACCAAGGGTTGGGTATCGCTGTTGCTGACAAGAAATTTATTGAAGTAGCCCTTAACGAAATGACTGCTATTGCCGGTCAGAAAGCTGTGGCTACCGTGTCGCGTAAGGATATAGCCAACTTCAAACTGCGTAAACAAATGCCTATTGGCGTGCGTGTTACACTGCGTGGTCAGCGTATGTACGAGTTCCTTGAAAGACTCGTTCGCGTTGCCCTGCCTCGTATTCGTGACTTCAAAGGCATTGAACGTAAATTGGACGGACGCGGTAACTACACTCTCGGAATACAAGAGCAAATCATATTCCCCGAAATCAATATCGACAACATCATCAAATTGCTCGGTATGAACATCACTTTCGTTACCACTGCTCCTACTGACGAAGAAGGCTTCGCTCTGCTGCGTGAGTTCGGACTTCCCTTCAAGAAAAATAATTAAGAATTAACCCAAAAATCAGATAAGCAATGGCAAAAGAATCGATGAAAGCCCGTGAGGTTAAACGCGCAAGACTTGTTGCAAAATATGCCGCAAAACGCGCTCAACTCCTCAAAGAAGGCAACTACGAAGCTCTCCAGCTTATTCCTAAAAACGCAAGCCCGGTTAGATTGCACAACCGCTGCAAAATCACAGGACGCCCCAAGGGTTACATGAGGCAGTTCGGCCTTTCAAGGATTCAATTCCGCGAAATGGCTTCTAAAGGGCTTATCCCAGGAGTAAGAAAGGCTAGCTGGTAATAAATTAAAAATTCACAATAAATATTGTCCCGGCAGTCGGGATTAATTTAATTCTTAAAATAAAATGACTGATCCAATTGCAGATTATCTAACAAGGTTGCGCAACGCCATCAAAGCTGGCCACAGAGTGGTTGAAGTTCCGGCTTCCAACCTTAAGAAAGAGATGACAAGGATATTATTCGAGAAAGGATATATCCTCAATTACAAGTTCATCGAAGACGGACCACAAGGTGCAATAAAAATAGCACTGAAGTATGACCCCGTCAACAAAGTTAACGCTATCAAAGGACTGGAGCGCATATCTACCCCAGGTTTGCGCCGTTATGTCGGATACCGCGAAATGCCACGTGTGCTTAACGGACTTGGTATCGCCATACTCTCCACATCAAAAGGCGTTATGACTAATAAAGAGGCTCTCCAAGAGAAACTTGGCGGCGAAGTTTTGTGTTACGTTTATTAAAAATAAGGAGGAGTAATTATGTCAAGAATAGGTAAACTTCCAGTACATATCCCCGCTGGCGTAACAGTTAAATGCGAAAATAATGTCATAACCGTTAAAGGTCCTAAAGGCGAACTCAAACAAGAAGTGAATCCTCTCATTTCAGTTGAACTTGAGGGTGATGTGCTTCACGTTAAACGTCCGAACGACGAAAGGGAAGCCCGCGCTATGCACGGACTTTATAGGGCCCTGATTCACAATATGGTTGTTGGCGTTTCTGAAGGATACAAAAAAACTTTGGAACTTGTCGGCGTCGGCTATCGTGCTTCTAACAACGGCAATGTGCTTGAACTTGCCCTTGGTTACACTCACACAATCTATGTGGTACTTCCCAAAGAAATAAAAGTGGAAACCAAGAGTGAAAGAAACCAAAACCCGCTTATCATACTTGAGAGCTGCGACAAGCAACTCATCGGACAAGTATGCGCTAAACTGCGCTCACTGCGCAAACCTGAACCATACAAAGGCAAGGGTGTTAAATTTGAGGGCGAGGTTCTCCGCCGCAAGGCCGGTAAGTCAGCAGGTAAATAATCATTAAAAATTTGTGAATCATGAACCAGAAAATAGTAAGAAGGCTTAAAATTAAGAAGCACATCCGCACGAAAGTGAACGGAACAGCAGAAAGGCCGAGACTCACTGTATTCCGCAGTGATAATCACATCTATGCTCAGATTGTTGATGACCAACTCGGTAAGACGCTTGCTGCAGCATCTTCATTAAATATAAAAGATAAAGTAACAAAAATGGAACAGGCTGCCCAAGTTGGTAAGCTCATAGCTTCAAAAGCACAAGAAGCTGGTGTGTCCAAAGTGGTTTTTGACCGCAATGGTTATCTTTATCATGGACGTGTAAAACAACTGGCTGACGCCGCGCGCGAGGCCGGACTTAACTTCTAATGGCTACGAATATGAACAGAGTAAAAACAACAAATGACTTGGATTTGAAAGACAGGCTTGTAGCTGTCAACCGCGTCACCAAAGTAACAAAGGGCGGACGCACTTTCACCTTTGCAGCCATAGTAGTAGTTGGCGACGGTAATGGCGTCATCGGATATGGTCTCGGCAAAGCAGGTGAAGTTCAGGCAGCCATCGCGAAAGGCACAGAAGCCGCAAAAAAGAACCTCATTCGCATACCGGTGCTCAACGGAACAATACCCCACGAGCAAATTGCCAAATTTGGCGGCGCAAGAGTTTTCCTTGCTCCCGCTTCACAAGGTACAGGCGTAAAGGCTGGTGGTGCAATGCGTGCCGTGTTGGAGAGCGCTGGCATCACAGACGTGCTTGCTAAGTCGAAAGGCTCGTCAAACCCCCACAATCTCGTTAAAGCTACTATCTCTGCTCTCTCTGAACTCAGGGACGCTCACATGGTGGCTCAAAACAGAGGCGTGTCACTCGAAACAGTTTTTAACGGATAAAAAGCATATTAAGATGGCTACTATCAAAATTCAAAAAGTGAGAAGCACCATCAAGTGCTCAAAAAACCAAAAACTCACCATGCAGGCGCTTGGATTGCGCAAAATTGACGACGTGGTTGAACACGAGGCTACTCCGCAAATTCTCGGAATGGTCGCTAAAGTAAACCACTTGGTAAAAGTATTTTAATAATCAATTAAGGGAAGTCCGGCTGCTAACGCTGCCGGCTCCTCCCCTTGCTTAATAAAAAAACAATATGGAGTTACATAATCTCAAACCCGCTCTTGGTTCCACCAAAACCCGCAAACGTATCGGCCGCGGTGCCGGTTCAGGTCTTGGAGGTACTTCTACCCGCGGTCATAAAGGCGCAAAGTCGCGTTCTGGCTATAAGAAGAAAATAGGTTTCGAAGGCGGTCAAATGCCTATCCATCGCCGCTTGCCTAAGTTTGGTTTCAAAAACATAAATAGAGTAGAGTATAAGGCTATCAACCTTGACGTTCTCCAGCATCTTGCTGAAACGGCTAACCTCACCTCAATTTCTGTTTCTGATCTGCGCGAAGCCGGTTTCGTAAGCAAAACCGCTTTAGTTAAAATCCTTGGTCGTGGCACTCTGACTGCCAAAATCGAGGTTAAGGCTCACGCCTTCTCAAAATCTGCCCAAGAAGCCATAGAAGCTGCTGGCGGACAAATCGTTAAACTTTAATATTATTAAGGAATACTCATGAAGTTTATTCAAGCGATAAAAAACATCTGGCGGATAGAAGACCTGCGCTATAGGTTGTTCATCACGACTTTGTTCGTGCTCATCTACCGCTTCGGTTCTTTTGTCGTGCTACCGGGTATTGATCCCGATGCACTTACCGAACTGAAAAGCCAGACAGCTGGTGGCCTTATGGCACTGATAGACATGTTCTCTGGTGGAGCGTTCTCTAATGCATCGATTTTTGCGCTCGGTATAATGCCATACATCTCCGCTTCAATCGTGATCCAGCTTCTCACCATTGCTGTTCCTTATTTCCAGAAAATGCAACAGGAAGGTGAGAGTGGCCGTACCAAGATGAACCAAATTGTGCGCTATCTGACGGTGGTAATTCTCCTTATTCAAGGTCCGTCTTACCTCGTTAACCTCGGCGTGCAAATGGCTCAGACTGGCTCTCCGATGCCTGACGGATTCTGGTTCAGGTTCTCATCAACCATCATTCTTTGCGCAGGTTCGATGTTTGTAATGTGGCTTGGAGAACGCATAACCGATAAAGGTGTAGGCAACGGCATATCATTCATAATTTTGATAGGTATCATAGCCCGTCTCCCGGGTGCCCTTATCAAGGAGTTCGCTTCGCGTCTTGGCGATGCAGGCGGCGGTTTGATAATGTTCCTCGTGGAGTTGTTCTTCCTCCTTGTGGTTGTTGCCTTGTCAGTTTTGCTCGTACAAGGAACCAGAAGAGTGCCTATCCAATATGCCAAACAACAGCGCGGCAACATGCAATATGGTGGTGGGCGCAGTTTCTTGCCCCTCAAGGTCAATGCAGCTAACGTTATGCCTATCATCTTTGCGCAGGCCATAATGTTTATACCTATCACCATCGTGGGATTCGCTAATGCTGAATCAGCAACTGGTTTCATCAGAGCTTTTATGGACAACAATGGTTTCTGGTATAACTTCGTGTTCGCTCTGCTGATTATCCTGTTTACCTATTTCTACACTGCCATAATTATTAACCCACAGCAAATGGCAGAACACCTCAAACAGAACAATGGTTTCATCCCCGGCGTTAAGCCAGGCAAGAAAACCGCAGAGTTCATTGACACGATCATGTCGCGTATAACTCTTCCCGGCTCAATCTTCCTTGCCATGGTAGCTGTACTCCCAGCTATCGCCCGCCTCTTGGGTGTTAGTCAAGAGTTTGCACAGTTCTTCGGCGGAACTTCATTGCTCATTCTTGTTGGTGTAATACTGGACACGCTGGCTCAAATAGAGGCAAGACTTAACGAGCGCAATTACGACGGTTTTCTTGAATCTGGAAGAATAATGGGACGCTCTACTGCGGCCATCTACTAATTCAGTTAGTATGATAACGCTAAAAACAGAAGAGCAAATCCAGCGTATTAAAGAAAGCAACCGAATTCTCGGAATCACCCTGGCTGAAGTGGCGAAAGCCATTCAGCCGGGTGTTTCTACGCTTCAGCTGGATAAAATTGCCGAACAATGCATAAGAGACCACGGAGCAATACCTGGCTGTTTGGGTTATGAGGGTTTTCCTGCCACTCTTTGCACATCTGTTAATGATGTTGTGGTGCATGGAATACCTTCTGATAAAGTTGTTCTTAAAGATGGTGACATTATCACTATCGACACAACGGTACTTAAAGATGGCTTCTATGGAGATTTCGCCTACACATTTCCTGTGGGCAACATTTCTGCCGAAGCCCGCAAACTCCT
The DNA here is from genome assembly GCA_017454915.1 of Paludibacteraceae bacterium. Classification (GTDB taxonomy): domain Bacteria; phylum Bacteroidota; class Bacteroidia; order Bacteroidales; family Paludibacteraceae; genus UBA3747. Next base: position 44,331 of record JAFTCC010000021.1, read on the forward strand.
TACCGTAACAAAAGAATCGCTTTATAAAGGAATAGCCCAAGCTGTTGCTGGTCATCGTTTAGGTGACGTGTCAAATGCCATTCAAGTCCACAATGAATCTAACGGTTACTCTGTTTTGAGGGAACTTGCTGGTCATGGGATAGGAAGGGAGATGCATGAAGATCCTCAAGTTGACAATTATGGTATGCGCGGCAATGGCAAAAAATTAGTGCCTGGCATGGTAATTTGCATTGAGCCGATGGTCTGTCAGGGTGAACGATACGTTAATTTTGATGATGACGGATGGACTGTCCGCACTGCTGACCATAAACTTTCAGCACATTATGAGCATTGTGTGGTGATACGTAAAGGCCAGGCAGAAATCCTATCTTCATACGATTTAATTAAAGAAGTTCTCAAAGAACGTTTCATATAACAAAAAAAAATCGTAACTTTGCAAAAAAATTGGCGATACGCATTCCCCGTTCGCCTGTTTTTGTCGTGAGATAATTGATAACCAGTAAGATATATGGCAAAACAGCAAGCAATAGAACTTGACGGCACCGTAGTTGAGGCGTTGAGTAATGCTATGTTTAGAGTTGAACTTGAAAATGGGCATCAAATAACCGCCCATATTTCTGGCAAAATGCGACTTCATTATATCAAAATCCTTACGGGTGACAAGGTCCGTGTAGAAATGTCCCCCTACGATTTGTCGAAAGGCCGCATCTCGTTCCGTTATAAGTAATAGATTTTAGGTGTATTGCCGGCTTTTGCCGTATTATTGTCAAAACTTCTTAAACTCCTATACGAAAATGAAAGTAAGAGCATCAGTAAAAAAGCGCAACGACGACTGCAAGATAGTTCGTCGCAAAGGGCGTCTTTATGTAATCAACAAAAAAAGTCCAAAAATGAAAATGCGTCAAGGCTAATCCTCGGCGTTAAGTAAAACCAATTAAATTTTTATTACCAAATTATGGCTATTAGAATTGTCGGAGTAGATTTGCCCCAAAACAAGCATGGGGAGGTCGGTTTGACCTACATCTACGGAATAGGCCGCAGTAGTGCAAGAAAAATCCTCGCCGAGGCAGGTGTAGAACCCTCGGTAAAAGTGCAGGATTGGACTGACGACCAAGCAGCTAAAATTCGTGAAATCATCGGCACGCAGTACAAGGTTGAAGGTGATTTGCGTTCGGAAGTTCAGTTGAATATCAAACGTCTGATGGATATCGGATGCTATCGTGGTATTCGCCATCGTCTTGGACTTCCCGTTCGCGGACAGTCAACCAAAAACAATGCCCGTACCCGCAAAGGTAAGAAGAAAACAGTGGCTAACAAGAAGAAAGCAACTAAGTAATTAACGAATTTTAGAAAATTATTATCATTATGGCAAAGAAAACTGTTTCAGCCAAAAAACGTGTTGTAAAAGTCGACGGTGTAGGTCAGCTGCACGTGTACTCTTCTTTCAATAACGTAATAGTAACGCTCGCCAACGGTGAAGGCCAAGTTATTTCATGGTCTTCTGCAGGTAAAATGGGTTTCCGTGGTTCTAAAAAGAACACCCCTTATGCCGCACAGATGGCAGCTCAAGACTGCGCTAAGGTAGCTTATGACCTCGGTTTGCGCAAAGTTAAAGCATACGTTAAAGGTCCAGGCAATGGCCGTGAATCAGCTATTCGCACCTGCCACGGAGCCGGTATTGAAGTTGTCGAAATAATTGACGTTACGCCAATGCCGCACAATGGCTGCAGACCTCCCAAACGCAGAAGAGTATAATTCATTATTAATCATTAAGACTTTAACAATATGGCAAGATATATTGGTCCAAAATCAAAAATCGCCCGCCGTTTTGGAGAACCCATCTTCGGACCGGACAAAGTTCTCTCAAAGAAAAACTACGCACCCGGGCAACACGGCATCAACCGCCGCAAGAAAAATTCTGAATACGGCACGCAGTTGGCTGAAAAGCAGAAAGCAAAATACACTTATGGTGTTCTTGAACGTCAATTCCGTATCACTTTTGAGCATGCGCAACGTTCCAAAGGTATCACTGGTGAAATCCTTCTCCAACTCCTTGAGTCACGCCTTGACAACATCGTTTATCGCCTTGGCATAGCTCCTACACGTGCAGCTGCTCGTCAACTCGTTAGCCACCGTCACATTACTGTTGATGGTAAAGTGGTTAACATACCTTCATGCCGCATCAAACCCGGTCAGGTTGTTGCTGTCCGCGAACGCTCTAAATCTCTCGAAAACATTGCCGAAAGCCTTGCTGGTTTTAATCACAGCAAATATCCTTGGCTCGAATGGAATGAGGCCGAGAAATCAGGAAAATATCTGCAACTTCCCGTACGCGAAGAAATTCCTGAAAATATCAAAGAACAACTTATCGTTGAATTGTATTCCAAATAAAAACTGAATTCATGGCAATTTTAGCATTTCAAAAACCGGAAGAAGTATTCCTGTTGGAATCGACTCCAACCAAGGGTAGGTTCGAATTCCGCCCCCTAGAGCAGGGTTACGGTACCACCATCGGTAACGCTCTTCGTCGTGTACTTTTAGGCTCATTGGAAGGATTTGCCATTACTGCGATTAAAATCCCTGGTGTTGACCACGAATTTGCCACAATTCCTGGCGTAATTACTGATGTGACCAACATCATATTGAATCTCAAGCAAGTCCGTTTCAAACAAACCGTTGAAGGAATTGACTCTGAAACAATAACAGTCTCAGTGTCAAACGCCAATGAATTCAAAGCAGGCGAACTCAACAAATCACTCAAGCATTTTACCGTTCTCAATCCTGAACAACTCATTTGCGAGATGGACCTGTCAGCAAATTTCCAACTCGAACTGACCATCAACAAAGGTCGTGGTTGGACACCGGCAGAGGAGAACGCAAAACCCGACGATGTAATAGGTGTGATTCCGATTGACTCAATCTACACTCCTATCGTCAATGTTAAGTATTCTGTTGAGGACTACCGTGTGGAGGGCATTACGAACTACGAGAAACTAACGATAGAAATCGTTACCGACGGTTCCATCTCCCCCAAAGACGCATTGAAAGAGGCTGCCAATATCCTTATTTATCACTTCATGCTCTTCTCTGACGAGAAAATGCAACTTGAAGTGCAAGAAGGTACTGGCGAAGCTGAATACGACGAGGAAAGCCTTAAAATGAGGCAACTCCTTAAGACTAAACTCGTTGATATGGATCTTTCAGTCCGTGCACTCAACTGCCTTAAGGCTGCAGATGTGGAGACTATGGGACAACTTGTTTCATACCATCGCAATGACCTGCTCAAGTTCCGCAACTTCGGTAAGAAGTCGCTCACCGAACTTGATGAAATACTTGAAAAGCACAACTTGTCGTTCGGCATGGATGTGTCAAAATACAAACTCGATAAAGAATAAATAAAATGAGACATAATAAATCTTTCAATCACCTCGGCCGTACAGCTTCGCACCGTTCCGCAATGCTTTCTAACATGGCTTGCTCGCTGCTGTTGCACAAACGCATTTCAACCACAGTAGCCAAAGCCAAAGCTCTGCGCCAATATCTGGAGCCACTGATGACAAAGGCCAAAAATGACTCTACTGCAAACCGCCGTCTTGTGTTTGCTCATCTCAAACAAAAAGAAGTTATCAAAGTACTCTTTGGTGAAATTGCTGAGAAAATAGCAAATCGTCCCGGAGGTTATACCCGCATACTTAAAACAGGTTTCCGTCTTGGTGATGGTGCTGATATGTGCATCATTGAACTTGTTGATTACAATGAGAACATGCTCACCAACAAACCAGCTAAGAAATCAACTCGCACTCGCCGTTCTTCAAAGAAAGCCGCTCCCACTGCTGAAGCAGCAGAAAAAAAAGCAGCAGAAAAGCAAGAAGCAGCACCTGCTGCTGAAGCTCCTGCCGCAGAATAAGAACTTGGTGAACACCATAAAAAAGCCATGCAATCCGCATGGCTTTTTTTATGATTTCTTTAATCGAATGCGTAAAGCTGTTTTATTGCATCTTTGTGGCAATACTATTATCTCAAAATTTCGTCTTATCGCAGAAAAAGCGTAACTTTGTATCAGAAATGTTATTCACGTCAGTTCGTGCAAAAAATATACTAAATAAGTTGTAATATGTTAACATTTATAGTATCAATTGTTTTGCTTGTCGTAGGTTTTCTGACCTATGGAACGCTTGTTGAGCGTGTATTTGGTGTAGAGCCATCTCGCGAAACTCCTGCGTTAAGCCGTGCTGATGGTGTGGACTTTGTTCCCATGTCAGCTTGGCGCGTGTTTTTGGTTCAGTTTCTTAATATTGCTGGACTAGGTCCTATTTTCGGTGCTATTATGGGCATATTCTATGGTCCGTCGGCTTTCCTGTGGATAGTGTTCGGAACGATTTTCGCCGGCGGTGTTCATGACTATCTTTCTGGCATGATATCGCTTCGCAAGGGTGGTGTAAGCCTGCCAGAAATGGTTGGCGACGAGTTGGGCACGGCAGTCAGGCAGTTTATGCGTGTTTTGTCATTGGTGCTGTTGATTTTGCTTACCACTACATTTATGACAGGGCCAGCGGCATTGCTTCACGGACTGTGGGATTCGGTCAGTATTAAAACATGGCTTTTAATCATTTTTGCGTACTATATGCTTGCCACGCTTCTGCCTGTTGACAAACTCATAGGCAGGTTTTATCCTTTGTTTGGCGCGATTCTGCTGTTTATGGGCTTAGGCATAATGGTCGTAATGTTTGGCAGTCATGCATCTTCGATGCCCGAGTTGACAGATGGTTTGCAAAACCGTCAAACCAACGGAATGCCGCTGTTCCCTATGATGTTTGTGTCTATCGCTTGCGGTGCGATAAGCGGTTTTCATGGCACTCAATCTCCTCTTATGGCCCGTTGCGTAACTAATGAACGTCAGGGCCGTTGGATATTCTATGGAGCAATGGTGGTTGAGGGCATTCTTGCGCTTATATGGGCTGCAGCTGCAGGCACTTTCTTCGCTGACCCGGAAAAGGGATTATATGGCATCGATGGCTTGCAAGCTTTTGCTGCGGAACATCAGGGTGAAAACATCGCCGCACTGGTTATTGACCGCATTTCACGCTCATGGCTTGGTGCTGTAGGTGGTATTTTGGCTATAATCGGGGTAATTGCGGCGCCAATCACTTCTGGCGACACGGCATTGAGGAGCGCAAGGCTCATAGTTGCCGATTTCCTTAAACTTGACCAAAAAGTCATTTACAAAAGACTATATATTTCCTTGCCTCTTTTTTTGATGGTCTATGCCATGACATTTGTCAATTTTGATGTCGTATGGCGTTATTTCTCTTGGACCAACCAGACTCTTGCTGTGTTCACGTTGTGGATGGGCACAGTGTGGCTATATAAAAAATGCAAAATCGCATCGTCTGGTGTTACAGAGTCCAAATCAAGTCGTCTTTTGTCCTACGGTTATTTGATAGCATTGTTGCCTGCATTGTTTATGACCATGGTGTGCAGCAGTTACATATTTATTGCTCCCGAGGGCTTCAACTTTGCTCCCGAGCACAGGTGGATAGCCTATACTATTGCAGCCGTTGCAACTTGCGTATGTCTGTTGCTCTTTTGCAGGTGGGCGTTGAATTATGATAAGAAATAGAAATTCGCTGTCTTATAAGATTTTTTCTTAAAATATTATACATCAATGACAAAAAAATATGATTTTCTTGTAATCGGCGGTGGTATCGCCGGAATGAGCTTTGCTCTTAAGGTTGCTCATAAGGGCAAAGTTGCGCTTGTGTGTAAGTCAACCCTTGATGAGGCTAACACCCGTTTTGCTCAAGGCGGTGTCGCTTCGGTAACCAATTTGGCGGTAGATGACTTTGAAAAGCACATTAACGATACTATGGTAGCCGGAGACTACATTTCTGATCCCGAAGCCGTTCGTAAAGTGGTAACGGAGGCTCCTGAACAGATTCGTCAGCTTGTGGAATGGGGTGTTAATTTCGACCGCAAGGAGGACGGCACTTTTGACCTGCACCGCGAGGGCGGGCACAGCGAGTTCCGCATCCTGCACCATGCCGATGACACAGGTGCTGAAATCCAGCGCGGACTGATGGCAGCAGTTCGCAAGCATCCCAATATTGAAGTTCTTGAAAATCATTTTGCGGTAGAGATTATCACCCAACACCATCTTGGCGTTAGGGTAACAAGGCGCACTCCCGATCTTGAGTGCTACGGGGCTTACATTCTAAATCCCGACACACAGAAGATAGATACCTATTTGTCTAAAGTGACGTTGATGGCGACAGGCGGTACTGGTGCTGTTTATCTGACCACAACCAATCCTAACATTGCCACAGGTGATGGCATTGCAATGGTTTATCGCGCTAAGGGCAGGGTGCAGGATATGGAATTTGTTCAGTTCCATCCCACTGCGCTCTACAATCCGCAAGAGACGCATCCTGCTTACCTCATCACAGAGGCGATGCGTGGCTATGGCGGCATACTCCGTCTGCCCAATGGCGAAGAGTTTATGCAGAAATACGACGAGAGGCTTTCGCTCGCTCCGCGCGACATCGTGGCGAGGGCAATTGACAATGAGATGAAAATCCATGCGCTTGATCATGTGTGTCTTGATGTTACGCACAAGGATCCAGAAGAGACAAAACACCATTTCCCCAATATCTACGCCAAGTGCCTTTCTATCGGCATAGATATCACCAAAGATTACATACCTGTTGTTCCGTGCGCCCACTATATGTGCGGTGGCATCAAGGTTGACCTTGATGCGCAGAGCACCATACACAGGCTTTATGCAGTTGGTGAGTGCTCATGCACAGGTCTTCACGGCGGCAACAGGCTTGCCTCTAACTCACTGATTGAGGCTGTGGTTTACGCCGAGGCTGCCGCGCAGCATTCACTCAAACACATTGATGAGTATAATTTCAACGAGCGTGTGCCGGAATGGAATGATGAGGGTACTATGACCAATGAGGAGAAAGTGCTCATCAGTCAGGATATGAAAGAGGTAGAGCAGGTGATGTCAACCTATGTTGGCATCGTGCGCAGTGACTTACGCCTTCGTCGTGCTCTTGAAAGGCTCGACCTGCTCTACGAAGAAACTGAGGATCTTTTCAAGCGTGTGAAGGCTACTGCCGACATCTGCCAACTGCGCAATATGATTAACGTGGGCTACATCATCACACGCCAAGCCCTCGAGCGCAAAGAAAGCCGCGGACTCCACTACACCATTGACCATCCACACGCTAAATGACAGTCTGAATGCTTGTCGTGGTGAGGTAGTTGCTGCAGGGGTCAAAACAAAGTGGCGTTTTGTTTGCCGCAGATAGTACAGCATTTTTCAATTCCGATAATCAATGAAAATCTACCGCCTGCTTAAATTTGCCAGCATTTTGCGAAACCCGCGTGTACGTCTGTTGGGTTTGTGGTTGATGTATGTGCTTAGGCGACGTTGCATAGGAGTATATGTTGACAGTGTGTATGCCTGCAACTACCGTTGTCGGATGTGCTATTTCAGCGATGAGGCAGAGCGTAAAACACGGCGCGGTAAGTTGACGGCTGACGACCTTGAGGCGATGGGCAAAGCCTTGCTACCGCATGCGCTGAAACTTCAGATTGGTTGCGGTGCCGAGCCGACGATGGACTATGAGGGTATGAAGAGGCTTATTGAAATGGGCAAAAGATATGGAGTGCCTTACATTTCGATAACGACCAATGGAGCCCTGCTCAACAAAAGCCTACTCATTGATATGGTTTCGTCTGGGCTTGATGAGATCACGCTGTCACTTCACGGAATTCGTGAAGAAACATACGAGTTCATGATGGGTGCGAACGGCAAGCACGGGCATTTTCGGGAGCTCGTTCGCCAGATTGAGGAGGCGAAGAAAGAATATCCTAATTTCAGACTGCGCATAAACTACACGATGAACGCAGATAACGTTCTTGAACTTAAGGAATGGGACACGCTTTTTGGCGGCATTGATGTTAACGTGGTGCAGTTGAGGGTAGGGCAGCGGATCGGGAATTCGGCGTACAGCAATTTTGATTTGGCTGATGTGCGTAAAGCCATGCCCCAAGTGGTCGTTCCGTTAGTGGAACGACTGCGTGCGAAGGGTGTCACGGTGATTGCACCAGAGGTAAATAATCTTGACCGCATAGTTGAGGGCGCTGATGAGGACAATGCCACAGCGTTGTTTAACACTTTTGCGTACTGCAACGTAAGTCCCACTAATCACTGGCAGGACGATTTTGACTACCATAAGGAAACGTTTGTTGATTATTGCCAACGACATAAAATTGGACGCTTGTTGCTGCGCGTAGCACTAAATCCGAATCTGAAACCCGATATAGAGAACTCGTTTCTTATGAAGCCCGCTAATTATAAACTATAAAAAACAGTATTATACCATCTTAAAGAATTATAACAAGCTAAATGATGATATCATGAACAACAAGATTATTTTTGCTTTTTTGCTTTTTGTGCTGCCTGTGGTTATGTTTGGTCAGGTTTACATAGTCAGTGCCGGCGGTTGGCACGAGTCTGCTTACACGACTTTCACGATAGGAGATTATGAAAATGTAAATGTTTATGCAGTGCCCGAGTCTGGTGAGGCTGTGAAACTTGATAAAGAATTGGTAAGAACTTATGACGGGTATGTTCGCGCTGATGCTGTTGGTCTTACGCCTGGCAAATGGACACTTCGCATAGTGCCAGTGTCGTCTGGTGATGAGCAAGTGTCTGCAGCCGTTGAGACTAACTTGATTGATGTTACGGCTTTTGACCGCTCAGGTTTTGCCCACCACCAGTGGACAGGTGGTGTTGGTGCATATAAGGATAATGGCACGCTGAAGGACAATGCCATAGTGCTCTACCTGACGCGCAAAACGGCAAAAACGATGAGTGCGGTGATTGCAGGCGCAAAGCAAAACCCATGTGTTGGCATTCAGCACATTATCGACGGATATCAGAAAGGAGTAGAGACGCGTCCGCTGGTTGTTCGTGTATTGGGCACCATATATTTGAGCGATTTGGATTCGCTTGGCAGTTCAGAGGAGGGCTTGCAGATTAAAGGCCGCAAAGGATATTCTCCCATCAATATGACGATAGAGGGCATAGGCGATGACGCCACGTTCAAAGGTTTCGGGCTGCTGATACGTAATTCCACGAGTGTTGAAGTACGTAATCTTGGTTTCATGCGCGCAATGGACGATGGCGTGTCAATGGATACAGAGAACTCGCATATTTGGCTTCACAACTGCGACTTCTTCTATGGTAAGCAAGGCAGCGGCGACCACATCAAGGGCGACGGTTCTGCCGACACTAAAGCGCAGTCTACGATGGTGACGGTATCATACAACCACTTCTTTGACACCGGCAAGACCTTCCTGTGTGGTCAGGGTACCGAATCTGCTGACAAATATGTTACCTATCACCACAACTGGTTTGACCATTCAGACTCTCGCCATCCTCGTGTGCGCACTATGTCTGTGCATGTGTATAACAACTATTATGATGGCAACGCAAAGTATGGAATAGGCGCAACGATGGGCGCATCGATTTTCGCAGAGGCTAATTATTTCCGCAACACCAAAAAGCCAATGCTGATTTCGATGCAAGGCACTGACACCAAGATGGGTGCAGACGAAACCAACGCTCCTACTTTCTCTAATGAAGACGGTGGGATAATTAAGGCTTTTAACAATGTGCTGACGGGCAGTTATACTTATGCTCCGTATAATCGTACCAATTACATACATTTTGACGCATACGAGGTGGCTTCACGTGCCGAGCAAGTTCCGTCAAATGTGGTCTGCAAAAAGGGCGGAACAAGCTACAACAATTTTGACACTGATGGCTCAATAATGTATTCTTATTTGGCTGATGCCGCGTCCGACGTTCCCTCTGTTGTTACTGGCGAGCGCGGTGCCGGGCGGCTGGGGCATGGCGATTTCAAATGGTCGTTTCCCAATAGTGAAGACACCAATTACGAGCTCATAACAGCCCTGTCGTCTGCTATTGACGACTATTCCCCGTCGGCAACGGGCATACTTGGCGGTGATGATTTTGAACCGGCAGTCATTGATGAGCCTCAGCCTGGCAGTGGTGGCTACGAGTGCTACTTCACAGGCGGTAAACCGTCATCTAACTTCTATACAGTAGTAGGCAGCTATAGCACCGGCAAGGGGACGGCGACAGTTAATGGTGTGGTATATGACACAGCGCTGAAGATGGAGTCATCCACGATAATCACTTTCACAACCAGCGAGTCATTGACGCTCTATCTTGTATTTGCCGAAGGCGAAACGGGCAACATCAAGGTTGACAGCAAGAAATATACGTCAGACACCAATGTGCTGACCATCGATCTTGAGGCTGGCACGCACACTATCCTTAAAGGCGACAGCCGCAATTTGTTCTACATAAATTTGTTAGGAGGTTCCGGAACAGGTCTTGAACGCGTGTCCTTGCCGCGCGAGGCTGCCGTGAAGGTGTATGAAAACGGAATTATATATATCGTTCGTGACGGGGTAAAATACACCGTTGGTGGTGCCAAGGTAAGGTGACAAGGCAGATAACATTCGTTTTTCATCAAGTAAAAAATAAGGATACCTTTGGCAGGTATCCTGATTTTAGTTTAATGCTTATCAGATTGATTAGAGGCTGATTGCTTCAGATGGGCAAACAGATGCGCAAGTTCCGCATTCGGTGCAAGCATCAGGGTCAATAGAATAGATGTCGCCTTCTGAAATAGCTCCAACTGGGCATTCGTCAATACATGTTCCGCAAGCAAGGCAAGCGTCAGAAATTTTGTAAGCCATGGTGATAATTGTTTTAGATGAGTTGTTAGTTTATTGTTAGATTAGATTAGTGTTGCAAAAGTAAAGTTTTTTTTTGAGATTTGCAAGCATAATAACAAAAAACTCATCAAAATCCTCTTTACGAAGGGTCTGACGAGTTTTATGTTTATTTGATTAGAAGCTTTATTTAGCGAGATAAGCTTTCAAGTCGTCGTTATGCACGATTTTCTCCTCGAATACGTAAGCACCGGATTTGGGAGATTTCACCATTTTGATTACTTTTGAGAAAGACCGGCCAGCACCTTGTTGCAGTGTAGCCACAACTTTTTTTGCCATAGTAGTTTAATTATTTGATTTCTTTGTGAATGGTGTAGCGTTTCAGTATGGGGTTGTATTTTTTCAACTCCAGACGCTCTGGGGTGTTTTTGCGGTTTTTGGTTGTTATGTAGCGTGATGTGCCGGGCATGCCGCTTGCCTTGTGTTCGGTGCACTCAAGAATAACTTGCACGCGTGCGTCTTTAGTTTTCTTTGCCATAATGCGTTCAAATTTTTAGTGGTTATGCATAAAGTAAGGCTTCTTGTGCGGCACTTTTGAAAGGTGCATAAAGTCCGGCACGGCGCAATGCTGCGTCAAGCCCGATTTTGTTGATTGTGCGAAGTCCTGCTGCTGAAACTTTGAGAACAATCCAGCAGTCTTGCTCTACCCAGTAGAATTTTTTACGGAACAGGTTAACGTCAAATGTACGTTTAGTATGGCGTTTTGAGTGCGACACGTTGCAACCCACCATTGCCCTTTTACCTGTAATCTGACAAACTTTTGACATTTCAGTATCTTGTTTTTTGTTAATAATCTGTTAGTTAATTCCTTGTCGTCGTAATCGGTTTGCAAAGGTACGGAATTTTTTTTATTTGACAATGAGTTAACTGATTTTTTCTTAATTTTTTGCGCAATTTAATTCCCCCGGTGTTATGCGTGCTGTTTACTTCTTGTCGGTTCGGGGCAAAGGCTATGCTATAGGTAGTAAAAATGTGGTTTAACCCAAAATCGTTCATTACTACTGCGGTCGGTCTAATGAACCGATTTGCGTTAACAAAAGAATGCTATTTGCCTATTATGTGTGAATTGCCGTTATTAAAAACAGCAAGGGCTTCAGTTTGTCGTTGCTGAAGCCCTTGTGTTTACTGTTTTTATTGTCTTGTTGGTCGATAGGCGTTGACGATTACATCATGCCTCCCATTCCTCCTCCCATTGCTGGCATTGCAGGCGCGGGATTTTCTTCTTTCTTCTCTACGATGACGCATTCGGTCGTGAGGAACATTCCTGCTATCGAGGCAGCGTTTTCGAGTGCCACGCGTGCCACTTTAGCCGGGTCAACAACTCCTGCGGCGAAGAGGTATTCATATTTGTCGGCGCGTGCGTTATATCCGAAGTCATTCTTTCCTTCGCGAACTTTTTGCACAACTACGGCACCTTCTTTGCCTGCGTTGTCAACTATTTGGCGGAGAGGCTCTTCGATGGCTCTGCGCACGATTTCGATACCTGTCTGCTCGTCCTCGTTGTCTCCTTTGAGTGCTTCGAGTTTCTCTTGTGCGCGAATGTATGCCACGCCGCCTCCGGGCACGATGCCTTCTTCGAGTGCTGCGCGAGTTGCGCTCAGTGCGTCGTCAACGCGGTCCTTTTTCTCTTTCATCTCAACCTCGCTGGGTGCGCCCACATAGAGCACAGCAACTCCGCCAGAGAGTTTTGCGAGTCTTTCCTGCAGTTTCTCGCGGTCGTAGTCTGATGTGGTCTTTGCGATTTGAGCCTTGATTTGTGCCACACGTGCCGCGATTTGCTCTTTGTCGCCGTTGCCGTTTACGATGGTGGTGTTGTCTTTGTTGACGGTAACCTTTTCAGCAGTGCCGAGCATTTCGAGTGTAGCGTTTTCGAGTTTGATGCCCTGTTCTTCGCTGATTACGAGTCCTCCTGTGAGTGTGGCGATGTCCTGCAGCATTTCTTTGCGGCGGTCACCAAATCCTGGTGCTTTGACGGCGCAAATCTTGAGTTGTGCGCGCAGGCGGTTTACGACCAACGTGGTGAGGGCCTCGCTGTCAACGTCTTCGGCGATGATGAGCAGCGGGCGTCCGCTTTGCACGGCAGGTTCGAGAACTGGCAGCAACTCTTTGAGGTTGGAAATCTTTTTGTCGTGGATGAGAATATAAGGTTTCTCCATCTCACATTCCATGTTCTCGGTGTTGGTTACGAAGTATGGTGAGATGTATCCACGGTCAAACTGCATGCCTTCGACAACGTCGATGTGTGTGTCAGTGCCTTTGGCTTCTTCAATGGTGATTACGCCGTCTTTTGAAACGCGCTTCATGGCGTCAGCGATGAGTTTGCCGATTTCGGTATCGTTGTTGGCTGAAATTGTGGCCACTTGCTCGATTTGCTCGTAGTTGGCTCCCACTTCTTTCGACTGCTCTTTGATGCAGCCTACTACAGCGGTAACGGCCTTGTCAATGCCGCGCTTGAGTTCCATGGGGTTGGCTCCGGCGGTAACGTTTTTGAGTCCTACGCTGACGATTGACTGTGCGAGCACGGTAGCGGTGGTGGTGCCGTCACCGGCTTGGTCACCAGTCTTTGAAGCGACTTCCTTGACGAGTTGCGCTCCGAGGTTCTGCATCGGCTCGGCGAGTTCAATCTCCTTTGCCACGGTAACGCCGTCTTTCGTGATGTGCGGCGCACCGAACTTTTTCTCTATGATTACGTTACGGCCTTTAGGACCAAGTGTAACTTTAACGGCATTGGCGAGCGCGTCAACGCCTTTTTTGAGCTCTTCGCGAGCGTCTATGTTGAATGAAATTTCTTTTGCCATAATTTATTGTGGTTATGAGTTAAAATTTTTGGTGTCTTCGGATTATTTACGCTATGACTGCCAAAACGTCGGATTGACGCATGATAAGGAACTTTTCTCCGTCGAGTTCGACTTCTGTGCCTGAGTATTTTCCGTACAGCACGTTGTCACCGGCTTTGAGGACCATTTCTTCGTCTTTAGTCCCGTGTCCAACTGCGAGCACTTCGCCTTTGAGGGGTTTCTCTTTTGCGTTGTCGGGAATGATGATGCCACCGACTGTTTTTTCTTCTGCCGGAGCGGGCTTAATGAGCACGCGGTCGGCTAAGGGTTTGATGTTAAGCATTGTTTATTGTTTTTAGTTAAATATTTTTTCATTACGCTTAATAATGTCTAATATCATGCCAAAGTGCAGGTTGTGACAAAATGTCAGTAGGATATGACAATAATGCTAAAAGTTTGTTTGTATTGAGCGGGAAAAAGTTAACTCTAAAACAAATTCTAATGAACAATCTGTGATTATTTTTGCTTTATTTCGTAAAAAAATGTGTTGCGGTTTTGGCTGTTTGAATAAAATGTGTTACATTTGCATTGTCCGACGGAGAAATGTCGGCGGCATCATCCTTATGAGAAGGGTTCGGTGATTAGGAACTGGCAGACTCAACAAATTTATTTTCAGAGGGGTGTAACCTTTAGCCAATGGCGGGCTGCGCCTTCGGGTATGGCAGATTACAAAGGCTTGAGGTAGCCCTAATCCTATTATTACAGAGTTATTGCTCACGTAAATAAGCCGAGTCCTTCTCTTTTTTTTGCAAACTATTAAAAACAAGGTCGCAAACTTTTTAATGGTCAACAATTAGACTTGTAGGGACACGACATGTAGTGTCCTTGGTTTTGGCTCACGAATGGCACGGATTTTAACGAATGGGTTTAGTTTTGGTTTGGTGGTTTTTGGTTCACTAATTAAACGAATTGGACGAATGGGTTGTGGGGTTCCGTGGGTTTCACCCACGGCTAATTTTGTGCCGCCCCTACGGGGCTAAATAAAATTGATGCTTGCGCTGAAAACCGCGTTAGCGGTGACACAATGTTAGCCGTGGGTGAGTGAGCGTCAGCGAACATAACCCACGGTACGCATCGCACACCACATTCAAGCCGCGTTAGCGGCGGCACACCATTCCCGTTTTCTGTACAGCCCCTATGGGGCTAAAATCCTGGCCCCCTAAGTCCTTAGATGAAAAGCCAAAGTCCCTTTATGTCCTTAGAAACGAAAGCCGTAGATATAGATAGTCAGTCTCAATAATTGCTGTTTGAAAAACTTTTATTAACTTTGCGGTGTCGGAAGGCAATTCCGGCAAAAGACATATTTAATGGCGTTTATTGACGCTGTTTTGCGACTCATGAAAACTTCGCAACTTTTCAAATCTCGGTCGCAACAGTAGCATTAGACGTCCTTCGTGGGTATATTGTATCCTGATGCCACACAATCAAAGGTGTGGGTGGGATATTTTATATCACAGCGTGGGGCATCAGGTGTTTTCTACCGAGATTTGGGCAATGCGAAGGCCTTCATGAGCGTGAAAACAATGTGTTTCACGCTTTTTTTGTGCACGCTAACGGCGTGCCATGAAAACTACAACAAACAAATTAACAAACAATATAAATTCTACAACAATGAAAACAAAACTTTTAACTTTTTTGCTTGCGTTTTGGGCGAGCATAGGTGTGGCATTTGCTGATGCCAGCGGCACTTGCGGCGACAACCTTACATACAGTTATGACTCCTCTACTGGAACCCTAACCATCACAGGATCAGGAGCAATGAAGGATTGGTCATATTATACGCAGGTTCCGTGGTATTCATATCGCCGCGAAATAAAGACAGTAAATCTGCCTAATGAAGTTACGAGCATAGGAGATTATGCTTTCGAAGGCTGTTTGAGTCTTACGAGCGTGATCATCCCTAACAGCGTTACGAGCATAGGGGATAGGGCTTTCTGTGGCTGCAGTGGTTTTACGAGTGTGACCATCCCCGAGAGCGTGACGAGCATCGGAGATTTTGCTTTTAGGTACTGCAGTCGCCTTTCGAGCGTGACCATCCCCAACAGCGTGACGAGCATAGGAAATTCAGCTTTCACGGATTGCGATGGGCTTACGAGCGTGAATATAACAGATATAGCAGTTTGGTGCGGAATAAGTTTTGGGAATGCAGGGTCGAATCCTTTATCCTCTGCTCATAATTTATATCTGAATGGCACTAAAGTTACGGATTTGATAATTCCCAACAGCGTGACGAGCATAGGAAATTATGCTTTCTGGAATTGTACCAGCCTTACGAGCGTAACTATTCCCAACAGCGTGACGAGCATTGGAAGTGAGGCTTTCCAAGGCTGCACAGGTCTTACGAGCGTAACCATCGGCAACAGCGTGACGAGCATAGGCAGTTATGCTTTCTCTAGCTGCACTGGCCTTACGAGCGTGACCATCCCCAACAGCGTGACCAGCATAGGAGAGCGGGCTTTCCAAGGCTGCACAGGTCTGACGAGCGTGACCATCCCCAACAGCGTGACGAGCATTGGAAGTTCTGCGTTCTATAATGTTACGAATATCGTTTATAATGGTAGCGCGACAGGTTCTCCTTGGGGAGCACGGAACGTGAACGGTTATGTTGACGGTTATCTTGTGTATAGCGATGCGAGCAAGACACAATTACTTGCATGTTCTGCCGCAGCAATTGGTTTAATCACCATCCCCGAGAGCGTGACGAGCATTGGAAATAGTGCTTTCTATGGCTGCAATAATCTTCAATATATAGTGTATGGTGGTTCTGCAATTGGCAGTCCGTGGGGAGCTAACTGTAGCGTTTGTGCAGCAAAAGAGGGTTTATTATTATTTAGCGATGTAGAAAAAACGCAGCTCGTCAAATGTCTAACAGAAGCAACAGGTGATATTACCATCCCCGAGAGCGTGACGAGTATCGGAGATAATGCTTTCTATGAATGCAGTGGTCTTACGAGCGTGACCATCCCAAACAGCGTGACGAGTATCGGAGATAATGCTTTCTCTGGCTGCACTGGTCTTACGAGTGTGACCATCGGCAACAGCGTGACAAGCATAGGAAATAGTGCTTTCTCT
This sequence comes from Paludibacteraceae bacterium, assembly GCA_017454915.1. GTDB lineage: Bacteria > Bacteroidota > Bacteroidia > Bacteroidales > Paludibacteraceae > UBA3747. The sequence continues at coordinate 61,079 of JAFTCC010000021.1, forward strand.
GAATGCAGTGGGCTTACGAGCGTAACCATCGGCAACAGCGTGACGAGCATTGGAAATAGTGCTTTCTATGGCTGCAGCGGTCTGACGAGTGTGACCATCCCAAACAGCGTGACAAGCATTGGAGAGGGGGCTTTCGCAGGCTGCAGTGGTCTTACAAGCGTGGTTTGGAATGCGAAAGATTGTACTGATACTCCTCCCTTCGATAACTCCACCCAAATAACATCTTTCGTATTTGGAAGTGCGGTAGAGCATATTCCTGCTAATTTGTGCTATGGTATGACAGGTCTTACAAGTATTGTCGTCCCCGAGAGCGTGACGAGTATCGGAAATGATGCTTTCTATAATGTTACGAATATAGTTTATAATGGTAGCGCAACAGGTTCTCCTTGGGGAGCACGGAGCGTGAACGGTTATGTTGACGGTTATCTTGTGTATAGCGATGCGAGTAAGACACAATTACTTGCATGCTCTGCCGCAGCAACTGGTTTAATCACCATCCCCGAGAGCGTGACGAGTATCGGAGATTATGCTTTCCGTGACTGCACAGGTCTTACGAGTGTGACCATCCCCAATGGCGTGAAGAGCATAGGAGGTAGTGCCTTCAATGGCTGCGATGGTCTTACAAGCGTGGTATGGAACGCAAAGAATTGTGCTGATTTTACTTCTTCATCAAATTCTCCCTTCTATAGCATACGCACCCAAATAACATCATTCGAGATTGGAAGTGTGGTAGAGCATATTCCTGGTTATTTATGCTACGGTATGAAAGGTCTTACGAGTGTTACCATCCCCAACAGCGTGACGAGCATTGGTAACTATGCTTTCTATGGCTGCACAGGTCTTACGAGCGTGACCATACCCAACAGCGTGACGAGCATAGGATATGATGCTTTCGCTGGCTGCAGTGGTCTTACGAGCGTGACCATCCCAAACAGCGTGACGAGCATAGGAAGTTATGCTTTCTCTAGCTGCACTGGTCTTACGAGCGTGACCATCGGCAACAGCGTGACGAGCATAGGAAATAGTGCTTTCTCTGAATGCAGTGGGCTTACGAGCGTAACCATCGGCAACAGCGTGACGAGCATAGGAAATTCAGCTTTCACGGATTGCGATGGGCTTACGAGCGTGAATATAACAGATATAGCAGCTTGGTGCGGAATAAGTTTTGGGAATGCAGGGTCGAATCCTTTATCCTCTGCTCATAATTTATATCTGAATGGCACTAAAGTTACGGATTTGATAATTCCCAATGGAGTTACTGGCATAGGAAATTTTGCTTTCTGGAATTGTAACAGCCTTACGAGCGTGACCATCCCCAACAGCGTGACGAGCATTGGAAGTTCTGCGTTCTCGGGCTGTACTGGCTTGACTAACGTGAAAATAAACGATATTTCAGTTTGGTGCGGAATAAGTTTTTCGGATGACGCTTCGAATCCTTTATCCTCTGCTCATAATTTATATCTGAATGGCACTAAAGTTACGGATTTGATAATTCCCGATGGAGTTATGAGCATTAGAAATTATGCTTTCTATGACTGCACAGGGCTTACGAGCGTGGTTATAGGCAACAGCGTGACGACCATTGGAAATAATGCTTTCTCTAAGTGCAGTGGTTTGACGAGCGTGACGATACACAACAGCGTGACGAGCATAGGAGATTGGGCTTTCTGGAGCTGCAGTGGTCTTACGAGCGTAATCATCCCCGATGGCGTGACGAGAATAGGGAATTGGGCTTTCAATAGCTGCAGTGGTTTGACTAGTGTGACCATCCCAAACAGCGTGACGAGCATAGGAACTTATTCGTTTTCCGGTTGCAGCGGACTCCAGAATATATTTTTACAAAGTGCCATACCTCCTTACATAAGAACAAAATATGAAAGTTGCGGCAAAGAGTATTTCACATCTACCACAATTCCGATTTATGTTCCATTTCAGAGTGTGGATGAATACTTATCATCAAACTGCTGGGGGCGTTATAATATCCAGAGTTCACTCGCTGTTGAAAAGGTGTTGGCACCTACAAGCGTCGTTATGACATTAGACGATATGTATAGTGCTAATGATGATGTAGATATTGTTTCCGTTGGCGTTGACGGCGGCGAGATGATTGAGGGCAATACGATGGAGTACATAGGATTGGAGCCGGAAAGCGAATATGCGGATGTTCCTATTGCGATATTGCTATCGTCAGGCGATGTGGTTAAGACTTCGGTGTCATTCACCACTACAGCCTTGACGCTCAATACACTTCCTTCCAAGGCGGTGTCAAGCAATACGGCGATACTGCTTGCCGAGACCAACATGTCCGACTCGGAGGTGAGCTGTGGTTTCGAGTGGAAGCGCAACGACGCGCCTGACGACATGGCAGGCACAATGGTTTACTGCCCGGTGGCAAACGGCATGATGGCTGGCAGGCTCAAGGGACTGAAAGATGATGTCTATTACAAGTACCGCGCATTCTACAAGTCGTCAGCCGACAATATGCACTACGGCAGCTGGCAGTACATATTCACCGGCGACAACGCTGTTGAGTTTGACCCCGTGCTTTACACCTATGCAGCCTCTTCTGTGAGCGAGAGTGGTGCCACGCTGCGCGGTTATGCGCTTGCCGGCTCTGATGACTTCACGGAGCAGGGCTTTGAGTACTGGATTGACAGCCGTGTGGACAACCAGCAAGAGGCCGCGTCCGCCCAGATGCGCGCGCCGGTGGCTAACGCTGAACATCATAGGGTTCAGGCGACGGGCATAGCTATGAAGGTCGGCATCACCGGACTTGACGAGGGCACGGTTTACAAGTATCGCACCTATGCCAAGATAGGACAGCAGACGGTTTACGGAGCGGAGATGTCGTTCACGACAAAGGGCGTGTGGATTGAACCCACCGCACTTGAGGGCGTGGTGGACGCTGACGAGGCTTCATTAAAACCACGCAAGGTGATTGAAAACGGACGAATTGTCATCATCATGCCCGACGGCAGGAAATATGACGTGACGGGCAGGGCATTAGGCAAATAATTGGCGTAATTATATAAGCAAAAACTGCGGGGCTTCTGTTCCGCAGTTTTTTATGCCACCTCCATATCTCCATTTGTCCGTAGAAATCCCCCAAAATTCTGATTTTTGCGGAAACAGTTGTTGTGTCTATACGTGTTTTGAGTTGGCGAGGCGTACAAAAGTTTGTGTGTTTGCAATAAAATTTGTAATTTTGCAGTTAAATTAAAATTATGACACTGAAAAAATAATTAGTTGATAATGAGCTTTTTTGATTTTTTAAGCAAGATTTTTGGCAACAAGAGCCAGCGTGACTTGCGTGCCATCCAGCCATACGTTGATAAGATTAAGGCTGTTTATCCTGAAATAGAGAAACTTGATAATGACGGTCTTCGCGCCCGTTCTGTCGATTTGCAGAAGCGCATAGCAGACTATGTTGCGGAGCAGAAAAAGCACATAGAAGACTTGCGCTCAAGCATCGAGGCGCTCCCGATAGAGAAGCGCGAAAGTGTTTTCCGTGAGATAGACAAGGAGAAAAAGCGCTTGCTTGACCTTTATGAAGAGGTACTGCTTGACGTGCTCCCGGAGGCTTTTGCTGTTATTAAGTCAACAGCAGCGCGTTTTGCCGCTAACGAGCATGTCGTGGTGACAGCCACAGACTTTGACCGCGACTTGTCTATAGACCATGACTTTGTTACAATAGATGGTGACAAGGCTGTTTATCAGAACCACTGGATAGCCGGTGGAAATGAAATAAAATGGGACATGGTTCATTATGACGTTCAGCTGATAGGCGGCGTCGTTCTCCATCAGGGCAAGATAGCCGAGATGGCGACAGGTGAAGGTAAGACCCTTGTGGCGACCCTGCCCGTGTTCCTCAACGCGCTGACGCACAATGGTGTGCATGTGGTTACCGTCAACGATTATCTCGCCAAGCGTGACGCCGAGTGGATGGGACCTTTGTACATGTTCCACGGCCTTTCTGTTGACTGCATAGACAAGCATGCTCCTAATTCCGACGAGCGGCGTAAGGCCTACCGCGCCGACATCACATTCGGCACGAACAATGAGTTTGGTTTTGACTACTTGCGTGACAACATGGCGACCAGTCCTCTTGACCTTGTGCAGCGCGAACATAACTTTGCGATAGTGGACGAGGTTGACTCGGTGCTGATAGATGATGCGCGGACGCCGTTGATTATTTCAGGTCCTGTATCGCGTAAGACCGACCAAATGTATGATGAGTATAAGGGCAGGGTGGAGCAGCTGTATAAGGCTCAGACGGCACTGGCCACAAAGTTGCTCATTGAGGCACGCGAGAAAATGAAGTCGGAAGACAAGCAAGTGCATGAGGAAGGCACGCTTGCGCTGTTCCGCTCATATAAAGCACATCCGAAAAACAAGGCTTTGATAAAATACCTCTCTGAACCCGGCATCAAAGTTCAGATGCAGAAAATCGAGGAGTATTACATGCAGGAGAACAACAAGCGAATGCCTGAGGCAACAGATGTTCTCTACTTTGTGATAGACGAGAAGAACAAACAGATAGACCTGACAGACAAAGGCATCGAGGTTCTGACCGGAAACTCGGAGGATCCCAACTTCTTTGTGCTGCCCGATGTCGGCTCTGAGATTGCAGAACTTGAGAATGAAAACCTCACAGCCGAAGAGAAAGAGATACGCCAAGACGCGATAATGCAGAACTACTCTGTCAAGCAGGAGCGCGTGCACACTATTCACCAACTGCTGAAAGCCTATTCGCTGTTTGAAAACAATGTTGACTATGTGATAATGAACGGTGAGGTCAAGATAGTTGACGAGCAGACCGGCCGTATAATGGAAGGTCGCCGCTGGTCTGACGGACTTCACCAAGCCGTAGAAGCCAAGGAAAACGTCAAGGTAGAGGCTGCCACTCAGACGTTTGCGACCATCACTCTGCAGAATTACTTCAGAATGTACCACAAACTGTCGGGCATGACCGGTACTGCCGAAACGGAGGCAGGTGAGTTCTGGGACATATATAAGCTTGACGTGGTTGTGATTCCGACCAACAAGCCTGTTCAGCGTATAGACATGAACGACCGCGTTTACCGCACCAAGCGCGAGAAGTACAGCGCCGTGATTGAAGAGGTACAGCGTCTTGTGTCGCTGGGTCGTCCGGTGCTTGTGGGCACCACGTCGGTTGACGACTCGGAATTGTTGAGCCCTATGCTTCAGATGCGCAAAATTCCTCATAACGTGCTGAACGCCAAGCAGCATGAGCGTGAGGCAAACATCGTAGCAGAAGCCGGTCATCCGGGCGTTGTAACGATAGCCACCAACATGGCCGGCCGTGGTACGGATATTAAGCTTACGCCCGAAGTGCGTAAAGCCGGAGGCCTTGCTATTCTTGGCACCACGCGTCACGAATCGCGTCGTGTGGACCGTCAGTTGCGTGGCCGTGCCGGTCGTCAAGGCGACCCGGGTTCGTCGGTGTTCTTCGTGTCGCTTGAGGACAGCCTGATGCGCCTCTTCGGCGGTGACAAGATAGCGCCTATCATGGACAAACTTGGACTTGAGGACGGCGAAGTGATTGAACACAAACTAATAAACCGCACCATTGAGCGCGCTCAGAAGAAAGTTGAGAACAACAACTTCGGAATGCGAAAACGTTTGCTCGAATACGACGACGTGATGAACGCCCAACGTAATGTGATTTACTCCAAACGCCGTCATGCGCTAATGGGTGAGCGCATAGGCGTTGACATCACCAATATGGTGTACGACCTTTCGGACTCTTTGCTCGATGAGGCTCGACAAATGAAGAGCTACGACCTGCTGAAGCAAAGGGCCCTGAATATGTTCTCAATTGATTTGCCGTTTAGCGAGACCGAGTATTACAATGGCCGCTCGCGCGACTTGGCGGACAAATTGGCGGCCGCTGCACTTGAGTCGTTCAAGCACAAGATGGATGTGCTGGCCAAGGTGGCATATCCCGTCATCAAGCGCGTGTATGAGGAAAAAGGCGAGCAGTATAAGGAAATCCTCGTGCCAATCACCGACGGCAGGCTCGTATATAACATTCGCGTAAATCTTGAGGATGCATATAAGACAGAAGGTCAGGAAGTTGTTAAGTCGTTTGAGCGCCGCATGCTGCTCTATGTGGTAGATGACTTGTGGAAAGACCACCTGCTGCGCCTTGATGACTTGAAGCAAGAGGTCCAGAATGCGTCATACGAACAAAAAGATCCACTGGTGATATACAAGAACGAGTCATTCCACATGTTCAGTGAAATGATGGCTCAATATAACCAGCGCGTGATAACGATTTTGATGCGCGGCAGAATTCCTATCGACCCTTCAGAAGAAGTTAAGCAAGCGCAGGCCGAGCGGCGTCAGGACTACAGCAAATACCGCACGCAGAAAGATGAGGCTCAAACGGCCGAACAACGTGCCGCAAGCGCCGCGTCAGGACGTGACACAAGGGAACAGTCTGTTACCTCACCGATTCGCAGAATAGAGAAAAAAGTGGGGCGCAACGACCTTTGCCCGTGCGGCTCTGGCAAGAAGTATAAGAACTGTCATGGTAAGGATCTGTAAAAAACAGAACGATGTTATTATCTATAGTATGGAATGCGGAGCCGGTAATCGTTAAGTTCGGCCCACTCAAACCTCTTTGGTATATATTGGCCTGTGTAGCGTTGGCGTTAGGTCATTTTTTGATAGACCGCTATGTGCTCAAACACCGCATGAAAGGCACAGAGCTGCTTGAGTTTTTCGGGTATTATGTTCTCGGCGCTGTTATAATAGGCTGGTTTTTGCTGCGTTCGGAGATAGAGATACGTTGGTACGGCTTGTTGTGGGCCATTGGTTTATTCTTGGGAATGCTCGTTCTTCAGAAAGCCATGAAGGCAGAGAATTGTCCGCAAGAGTGGGGTGACAAGATGTTTTTTTATGCAGCTCTTGGCTGCATAATAGGCGCTCGCCTCGGGCATTGCTGGTTCTACGAGTGGCACCTCAACACAGCTCACGAGACAATGCTCGGTTTCACCCCTTCGTACATAAACCCCTACATTCAGCATCCTATGAGGCTGCTCGACATACAAGAAGGCGGTTTGTCGAGCCATGGCGGGGCAATAGGCATAATCACCGCCATGCTGCTGCTCAACCACAATACCATTAAGCGTGGCTTTATTTGGGTTATGGACAAACTGGTGCTCGGTATTTGCATCACCGGCGCGTGCATAAGGTTCGGCAACTTCATGAACTCGGAGATATATGGTAATCCGACCGACTTGCCTTGGGGTGTGGTGTTCGCCCGCAACGGCGACACATGGGCAAGCCATCCTACACAAATTTACGAGATGCTCTATTGCCTTATAACTTTTGCGGTTCTGTGGACATTGTTTTGGAAAAAACAATTGTATCAATACGTAGGCATGATTTTCGGTGTGTTCCTCGAAGGCATATTCCTAACGCGCTTTATAATAGAGTTTATAAAGCTTGATCAAGAGGCTTTTGAGGGCAACATGGCTCTGAATATGGGGCAGATATTAAGCATTCCGTTTATCCTGTGGGGTGTTTGGTTGATTGTGATGGCTGCCAAGCGTGGAAGAATAGTTCAAAAGTAAAATTAGCAATGGCAAAAAAACGCAAGATTAAGAAATTCATAAGTTCGACAATAGAGGGGCGCATAGACCGTCGGGGCTTTAAGACATATCTTTTGCCCGATGATGGCGGCGACCCTATTTTCATACCCGAGCGTAAAACCAACCGCTCCATAGCAGGTGACAGGGTAGTCGCATGCCTTTATGCGTCACGCCGTGGTCTTCAGCCGGAAGCCGAGGTTATCGATATTCTGGAACGTACCCGTACGAGTTTTGTGGGGCAGCTGGAGGTTAGCGGCCGATTGGCATTCCTTATTACCTCTAACCAAGTGATGACACCCGATATATTCATTCCGCCTGCAAAACTGCATGGGGCCAAAAATGGTCAGATGGTGGTTGTCAAAATGCTTCACTGGCGCGAGGATGATATCAATCCCGTTGGCGAAGTGGTTGACATATTGGGCGACAAGGGTGAGAACAACGCTGAAATGCACGCCATTTTGGCTGAATTCGGGTTGCCTTACACATATCCGCACGAGGTAGAGGAGGCTGCGGAAAAAATATCAGACTCCATACCTGCTTCAGAACTCAAGCGCAGGCTTGATATGCGTGATGTGGCAACATTCACCATTGACCCTGCTGACGCGAAAGACTTTGACGATGCGCTTTCCCTCAAAGTTAATGACGACGGCACATATCAAGTCGGAGTACACATTGCTGACGTTACGCACTATGTGAAGTTAGGTGACATAATAGACCGAGAAGCATCGTCAAGGGCAACTTCGGTTTACCTTGTTGACCGCACCGTGCCAATGCTGCCCGAAAGGCTCTGCAATAATATATGCTCACTTCGTCCTGATGAGGACAAGTTGACTTTTTCCGTCATTTTCACCATGGACAGCCAAGCCAAAGTGCTTGATTACCGCATCGCTAAGACAGTGATACGCAGCAACAGGCGTTTTGCCTACGAAGAGGCGCAGCAGGTTATTGAGACCGCTATGGGTGACTATGTTGCTGAAATTTTGTGCCTCAACGAATTAGCGCAGAAACTTCGTGCACAGCGTTTCGCAGCTGGCGCACTTGACATTGAACGTAGTGAGCCCAAGTTTGAAATTGACGAGAAAGGCAAACCTTTGAGCGTGTATTTCAAAGAGGCGCAAGAGGCTAACCAACTCATAGAGGAGTTTATGCTGCTGGCTAACAGGACCGTAGCGCAGCATATTGGCAAGCCGGGTCGTGGGCGTAAAATAAAACCTTTCGTGTATAGGGTGCACGCCTTGCCCGACAATTTCAAGTTCCAGAAATTGTCACATTTCATCAAACGCTTTGGCTACAAGGTGAAGACTCAAGGTTCGCGGCAAACAGTTACGGAGTCAATCAATGGCGTGCTAAATAAGGTGAAAGGCAAGGCAGAACAAGATTTGATTACCAGCCTAATCCTCAAGAGTATGGCTAAGGCCGTTTACTCCACCGACAACATAGGGCACTATGGTTTGGCGTTCGACTTTTACACACATTTTACATCACCCATTCGTCGATATCCTGACGTGTTGGTGCATAGGCTTTTGTCGGAGTACATTGACAGTTGCCGTGAGCCTAACCACAAATCGGTAACCGACAAATCTCAACTTGAGGACCTTTGCAAGCACTGTTCAAACCGCGAGCAATTGGCTGCTAACGCTGAGAGAGCGTCAATAAAGTACAAGCAGGTTGAGTATATGCAACAGTTTGTTGGTCAAGAGTTTGATGGCGTCATTTCTGGTGTGACGGAGTGGGGGCTTTATGTCGAACTGAAAGACAATGGCATAGAGGGAATGGTGCCAATACGAGATTTGAATGATGACTACTATGTGTTTGACGAAGATAATTATTGTCTTGTCGGACGCTCGTCGGGTAGGACATATCAGCTGAGTTCTCCAATCCGGATTCGCGTGGTAGAGGCAAACTTGAACAAAAAGCAACTTGATTTTGAGTTGGCTTAAAAATGTTTTAAGATGGAACAGATCAGAGTTGATAAGTGGTTATGGACAATGCGTCTTTTTAAAACCCGTTCGCTCGCCGCAGAAGCTTGCAAAAAAGGTTGGATAATGCGTGACGGTAAAGTGCTGAAACCTGCTCATACTGTAGATGTGGGGCAAATAATTACCGTAAAACGCAATCCCGTGCTTTACTCTTTTAGGATTACACGGCTGGCACACACCCGTTTAGGGGCTAAACTGGTGCCTGAATATATGGACAATGTAACCACACCGGAGCAACTTGAAATATTGCGCCTGCAGCAGATTTCAAACGCTTTGGGCCGCGCGCGTGGAACAGGAAGACCGACGAAAAAAGAACGCCGCGACCTTGAGCAGTTCATTGAGTCTGACTACGGACTTGAGGGAGGATGGGACTGGCTTGATGATGACGGGCAAGATGAGATTGACCCCAATCCAGAACACGATTTTGATTGGCTGCATGAAGATGATGAGATTGATGAAATTGATGAAGATTTGGAATAAAACCAAATTTTATATCTGATAAAAATTATGACACCTGTTAAATTGCACAAATCTTCCCGTTTTGTGCAATTTTATTTGTGCGTTTGAAAAAATATGACTACCTTTGCAGAAGAAACATAAAACAACATTATATGGGATTTAACATTATAGTATTGGCAAAGCAAGTGCCCGACACCCGTAACGTCGGTTCCGACGCTATGACTCCCGAAGGCACTGTCAACCGTTCTGCTCTTCCTGCCATTTTCAATCCGGAAGACATGAACGCTTTGGAGCAGGCATTGCGCCTGAAAGACAAATTTCCTGGCACAACAGTAAAAGTTCTGACTATGGGTCCTCCCCGTGCAGGTCAGATAATCCGCGAGGCTCTTTACCGCGGCGCTGACGGTGGCTATCTGCTCACCGACCGTGCCTTTGCGGGTGCTGACACATTGGCGACATCATACGCTTTGTCAGCTGCAATCAGACATATCGGAAATCCTGACATTATTCTTGGCGGGCGCCAGGCAATAGACGGTGATACTGCGCAAGTTGGACCGCAGGTAGCTCAAAAATTAGGTCTGCCGCAGGTCACATACGTGGAAGAGATTAAAGAATGCGCTCCGGAATATGTCGTTGTCGAGCGTCATATTGACGGTGGTGTGGAAACTGTTAAGTGCCCTCTGCCGGCAGTGCTTACCGTAAATGGTTCAGCTGCGCCATGCCGCCCACGCAATGCTAAACTTATGATTAAATATAAGCGTGCGTTGTGTCCGGCTGAAAAAACGGAAGATATGCCGTATGCGTCTGAATATGAGAAAAAACCGTATCTTACGCTCACTCAACTGAATTGCGCGGATGTAAACGCTGATTTAAGCCAATGTGGTCTTGCGGGTTCGCCGACAAAAGTGAAGCAAGTGGAAAATATCGTCTTCCAAGCTAAAGAAAGCAGACGGCTTACTTCAAGCGATGCGGACATCGAAGGTTTGATAAAAGAACTGGTAAGCAGTCACACAATCGGTTAGTGTAACAAAAATAATCAGAAGCATTACAAAAAATGAATAACGTATTTGTATATTGTGAAATAGAAGGTCAGAGTGTTCAGGATGTAAGTCTTGAACTTCTCACCAAAGGCCGCAGTTTAGCCAATGAGTTGGGTGTGCAGCTTGAGGCTGTATGCATTGGCAGCGGCATAAAATCTGTTGTGGACAAAATAGTGATGCCGTATGGTGTTGATCGTGTTCATGTTTTCGATGACCCGCGTCTTGCACCTTACACGTCTTTGCCTCACACGTCTATATTGGTTAATCTATTCAAGCGCGAACAGCCTCAAATATGCCTTATGGGTGCTGATGTCGTGGGACGTGACCTTGGTCCGCGTGTTTCGTCTGCACTGACGAGCGGTCTTACGGCAGACTGCACGCGTCTTGAGATTGGACCATACGAGGACAAAAAGACCGGTGTTACTCACCAGAATCTTCTTTATCAGATTCGTCCGGCGTTTGGCGGAAACATAGTTGCCACTATAGTAAATCCTGACCATCGTCCGCAGATGGCGACAGTGCGTTCGGGAGTCATGAAGGCCGAAATTTTGGACAAGAACTATAAAGGCGAAGTTGTGGTTCACACTGTGTCAGACTTTGTCAGTGACAGCGATTTTGTGGTAGAAGTTCTTGACCGTCACATTAAAGCAGCTAAAAATAACCTGAAGGGTGCGCAGATTGTTATTGCGGGAGGTTATGGCATGGGCTCGAGAGAGGGCTTTCAACTTCTATACGACCTTGCCAAAGAACTCCACGCCGAAGTTGGCGCAAGCCGTGCCGCGGTTGATGCCGGATTTTGCGACCATGATATGCAGATAGGACAGACAGGCGTTACCGTGAGGCCCAAGATTTATATAGCATGCGGCATATCTGGTCAGATCCAGCATCTTGCAGGAATGCAGGAAAGCAACATAATAATAAGCATAAACACTGATCCGGACGCTCCTATTAACACTATAGCAGATTATGTTATAACGGGCAGCGTTGAGGAGGTGATTCCTAAAATGATAAAGTTCTATAAAAATTCTTGAGAGGCAAATAAAATTCATTAAAATTACGATATTATGTCAAATTTCTATACAGATGTTCCCGAACTGCGCCATCATTTGAACCACCCGATGATGCGCCGTATCGTGGAGTTGAAAGAGCGCTCATTTGCGGATTACGGCAAATACGACGATGCTCCGGTAGATTATGCGGATGCTATGGACAACTATGACCGCACCCTTGAAATCGTGGGTGAGGTAACAGGCGAAATAATAGCCCCTAATGCAGAAGGTGTTGATGCCGAGGGACCTCACTGCGCCAATGGCCGTGTGGAATATGCCAGTGGCACCAAAGTCAATCTTGACGCTATGGTGAAGGCAGGGATGAATGGCATGACTATGCCGCGCCGCTACGACGGACTGAACTTCCCCATAACTCCTTACACTATGGCTGCCGAGGTAGTGTCGGCAGGCGACGCTGGCTTTGGCAACATTTGGAGTCTGCAGGACTGTGTTGAGACCCTCTACGAATTTGGTAGTGAGGATCAGCGCCAGCGCTTCGTTCCGCGTGTATGTCAAGGCGAAACGATGTCAATGGACCTCACAGAGCCTGATGCAGGATCGGATTTGCAGAGCGTTATGTTAAAGGCGACCTATGATGAGCAAGAAAAATGTTGGCGTCTGAATGGCGTAAAGCGTTTTATCACAAATGGCGATGCGGACATACATCTTGTGCTGGCACGTTCTGAAGAGGGCACAAAAGACGGACGCGGATTGTCAATGTTCATATATGACAAACGGGTTGGCGGAGTAACTGTCCGCAGGATAGAGAATAAACTTGGAATACATGGCTCGCCCACCTGTGAACTGGTGTTCAAAAATGTCAAGGCTGAACTTTGCGGGGAGCGCCGTTATGGACTTATCAAGTATGTTATGGCTTTGATGAACGGTGCGCGTTTGGGCATCGCCGCACAATCAGTAGGAATTTCTCAAGCCGCATACAATGAGGCTTTGGCGTACGCCCGCGACCGCAAACAATTTGGGAAGGCAATAATAGAATTTCCGGCTGTTTACGACATGCTCTCAACAATAAAGGCCAAATTGGATGCCGGACGTGCATTGCTCTATCAAACAAGCCGTTGTGTTGACATTTATAAAGCTCTGGATGACATAGCCCGCGAGCGTCCTCTCACGGCAGAGGAGAGAGCCGAGCAGAAGAAATATGCCCGTCTTGCTGACAGCCTTACGCCGTTGGCAAAAGGTATGAACTCCGAATATGCCAACCAGAACACTTATGACTGCATACAGATTCATGGCGGATCGGGCTTCATGTTGGAGTATGCATGCCAAAGGCTTTATCGCGATGCGAGGATAACAAGTATTTATGAGGGCACTACTCAACTTCAAACAGTTGCAGCGTTGCGCTATGTAACAAATGGGACGTATTTGGCTTTGCTACGCGAGTATGAGCAGAATGGAGTGTCTGACGAGCGCAAAAGTTTTATGGAGCGCTTTATAGAACTTGACAACAGTTTTGAAACAGCCGTAGCCCATGTGCGTCAGTTTGAGAGTCAAGAAGTGCTTGATTTCCTTTCGCGCCGGCTCTATGAAATGGCTGCACTTTGCGTGATGTGCCACCTTCTGCTGGTGGACGCAGAGGCAGACGGAAACTTGTTTGACGGGTCATTGCGAGTATTTGCAGACTATGCTGAAGCTGAAATAGCAAAGCACAGCAAATATGTTCTCAACTTTAACCTATCAGACCTCGAGTGCTTCAGAAAAAAGTGAAATTAACTTTGTCGTAGAAATCAACAATCCCCATAGGCATACAGCTTATGGGGATTGTTGGTTTTAAGTACCTATTAATGTTTGATGGCCCGCACCATAGCCCAGTTGTCGCGCTCGCGTATCTCTTCAATTTTTGCATGGCATTCTTGCAATTTATGTTCAAGAATTTGGACGTCATCAGTGTAAAAGCCGCTGATTATGAGTTGTCCGCCATTATCGAGGCATGCAGTGTAGGCCGGAATATCCATCAGAAGGATATTTCGGTTGATGTTAGCTATGATGAGGTCGAAATGCCTACCTTCGAGCAAGTTGGCGTCTCCAAGCTCAACGGTTACATTGGTGATGTTGTTTAGTTTGATATTGGTCATTGCATTGTCGGTGCATCTGTCGTCAATGTCTATTGCTGTAACGTGTTCGGCTCCGCGCATAGATGCAAGTATGGCAAGCACTGCTGTTCCGCACCCCATATCAAGCACCTTTTTATGCTTTAAGTCCATGTCAAGTAGTGTGTTGATTATGAGACTTGTGGTGGCATGATGTCCAGTTCCGAACGCCATACGCGGGTCGATAATGATGTCGTAGGGCATTGATGGAATGTCGTTGTGGAATGAACTGTGTATTACGCACTTGTCCGCAATGATGATTGGCTTGAAATAGTTCCGCTCCCACTCCTCGTTCCAATCGTGATCGGCTATCAGTTCTATGGCAGACATTTTTGCGCCTTTATACGGGAAAGTGTTAATGAGGTTGTCGAGTTTTTCACGAGAAAAATTCGGCTCGGGAATATAGGCTGTTAGATTGTCTTCAAAACTCTCGAATCCTAATTCCGCAAGTGATGCGATGAATAAATCTGTCATAAACTCCTCTGCAAAGGAGTTTGTGAAATGCACTGCGACGTACTGCATAAGTGTTAAAGTGTTAAAGAGTTAAATGTTGTGAAATGTGATGGGTTAGTTGAAGCTATTCATTATCTGATAACTTGATATCCAACAAGTTTGTCGTACCTTTCACCCCAAGGTTTGTGGTAAACGTAAATAGCATACTCGTTGTGAGTTTGCCAATGACTTCCTTCTGTTCGTAGGGTGGTTGCGGGTATTGTGCCTTTTTCAGTTGTCGGCTCAAATAGGATTTGAAAATCGTATCCGCCTTGTTTATATAGTCCGGTAAATGCGTACCCTTTCATTTCGTTGTCGTACAGCATTTGGTTGGCTCTTGTCATGAGGTTATAGCTCAGGTCTCCGCAGACGTAAAGTTGCCCGTCGATGTATGGCACTGCAGCCGGCATAAACATGTGTACCCACACATATTCAGATTCAGTATCAATATCCGACACCCTTTCTGCGTTAATGACAAATTGGCCGTTAGCGTCCCAGTCCTCGCGGAAAGGCATGCGGCTCATGTTTTCGGCTGTTATTAGCAGCGCATGGTAATTACCGTCATAGAAATCAAGGTCGTCAACTCCAGTGCCGAGCAGATGCAGGCTGGGAATATCGAAGCGGCGGAATTGGTTTCCAGCCTCAAAAATCATTTGTGGTATGTGCTCGTATTTAAGTGTTCCCAGTCCTGCAGCCGATGGACGCGTGAGCGTTACAGCGTTGTCCAATCTTCCGTTTTGCCTTATGACTACACTGATTTCGCTCATCGGGTCGCGCATGTAGTAGTTGCCGGTGTTTAGCGTGATATCTAATTGCTGGTATCTGTTGTTGAACTCAATGTCAGTCTGGCTTCGCACGTTAGCGCTTATTCCGATGTGTGGCTCAACAATGCTGAAGCACGCTGTAGCCACTATTTTGTTGTCCGGGTCGTTGTCTTCGTAAATAGTAACGGCATAGTTGCCGGAACGCGTCAGCTGCATGTCGTCGTTAGGTATGCAGAAACGATAGTGCGTGTAGTTGACGGAAGTGTTGAGTGAAGTGCTGTAGTCGGTGATGTCCCCCGTGGTGAATCCGCGCAGATATTCTCCAGAGAACAAATCAGACGGTGTCCAGTCTGCATTGCAATGTGTTATTTTGTAAGAGTAGTTCCGCCCCTCGTGCGAAAGCTCGTCAAAACTGATCTCAAGTTGTTCTTCGCCCCCAAGGACAAGCACAGGACGTTCCACTTCATGACCTCCGGCATAGCGGATTTGCAGAGTCCGTATGTGCCCATTCCATGGGCGCGTGCAGAAAGATGGTGATGCCGCAAAAACAGTGGCCGGCAAAAGGATAATAGTTATTGCGGCAACAAAAAACGATATGTGCGTGATATCCTTGAACATATAAGTGGGTTAATCCATTTATATAGTAGCAAAAATGTTGCCGTAAAATTACAAAAAAAATACTAACTTTGCAAAAAAAATGCAATAATTTCTAAAAATTATGAAAAATGTTGTGATTTTTTCAGGTTCTGGAGTATCCGCCGAAAGCGGAATACCAACTTTTCGCAGTGGTGTTGATGGCTTGTGGAATAATCACCGCATAGAAGACATTTGCACTCATGAGGCAATGGAGTGGAATCGCAAGGGCGTGATAGAATTTTATAATGATTTGCGGCGTCAAATGTTTAGCAAAAAGCCCAATGCGGCTCACCTTGCAATAGCTGCATTTGAAAACACTCCAGGGTTTAATGTCCGTATTGTTACTCAGAATGTGGATGATCTTCATGAGCGCGCAGGTTCTCGCAATGTAGTTCATCTTCATGGTGAGTTGCGTAAGCTCCGCAGTTCGATTGATGAACTTGCGACAGTGGATTTGGATGGATGGGAGCAAGATCCGGACGCTCGCCATCCTGATGGTTCGCTGTTGCGTCCCTACATAGTCTTTTTTGGTGAAGGCGTGCCGTATTATGGCCTTGCTGCTGAGTTGGTTAGCGAGGCTGACGTGCTGTTGGTAGTTGGCACTTCGCTTCAAGTCTATCCGGCTGCGGGGTTAGTTCAAGTTGCTAAACCTGATGCCAAGATATTTGTTGTTGACCCCAGTGACCTTAATCTTTCCTACATTGGAGGTAATGTGACTCATATCAAGAAACCGGCATCTGTGGGCGTCCCTGAAGCGATAGAACTTATTAAAGCTTTGTGATATTAGTGCTTGATGACGGCGAAGTGGACTAATATCGTTAAGAGTGACTTGATGCGGAATTTTGTAAAACTTTTTTCCGCAAACGTGATTGCGCAAGTTATAGGCTTGCTCGTTTATCCTTTTTTGACAAGGCTTTACACTCCTTCAGATTTTGGTCTTTATAACCTTTTTTTAAGTATAGCCGGCATTTTAGTCGTGATTTCGACTTGCGAGTATCAGAATGCTGTGCCATTGCCGTCTGACGATAAGTTGGCTGTCGGGGCTATGCACGTTGGCATGTTATGTCTGGTTGCCGTAACGGCATTGCAGTGTTGCCTTTTGCCGTTTGCTGATCCGATAGCCCGCTTGTTTGGCTCACCAGAATTAGGACGCTATTTATGGATGATGCCGGTGTTTGTGTTTTTGTCTGGATTATGGCAATTGTTAAATTATTGGTTCACGCGCCAGAAGCGATTTGGCGCTGTGTCAGCTTATCAGATAAGTCAAAGTCTTACAGGTGCGGGCGCAAAGTGGTTATTTGGTTTTTTAAGGGTTCCTGCTGGCCTTCTCTATAGTTCTTTGATTGCCCCACTGGTGGCATTGTTTAGTTCTCTGCTGACAGGAGGGAGGGATGTGTTGTTGAAGTGCTTAAAGATTGATGCAACTCACATGCGTGCCGCCTTGTCGCAGTTCAGCATGTTCCCCAAATACTCGCTTCCAAAGTCACTTGTCAACATCGTAAACTGCAATATTGCAGTTTTAATAATCACTCCGTTTTTCGGATTGGCAACCTCTGGCGCCTGGGGGCTGGCGATGACGCTTGGTTTTTCGCCGCTGGGCCTAATACTTAATTCTTTATACCAGGTACTATTCCCGCGTTGTGCGGCATTAGTACAAGAAAAGAAACCATTTCTTAAGCAATACAGACGTTATTTGTTGATTGTTACGCTTGTTGTGGCTCCGTCTTTTGTTTTGCTCTATCTTCTCATGCCATGGTTGGTGGGTTGGTTTTTGGGGGCAGGTTGGGACGACACGGCGTTGATGATTAGATATCTATTGCCAAGTTTTGCTATGATGTGCCTTGTGATGCCGTGGAGTTTTTTGCCTGATGTGTTTTTGCAGCAAAAATATGCTCTGGCTCTTGAGATAGTACATCTCATTTTGCGTGTAGCCGCAATAGGTGTTGGTGTCGCGGCGCAAAGCATACAGGTTCTGTTGATAGGGTATTCGCTGTGTGGAGTGTTAGTGTCCCTTATTCAAATGATTTGGTTCTGGAATATGTTAAGAAGGTATGAGGCGGGTCTGGCGGACTGAACTTAACAAGGTCATGACAAGTATTTGGTTTTGCCATTCCTTGCTGTTGTAAAGCATTTCCGCTGCGTTTTTGACAGTCTGGTGCCCGTCAAGCAGATGTATGTTGTTGCGGTAGTAATCATCATAGAACTCTCGCAAGCTTTTGTTCTCTTCGAGCCAACTGTCGATAGGATTCATGCTCTCACCTTTCTTGATAGTGTAGAAGTTATGAATGTGCAGATGTCGGCAGATGTACCACACAATGCGCTTTGGCACATCTTTAGCGGGTATATGGCGGTGAAAAAGATAGCACTCCAATGGTCTTTGCCCTATTTTGTAATTGTTGTGCTGCCACGCTGCGGCACCGGGGTATTTGGTTAACACCCATTTGTCGTACAAACGATATTGCTGACGCATCTTTTCGGGGATGGTAAGCACAAACTCAAGGAAATCCACATCCATAAACGGAGAGTAGCTTTCTGTAGCCGTTTGCAGCATCAAAGGTGCTCCAAGACCATGACATTCGAAATTGCGCACATACAGATAATAGATGTTGCGATTAGCGTACCATGTGCTAAAGTCTTTAGGAAAAATAGCTTTATGACAGTCAAACAATGTGGTTCCGAGCCCGCATTCACCCATAGAGTAACCTTTTCGGGTTTTGTTGATTGGCGAACTAACGATGTCATCTCCCCCGACTCCTGTCGGCACTACGCCTGCCGTTTGAAAATCAGCGAATAGCATTGTGTCAAGCATTTGTGCGGCTCCAGCGTAGCTTATCTGCATTTGAGTTAGTTCGACTGTTTTGTCAAGTCTTTTGAGGTAATCGCCCCCATCAAGAGCGCGGAAGTGCCACTTGTTTCCAAGATTTTGGGCAATACGCTCAGGTATGGTTGCGTCGTAATGCCCTGTTTGGGAATATGTGAAATTTTCAATGTTGGCGTCGGTTAGTTCCCGCGCAACAATATTTATCATCCTCGAGTCAAGACCTGCGCTCAACGGAAAAACGTTGCGAAGGCCGTCTTCGGCATTACGCTCAAGCACCCTGCGTACCGCATTGCGGAAAAGGGAGTCCATCTTCTCAATGTTTTCTATTTCGCTTAATGAATTATGTGTATTAGAGAACCTATGATAGACCAGCTCTTCTACCTTGTTGTCGCAAATGCGTAAATACCGTCCGGCGGCAAGTCTCTTAATTCCTTTTATTATTGTGTTGTGGGTAGGTGAAAAACCATAGGTGAGCATATTAAACATTCCGAGTTCATCAAGCTCGCCAGCGTTCACTTGTCTTGTGAGTTCCATCAAATTTGAGCAGGCATAGAAAGAGTCGCCATCACTCGTCCAAAACAGCATTTTATCACCGATGTGGTCATTAAACACGATTAGTTTTGACAGTCTTTTGTCATAGAAAAGCCCGCAGAACGAACCACGCAAAACATTGAAAAATGTTTCACCATGTTTTTCGTATTCGTGAACCATCCAATCGCCTATGCTTTGTCCCTCGCTGAGCAACTCTTGTTTGTTGAGCAGTACACCTTCTGTTGCGCAAAAATAAAGAGGAGAGTCAAACCATGCCTTGTCAGACATGAATTTGCCGCTTGTGATTTGTCGTACGAAAAGTTGGCCGGTGCATGCTTCGCGCTCAATATGGTTGAGCGTGGCATTGTCACAACGACAATGCCATTCTTTTTTGCTGTTATATGATATGCAGAATCCTTGCATTTTTAGATAGCGGTTTAATGCAGAGCCTCATGGTAGATTTTTGCTAATTCTTTGCCTACGTTATCAAATTTATACTGTTCGCCTTGGCGCTTTATGTGCTCTTTGTCATACATTTTGCCGTTGTCTATCATTTTACATATTGCGTCCGCCAGCGCTTTCTCATCGTGTGTGGGCACAAGCAGTCCACATTCGGGTGTTACAATTTCGGTCGCAAACCCTACTGGGGTGGAAATAATGGGTACACCGGCGACAAGCGATTCGGATAATACCACTGCAGCGTTTTCGTAGTTGGAGAACAAGACAAATGCATCCGCCATATCAAATTCTTCCGCCACTTGTTCTGGCTGAAGTTCACCTGTCCACCGCAGAGTTTCAGGTGGAAAGTTTAGCGCTTTGGCGCAGTCAAGAGCCTGCTGATAATCGGGACCTGTGCCAACGAGGGTCAATCTGAACTTGTAGTGTTTAAGACTCACTTCCTTTGCTGCCCGTAGAATGCCGCACACGTTTTTATGTGGCTCGTCAAAACAGCTGATGTGGAGCAGATTAAAAGTTTCGCTTGCTTGTTTATGCTGCGTGCGGTTGTAGAAAAAGTCGTCAACTACATTATTGATGATTTGCCATCGTCTGCTTTTTAGGCCATTGTCAATCATGGCTTTCTTCAGTTCGTTAGAAACAGGCATCACGGCGCTTGCTAACCATGTGGTCAGGCGAGTCATAATTTTATGCGCCGTTCCGCTTTTGGTATACTGTGGGTTGCTATCCAGATAGCCTGTCCAGTGCTCCACAACAACGAACGGGATATTGCTAAAAAATTTCAACCACAATGCAAGTATGGCGTTTTTTGTAATAACGTTGATTTGGCATAAATCAGGTATCCCCCACGATTCTTTTAGCGTTTGCCAACCTTTATATAAAGCTTTATAGTAGTTGCCGGTGTGGTAAACGTAAACTTCACGAACCCCATCAGTGGTCTGAATAATTATGTCATCGTGTGTGTCCTTCATGATGAACAAAACACAAACGTCAATACCCTGACGCACGCACGCTATGGCATGTTTGCGCACGAATAACCCCGACATGGCATCACGCCGGTGAGGATACCATTCACTCAAATAGAGTACTTTCATACCGCAAAGTTAACATTTAGCAAGCAAATAAACAAAAAAACTGTGTTAGTTAAGAACTTTTGTTTGTGTTTTCCATCCTTTTTTTTTAACTTTGGGGAAAAATATCATGTGGTAATGTGAAGTCAAATGTAAAAAAGAAAACCCGACTTCTCTCAAGCCGAGTTCTCTCCATTTATTCACTAACCATCAAAAAATTCATACAGAATAGACAAGATAAATTTTGTCATTTCTAATGTTGAATTTCGTATGCAAAATTATGCAATGATTGATAAAGTTATGTAGAAATTTTGTTAAAATTCTTACAAATTTTAATTAAATTGCATTGTTTTTGTGTCAAAGTGAAAACATAATGGGACAATTTGACAACATAGACATAAAATTTTTACCCGGTGTGGGTCCGCGTAGAGTAGAGTTGTTAAAAAAAGAACTTGGAATAGAGAATTTTGACGACTTGATACATTTCTACCCCTATAAATATATTGACCGTTCGCGTTTTTATTTGATTAGGGAGATAGATTCGGATCAGACCTTTGTTCAGATTAAAGGGCATTTTATAAGTATTGAGTCAGAAGGACAGGGACGCACAGCACGCTTGAAGGGCATATTCACGGATGGGCGCGATACGATTGACGTGGTCTGGTTTTCAGGTTTGAACTATGTGCGCGATAATGTGAAAATTGGAATAGAATATGTGTTGTTTGGTAAGCCTGCGATTTATAACTATTCTTACAATTTCTCTCATCCAGAACTGGAGCTGTTCACAAAGTATCAGTCGCATGCGCATGGCGGGCTTGAACCATATTACAACACGACTGGCAAAATGAAAACATCACACTTGACGAGCAAGGTGATGAAAAGCATTATGGAAGGGGCTGTTAAGATAGTTAGGGAATATAAAATCACCGAGCGTTTGCCAGCGGAGATACTCGAACGTTATCACATGCTGAACCTGACAAACAGCATAATCAACATACACTTTCCTGCAAACATAGATAGCGTAAATCGTGCGCGTGAGCGCTTGAAGTTTGAAGAACTGTTGTATCTTCAGCTAATGCTTCAGCGGCAATGTCTTCAGCGTGAGAGCCAGAGCCAGGGATTTATAATGCGGTCGGTTGGCAATTATTTCAACACATTTTATTTCCGCCATCTTCCTTTTGCTCTTACTGGTGCTCAAAAGCGTGTTGTCCGTGAGATATTTGAGGATATGCGTAGTGGTCGTCAGATGAACCGGCTTCTTCAGGGTGATGTGGGAAGCGGTAAGACATTAGTGGCGTTGTTGTGTTGTCTTATCGCTGCTGACAATGGTTACCAATCATGTATCATGGCTCCAACCGAAGTACTCGCAAATCAGCATCTTGAGTCTCTGTTAGGCATGACATCAGGGCTGGGGATTAACATTAGACTGCTTACCGGTTCAACAACGAAAAAACAGCGTGAGATTATTCATCGCGAGTTGCAGGATGGAACACTTCACATTTTAGTAGGCACTCATGCGCTGATAGAGGATAATGTTGTGTTCCGCAATCTTGGTCTTGCCATTATTGATGAACAGCACCGCTTTGGCGTGGCGCAGCGCGCAAAATTATGGACCAAGAACACATTGCCTCCACACGTCCTTGTAATGACCGCAACTCCTATTCCGCGCACGCTTGCCATGACTGTTTACGGCGATTTGCGTGTGTCGGTTATAGATGAGATGCCACCCGGAAGAAAACCGGTGCAGACCTTCCACCGCTATATTGAACAGCGTGGACAGATTTACTCATTCGCGCAAAAGCAGATAGAGGCTGGCAGGCAGGTGTATTTCGTGTTCCCGCTTATCGACGAGAATGAGAAACTTGACCTTGCAAGTCTTGAGGCTGGATATGAAGAGATATCGAATGTGTTCTACCAGTTCAAAGTATGTATGGTGCATGGCAGGATGGCGTCAGCCCAAAAAGATGCAAATATGGCACTATTTGCGTCAGGTCAAGCTCAGATTATGGTTGCTACTACTGTGATTGAGGTTGGAGTAAATGTGCCTAATGCCTCGGTGATGGTCATTGAAAATGCGGAGCGCTTCGGATTATCGCAGCTTCATCAACTTCGCGGCAGGGTAGGGCGTGGAGCCGATCAGAGTTTTTGCATATTGCTGACAGGATATAAACTCAGCAAGGACACAAAAAAACGCATGGACATTATGGTACAGACCAATGATGGTTTTCAAATCGCTGACGCAGACTTGCAACTGCGTGGTCCTGGCGACATGGAGGGAACGCAGCAGAGCGGCATACCTTTTGAACTGAAAATCGCCAATTTGGCTACCGACGGAGCAATAATAGAGCGGGCGAGGAACGAGGCTCAAAAAATACTGGCTGATGACCCCGAACTGACGGCTCCGCAGAATAGGATATATGCCGATAACCTTAAAAAAATGAAACAGCAGATACATGATTGGAGCGAGATATCATAGCCTGTTAATTATGTGCCGGTATTCAATAAAAATTCAATTAAATGTTTATATATTAAGAGTTTATCTATAATAATTGACTAAGTATCAAATAAGTATATGAAACGACTGCAAATCTGTTTATTGTTTTCTTTATTGTTTTTGTCCTATGCTTGTGCGCAAGTTTCAAGCGCATGCTATCCGCGTTCAGAATGGTGTGTGGCAAGCGAAATTCTTATGCATACTCCTGGACAAGAACTGTTTAATGGGGTTATTCATCCCTCTGCTGGACTTTTTGAAGACTATTTTGATGTTGACGCAGCAGCCCGCGAACATAAAAATTACATAAAGATGCTTGAAAATAACGGCATTAGGGTTTATACTGTTATGGATGTTCTTCAGGAGGTAGGCATAGACTCTTTAATTATGTTGGCTTCAAAAGTGTTAACGTATGACGTGGGCGGGATTAAGGCTGATGTTGATTCCGTGGAGATGTATAGACAATATGTGCTGTCTAAAATGAGTCGAGCGGATCTTATTCGTTGTATTTTACTGCACCCCACCGTAAAACTCTCAGAAACAGACACCAATACTGGTTATGAAGCCCAATATGTCCATGAGCCTTTGATGAATCTTTATTTTACCCGTGATCAGAGCATCACGACGCCGCGTGGTCATGTGATATGTCGGATGAATTCAAGCCAGAGGGCATCAGAATGCGATGTTATTGAGTTGTGCTACAGCCATTTGGGACTTGCTCCTATACTGCGAATTAAAGGTGACGGCAGGCTGGAAGGGGGCGATTACATTCCGGCGGGCACGGTATCATTTATAGGTTGTGGTATGCGCACCAATGACGAGGGAATCCGCCATCTTCTTGAGGCTGATGCAATAGGGCATGATACCATTGTGGTAGTTAGAGACCATAAGTTGTGGCAAATGCAAATGCACCTTGACACATACTTTAATATCATTGACCATGATTTGTGCACCATGGTTAGAAGCCGGTTGGAAGCCGAACCCGGTACACCAGAATATGGCACGTGCGACATTTATGCGCGAAAACCCGGTAGCGATAAATATGTGTTGCTTAAGCGCGATATCCCATTTGTGGAGTTGCTGCAAAGTCGTGGAATGCAAATTATTCCAATTGACTACGATGATGAAATGCATTACGCTAACAATTATCTTACTATTGCTCCTCGCCACATCATGGCTGTGGGTGGACAAAGCGAGTCGTTGAAGCAGCGTCTTGAGAGCGCAGGCGTGAATGTAGAGTGGATACCGTTAGAAAGTCTGATAGACGGCTATGGGGCGGCACATTGCATGACACAGGTATTGAAGCGCGTCTGCAAATAGCGTTTGGCAATGTTTGGCTGAACGTATGTCAGCATGTCAATAAAACAGTGGTTAAATGTATTATAAATGTAGCATAGACACTGGTATTACATGCGGGTGGCAAAGTTTTAATAAAAAAAACGAAAAAAAACGTGCCAAAGCATTGTTAGTTCAAAAAATAATCGTACCTTTGCACTCGCAATTTGGAAAATGTATCGACATAAAGTATGTGCTCCGGTTGCAAAGCAAAACATTTGGTCCCTTCGTCTATCGGCTAGGACGAGAGATTTTCATTCTCTAAAGAGGAGTTCGACTCTCCTAGGGACTACTAAAATAAACAAAAAGTTAAAACAAAACGTAAATTTTTAAGATGGCAAACCATAAATCAGCTCTTAAAAGAATCCGTCAATCCGAAAAGCGCCGTCTGCGCAATCGTTATTATGCAGTAACAATGCGTAACGCTGTTCGTAAACTCCGTGCAACCAAGGAAAAAGCCGAAGCTGAAACTTTGTTTCCCAAAGTAACTCAGATGCTTGACAAACTTGCAGTTCGTCACATTATCCACAAGAACAAGGCTGCTAACATTAAGTCAAAGCTTGCGAAGTATATCAATAAGCTTGCTGCTTAATTAGGTGCGGAAATCAAGATTAACTCCCGGAACACCATTGGCGTTTCGGGAGTTTTGTGTTAAAGGATATTGGCGCACTTTTTGCACTAATCACTATATGTAAACCTTTAAATATAACGTGAAATGAATAATTTAGACAATTACAACAGAGAGGAGAAAGACTTTAATTCTTTCAGTGATGCTAATAACAGTGTTGAACAGTTAACTGATACCTATCAAAATCAACTTGCAGCAGCATCGAAAACTTTGATGACAAAGGTTTATGGCTGGATGTGCGGAGCTTTGGCGATTACTGCACTGACCGCATTGTATTGTGCGAATTCGGTTTCTATTATGAATTTTATTTTCTCAAGTAAAATAACCTTTTGGGGATTGTTGATACTTGAATTCGGACTTGTTGTTGGTGTTACTGCTATGATAGAAAAGCTGTCGCTGCGTACTGCCACACTGCTTTTTGTACTTTATAGCATAGTGAATGGCTTGACACTAAGCGTAATCTTTTTTGCCTATTCCATTTCCACCATCGCAACTACGTTTTTTATAACGGCAGGAATGTTTGGAGGTATGGCTTTATATGGCACTCTTACGAAAAAGGACCTCTCAAGTTGGGGTGGTTTTTTATTTATGGCCTTGATTGGACTAATACTTGCAAGTATAGTCAACATCTTTTTGCAGAATAGTAGATTTGATTTGATAGTGTCTGTAATAGGCGTGTTTATTTTTGTTGGTCTGACAGCTTTCGATGCCCAGAAAATCAAAAGTATGCTTGCCAATGCTGAAGATTTGAGCGAAGGCAACCAGAAAATTGCTTTGTTAGGTTCTCTTTCGCTGTATCTTGATTTCATCAATATGTTTCTCTATTTGCTTCGCATTTTCGGCAGGAAATAGAACACTCCACTTATACGTTACAAAGGCTGCCAGTCAAAATGGCAGCCTTTGTTTGTGTAACGGCTATATTATTCTTATGATGCTTAGGAGTGTAGCTCAATATCAAGAAACTTTAACTATCAGAAAATGCAATAAGGCAGGGTTGATTCAAGAATAAGGCAAGGGCAATGTATCGTGCTGCGCTATACAAAAACAAACGACAATCACGATACTATTTTGAAGTGTTGTTTTGTTCTCCCTCTTTTTCCTCTTTTTCTACGAGCTTCCGGCGTTTGTCAATATATGCGTCCACTTGCAGTGCGATAGTGGCTGTTAGAAGATATACAGCACTTTGAATCCACAGTCCGCGAATTTCAAACAGTGTTTCGCCTATTGTTGCACCCATGGTGTTGATGTGTATGAATGCGTTAATGCCGAATGTCGATGGTATGATGTATGAGAAATACCTCCAAAACGCAGGCATAGCCGCGTGTGGCCATGAGAAACCGGCAATAAACACGAATACCAATGTTGTTGGAAGCAATACGACCATTCCAGTTTCACGCTTGCGGACAAACACTGAAAGTGTCATGCAGAAAAATATGGTGGCAAGCAGAAATGGAACGATCATTCCGAATATTGAAAACAGGTTGCCAACATGCGGCATGTGGAACAAAATTGGCAAAAGGATAAGGCAATATGCGCTGATGCCGAAGTATATGATGAAATATGCCAATGCTCTTCCTAAAATAATACGTGAGAAAGCTCGTTCATGTTCTCTGCCAGGCAAATAGTAGAGTTCGGAGTTTTCCTCACGCGCTGTTCCGCCGAGCATACCAATTCCGAACAATAATGTCTGGTGGATTGCCATGATAAGGATTGCGGGTATTAGAAATGAGCTGTAGCCACCGGTGGAATACAACCCAACCGCATCATATGGAACAGCCTTGACAAGTTGCTCTGCCGATTCGCCAACCATGCCTGCCATGCTGTATCGCCCCATTTGAACGCCGTGCATTGTATCAAGCATGACAAGATTAACGGCAGCTGTTACATTTTTCATGTATAGAAAAGTGCTCATGTCGTTATATACTTCGATATGGGCCTTGTCATCCATGGTGGTAAGGTTACGGTTGAATTCGTCTGGGAAGTAGACAATGCCATGTACCTTTCCTTCGATGACCAATTTTTTGGCTTCTTGCAGCGTTGCAGTTGTAGTTTTGACGCAGACGAGCGATGTGGCATCAAGGTCGTGAATAAATTTGCGGCTTGCAGCGCTTGAACGACCCTCGACAACCACAATGGGAACTTCTTCAACGTCGTCGTTCCAGTATATCACATTGTAAACGATGGGGTAGAGCAAACCAGCGCCGAAAAAAATAAGCGAAACACCAGGGTCATGAAAAATACGGTACATTTCATGGCACAATACAAACCATATATCTTGAAACCAATGTTTTACGGACATGCCAAATGTTGTTATAATTATTAACTCTATTCTATGTTTATGAGAGCGGGTAGTTTTGATATATTAGCGCGCGGTGCAGTCTTCCCTGAAGCAATACGGCGATGAGAGGGAACGCAAGTAACGCAAGGCAAAGAGGTATGCTCATGCTTGCCGGAGCGCCATTCAACGCCTCATTGACGTATAGCATATAATAATAACGCAGTGGGAACAGGTATGTAAGAGCTTGGACAAAAGGCAGCATAGCCATTACAGGATAAGTGAATCCTGATAATGAGAAACTTAACATACCATAAAGTGCACCGGCAGATACCGCATCACGCAAAACAGGGAACACGCTAATCCATGTTACAGCCATTGCCTGCATGGCGAAGGTGAACAAAGTTATGTATATGAACATATTTATGAGCGACCCTCTGAGCGGGAAATGCATGAATTTGAAAAACATAACGACCATGCCTAATGCTATGCTCATATACAAAATGCTGTATGGAATCATTTTGCCTATGAGCGCGATATGGAAGTTATGTCCTGCGGTGTCGAGCCATTCGCGCGAGGTTTTTGACTTGAGTTCGTAGCCTATAGAGAAAATAGTGAGCATAAGAATCACAAGACCAAAAATGCCCGGCAGCAGAGTGGAGAGCAGGTAGACGGCATAGTTAGACCATGTGTTGGTGAGCATGTGCCCGTTAACAACAATTGGCTGAATCATGACATCTATGAACTGCGAATCTTTGCCCCTTGCTTTAAGCATTTCTTGCTGGAAAGCGCCTGAAGCAAGGTTAGCCATCGTCAGTAATTGCTTGTATGATTGGTTTCCTCCAAGGCTATATCCGTAGTTTACATAGAACACAACCTGCGGGCGTCTGAACGCTAATAAGTCAGCATAAAAATTCTCTGGAATTTCTATAAAAGCGTACACGTCATTACTCTGCAGTGCGCGCCTTGCCTCCTGGTGCGTCGGGACGACCATGGCAACTTCGGTCCCTTGTGTGGCGTTGAGTTCGTGGATGAAACGCCGCGAAATCACGCTCTGGTCATGATCCACGACGGCAATGGGCATTCTAACCGGCGCTCCCTCGTCCATTAGCGTAAAGAAGAATACCGAACAGAATACCATTGTGAACACTGCAGAGAACACGTATATCGGCCGGCGCAGCATAAAGCTTAGTTCGCGCTTTATTACGGCTCTGAAGCGGGCAAATATCTCTTTGTGGTTAAGCATGTTATTGTATTACGATTGCCGTCATTCCGGGACGTAGGTCTGCTATAGGCTCAATGGGTCGTGCTTTGACATCAAATGTTTTCACATCATAGTCTCCATTCATTTTTGTGGCACGCCATGTGGCGTAGGATGCCATGACTTTGATGTGGGTTACGCGCACTTTGTGTGTCTGCTCGCCAAGGGCAGGAATGCGGATGTTAAGTTCAGAACCCATTTTGATGTTTTGAAGCATGTCTTCACGAATGGAGAACTTAAACCATTGGTCGTTAAGGTCGATGATAGACATTATTGGCGCTCCTTGTCCTACAAGCTCTCCCACTTTTGGGAAACGGTCTTCAACCATGCCGTCGATAGGTGATGTGAGACGAATTTCGCTCAAATAACTTTCCACTTCTTCCACGGCTCCAGTGGCTCTTTCAAGCAATGCCTGAGCTGCTTGTTTGTCTTCAGCTTGGGCTCCATTGCGTGCCATGTCGTATTGCGATTTTGCTGCAGCTTCGGTAGCTACTGCGGCTTTGTACTGAGCCTCTACTTCATCGTGCTTTTGGGCTGTTACCACTCCTTTCTCATAAAGTTTTTGAACGCGGTCAAGAGATTTTTTTGTGATGTCAACCCCAACTTTTGCTTTTTGCCACATTTCGTAGGCACCTTGTATCTGTTCAGCGCGTGCCCCTTTGATGGCTTTTTGGTTTTGTGCAGCAGCACCTTTTTGTGCCGCATGTGCTTGAGTGAGTTTGGCTCTGATTTCAGGTGAGTCAATGAAAACCAGCGTGTCGCCTTTTTTCACCATGTCCCCTTCTTCTGCACCAAATTTTTCTATACGTCCTGGCACCTTGCCGGATATGCGATATTCTGTGGCTTCAGCCTCACCGGTTATCAGAATAGGTTCAGGACGGATGGCGAAAATGCCGATCAAGGCAACTACGACTACTATTATGGCGATTGCTATCAAACCGATAAGCAAATTGCCTTTGTGTGATTTACTTCTTTCCATTTATTTTATTGTATTTTAATTTTTTTTGTTAAAGGTTACCCGTGTGTTTGAGGAAGTACAGTTGACATATTTTTGCCTCAATGGCAGTGTCTATGAGTTGGCTGTGTGCATTGAGCCATGCAGTTTGAGCTCCAAGCAATTCAGTGGAACTCATAACTCCTTCTGCAAATGCTTCGTTTGCCATACGCAGGTTTTCGTCGGCGTTGGCAAGATTGGCTTGCGCCATGTTTAGTTTTAGGTTTGCTTCTTCCACTTTGTTGCGGCTTTGAGTAGCCTGCAGCTCAACTTTTTCGCGCGCCTCCTCGAGTTTTAGTTCTATAGTGCGTGCTTTGTGTTTGGCGGCTTTAAGGGCAAAGATGTCGTTAACATGTGCTATAGGCACGTTAAGTACTACTCCTGCATTGAAGAACCCGTCAAATTTGTTCCTGAAGCCGTTGCTTACGTTAGGATTGCTGCAAATATAGTTGACGGATGCGGCAATGTTGGGCTGGAGTGTTGAGGCGGCCAGTTTGACACCTGATTTGGCAATTTTGTTGGCCTGCTCAAGGAGTTGAAGTTCAGTGCGGTTTTCACAAACTTCTTCCATGTTTATGTCTTTCGCAGTTAAATCGACGTTCATGAGGTTTTCGTTGCTGACCTCGAATTGCTCGTCTAATGGCATTCCACAAACTTGAGCCAATGCCATCTTGCTCAATGCCAATCCGTTCATGGCCTGCAACTGCTGCATTTGTGCTTCGTTGAGTTTTACACGCACTTTCAGCAGGTCGGCTTGGGTGGATACGCCTTCCTCAACCATAGAGTTAACGTCTTGTTCAAGTTGTTCGAGTAGTTGGACAAACTGGTTGGCAAGCTTAAGTTTTTCACTAACGGAAACGACCCTCCAATACGCTTCGTCAACGCTGATAATAATGTCATCGTCATTGCCTTGTGTGCGGATTTTCTCCATCTGCTCATTGGCTTTGGCTATCCGGTAAAGTTCACGTAGTTTGCCACCCATGAAAATAGGTTGTATAAGGCCAGCCTGAACGAGAAATACATTGCGGGTGTCAAAAGTCAGTTCATTGCGCAGGTCGCCATATAACTGTCCTACAAGTCCGCCGGCTTGTTTCGATATTCCTCCAGCCATTTGTGTTATCATTTCGCCAGCTCCCGGTTTGTACATCTCGGCGAAAGTCGCAAATCGTGTAACAGCATTATTAATCCCGATTGTAGTAGCGTTTTGAGCCCAATCAACGCCGCCGTTAGCGTGGATGGTTCCGATTCGAGTGTCCAATTCGTCTGGTGCCAGAACCATCTTTTTCTGGTTCCACATATACGCCGCGTTGGCACTCAATTTAGGGAAAAAGTTTGCAAAAGCGGCCTGCCTTGCAGCCTTGGCGGCGGCGAGATTCTCCTCGTCAATTTGCGACTGCTTGTTCTGCTTCTTAGCCATCTCACGACATTGCTCGAGATTGTAAGTGTTCTGTGCCACAACGGTTAGTGGCAGAAGAAGCAGCAGTAGTAAGCGTGTAACTTTGTTCATTATGTAATTTGTTTTTATTATTACCTTGTTTTTTAGCTTTGTGGATGAATGCATTACATTGATATGGTTGAGAGCAATTCCGGACTAACTGTGCGACGTGCTATTTCGAGCAGTTGTTCTGCTGTTATCGCATCATAGTACTCCGCCACTTGTGTCCATGTGCTTAGTTCACATCGGTGAAGAAAGTTTTTGGCATACGATAAAATCACGTTTTCTGCATTTTGGGACGCGATAGCAAGTTGCCCTTTTATTTGTGTCTTGTATTTCCTCAACAAGGTTTCAGTTATCTGTTGCTGACAGAGTTCGTTGAGGTTATTGTTGATAAGTTTAAGACAGGTATCCACGTCGTTCCTGTCGCAACCGAAATAAACGCTCCACACGCCAGTGTCCGTAAAACTCACAAGCGAACTCTCAACTGTGTATACTAACCCGTGCTTTTCCCTAAGAAGTAGGTTGAGTCTACTATTCATCCCCGGGCCGCCGATAATATTATTAAGCAGATTAGTGGCATACCAGTCTTTGCTGTGCATGTCGGCAGAAAGGCCTCCGATGACACAGTGAACTTGGTGATGTTTTAATTTTGTCGGGTGTTGCTTCGGCACATAATTCTGTGGTTTTACCCGTGGGCTTCGTGGTTCACAAAATGGGACTCTGTAGAAATGTTTCTGTGCCCAGTCGCACACGCGCTTGGGTGGCAGTGAGGTATAGCAAAAAAACACAATGCTGTCGCTGTGGTAGGTGCGTTCCATAAAGCGTTTCGCATCGTTAGCTCCAAAACGTCTGACGTTGTTAGTGCTGCCAAGAATGTTATGCCCCAATTCGTGGTTTCCGAACAAGTAATCTTCAAAATCATCGTAAATCTGTTCAGCAGGATTGTCTTTGTAGCTGTCGATTTCTTCAATTATCACTTGTTTCTCTTTCTCAAGTTGTTCTTCTGGAAACGTAGAGCGCAAAAGCATGTCTGCCATCAGCTCGACAGCCCGCTCAACATATCGGTTTACCACGCAGCAGTATAATGCAGTTTCTTCTTTTGTGGTATAGGCGTTTATTTCGCCTCCTACATTTTCAATCCTGTCAATAATCTGCCGGTTGTTGCGATTAGTGGTTCCTTTGAATATCGTGTGCTCAATGAAGTGCGCCAACCCTTTTTCGTTGTTGCGTTCATCGCGCGACCCGGCGTTAATCATGAAACCAACGTATGTAATAGGAGATACGGAAGGCATCACCAGAGCCCGTATTCCGCTATCAAGTCTGCAAGTGTAAAAAAAATCTTCTGACGCCATTACTTTCCCGTGCTCCCGTAGCCTCCTGCACCTCGTATTGTTGCGCTCAATTCATCCGTTTCTTCGAATTCAACATTAGGGTAGGGCATTATTATGAGCTGCGCAACTCGATCGCCAATGTTATACCTTTTTTCTCCTCCTACTGGTTTGAACTTGAGCATAACCTCTCCGCGGTAGTCGCTGTCAATAACTCCTACACTGTTGCACAGGAGTAGATTTTGCTTGGCATTGCTGCTCCGCGGGAAAAGGAGTCCCATGTGTCCGGCAGGAATCTCAATTGCGAGCCCTGTTCCGTAAACCACATTTCCGTCGCTGTCCAGCGAACATGACGTTGCAACCAAATCGCATCCGGCGTCCGTTGGATGTGCTTTGGCAGGAACTACGGCATTATCATTTAATCTTTTGAATTTTACGACCATAAAATTTCTAACAATCTTTCAACTTGTAACTAATCTCTTAACAATCAAGGCAAACAAGAACTCTTGTCTGCCTAAAAATCAACTAATGTGCGGCATATAGGACTCGAACCTACACGACTTACGTCACCAGATCCTAAGTCTGGCGCGGCTACCAATTACGCCAATGCCGCAGTGCGTGTTTTTTTGTTTTACTTTTGCAAAATTACGTTTTTTTTTCGAGATAAGCAAACCAAACGACATTATTTTGCATTTTGTGCAAAAAACATTTGATTATGTTTTGTGTTTTCAAAAATAATTCCTAACTTTGCACCCGCAAATTGAGAGAGATTTTCGGTGGGTTCGTATAGCGGTCTAGTACCCCGGCCTCTCACGCCGGTAACACGGGTTCGAGTCCCGTACCCACTACTAAATTAAGCCAGACTTCTTGTCTGGCTTATTTTGTTATACTCGCTTTCACTATTTTCTCTATTTTTAGGAATAGTGTATTGAACCCAAATCGGTCATTAGACCGACAAGTTTGGGTCAGTGCTTACAAAAAGTAGTCTATTATTGTCTTTTTTGTTTCTTTTTGGCATTTTTTGCTTTTTGCTCGGTCATTATGCCTGCATAACTCCCTCGTTCAAAGACAAAAATCCGCTCAAAAATAAAGCAAAAAATCCTAATAATTCTAATGACCGATTTGGGTTGAATGTGGTATAAAAAAATGCGCAGCGTAAATTGCTGCGCATTTTTCAGTTATGTTTTGGTGTCTGTTATACAAGTGCGAATGCTACATCCATCATTTGTGTGAATGTGTTCTGGCGTTGTTCAGCGGTTGTGGCCTCGCCGGTGAGTATATGGTCGCTGACGGTGCAAATGACAAGCGCTTTTTTGCCAGCTCTTGCAGCGTTCATGTAGAGTGACGGAGCTTCCATCTCATCAGCCAATACGCCCATTTTTGTCCAGTTAGCTTTGCGTTCGTCTTCGCAGTAGAAAATGTCAGCGGAGAAAACATTGCCTACGTGGTACTTGTATCCGAATTTTTCGCATGCGTCAGCTGCTTTGCGGCAAAGTTCGAAATCGGCGAGAGGTGCGAAATGTCCGGGTAAATTGTATTGATCTTCGTAGTTGCTGTCGGTGCAGCAGCCTTGGGCTATCACAAGTTCACCAAGGTTGACATACATTTGTCGTGAACCGCATGAACCTACGCGAATGATGGTCTTAACGTCATAGAAGTTGAATAATTCGTATGAGTATATTGCCATAGAGGGAATACCCATTCCATGTCCCATAACAGAAACCCGTTTTCCTTTATATGTTCCGGTATAACCTAACATATTGCGGACTTTGTTGAATATCACAGGATTTTCGAGATATCGTTCTGCCATTAACTTAACTCGCAACGGGTCGCCAGCCATAATGACGGTCTCGGCTATTTCGCCGTATTTTGCCTCAATGTGAGGAGTTGGGGTGTTTTTCATTACTAAATAATTTTTTAAGTTAATATATTACATTGATACTGCAAAGATAGAATTTTATTTTCAAATACGTGCCATAATTACAAAATAATTTGCTTTGAGATGTTAAAAATGGCGTATAGTGGCGTTCTAATTATAATAATACATCAGCGAGCGTGAGCGCTGTCATTGCTTTTACGACGCTTACCGCCCGTGGCACGACGCAGACATCATGTCTTCCTTCACCTCCAATTGTAGGCGTTGGTTTGAACACTGCTCTGCAGACTATGTCATTGCCTGTTGTGATGCCTCCTAAGCATCCTCCCGCATTGTTTGTCATTGTGTGTGGAGCCTGCAGCGGCATTGTTTGCCAGTCGGGTAGAATGGGGTCATTAAGTTCTGAACCAGTTTTTTCGACGGCTTCAAAACCGCTGCCGTAGTCAAATCCCTTGCAGGCGTTGATGGTGAGTATTGCGTGAGCGAGCAGTGCAGGCAGTCTGTGGAAAATAGGTTCGCCGACTCCGGCAGGCATGCCTTTGACGATAATTTTTACTATGCCTCCTATGCTGTCTTTTTGTGCTTTTATTTGTGTTAGCAATTGCAGCATCTTTGAGTCAGTGTCTGCGTCAGGGCATCTGGTAGCATTGTCGTATATGGTGTTGAGGTTGAGATTGTTGTAATTGTCATCTGCTTTAATGTTACCAATGGCATGAGTGTAAGCGAAAATCCTAATGCCTTTTTCTTGAAGCAGTTGTTCGCACATTGCGCCTGCCACAACTCGAGTAACCGTTTCACGTGCCGACGCTCGTCCTCCGCCAGTAGGTTGGATACCATATTTGAGCAGATATGTCATGTCGGCATGACCTGGGCGCGGGGTGGTGGTGTAGTCCAGTGGGCGCACATCGTTGTTGCTGATGTAGAATGCTATAGGTGTGCCGAGAGTTATGGCTGATGTGTCATCAATGAACTTCAGTCCTGAAAGCCAGGTGATTTGGTCGCTTTCGTGTCTTGGTGTGGAGAAGTCAGCATGTGGTTGCCGTTGCTGCACTTGTTGGCGAACGAAGTCCATGCCGATAGTTCTACCGGCCGGAAATCCGTCAATAACGCCTCCGACAGCAGGGCCATGGCTTTCTCCGAATGATGTGAAACGAATATGTGTTCCGAATGTGTTCATCTTAACATCCGCCGCAGCATCCGCCTTCACTGCATTTATTTCCATCTTCGCATCCGCAGTCTCCTCCGCAATTACCTCCGTTGCATCCTCCTTTACAACCATGCTGAGGCTGTTCGGTGAAGAACTTGACTTCTTCTTCACTGGCGTCGCGTTTGCTGTGTATTTTGCCTACATATCTGAGCGTTTTCCCCGCAAACGGAGAATTGAGGTCAATTCGCACGTTGTTTTCGCTGACGCTGACCACGATGCCGTTCACTCGTCCTCCGTCCTGTGTGAGCAGAGGTACGACAGCGCCTTCGTGTACAACTTTTTCGTCAAATTTGCCGTTTATCGTCATTTTACTTTTTTCGATGTCAAACACGAGGCCTTCATTTCGCTCTCCGTAAGCGTCTTGGGGCTCAATGGTGAAATCGTAGTTTTCGTCCTCGCCATACGTGGTGATAATCTCTTCAAATTTGGGCATCAGCATTTCTGCATTGGTGCAGAAAACGAGTGGGCGGTCGTCTGAAACTGTTTCAAACAATTTGCCGTCCACATAGACTTCATAGGTTGTGGTAATGATTTGGTGTTTACTTGCCATATTTCTATTCTGTTACAGTATTCTGTTCTGTTTGGGCATTTTGCGGTGTGTCTTTTATAGGGAAAATGCCTTGTGGGTTTCTGATCACGTATCGTGTCATGGTCTGGTCTGATTCAAATCCATATCCGGTGATGA
The DNA here is from genome assembly GCA_017454915.1 of Paludibacteraceae bacterium. GTDB lineage: Bacteria > Bacteroidota > Bacteroidia > Bacteroidales > Paludibacteraceae > UBA3747. Next base: position 97,621 of record JAFTCC010000021.1, read on the forward strand.
CCATTGTGGCTTGAGTGATAGTGATAAAACTGTCGGAATATATTTTTTCGAACTTTTGATCCCAAAATAATTGTTGGGTTTCAAATTTTTCTCCCTTGAGGTTAACAGCAATTACATCTTTGTCAAGTTCCCAAATTTGTTTGGTCTGGTTGAAATGCGCATATTTGGCGTCAACGCTTGCGTTTACCTCGATGTTTTGGTCAAAGTCTTCAAGGTGCAGTCCTTCGGGAAACAGCCAATAAGGTTCAATGGCTTTGTCATATATCTGCCACCTTGGTGCGGAAATCCGGTATCGCGTAATTCCGGAGTCGGAAATGACGGTGGTAACTTCCTTGACATCAAGCCCTGGTATTTCTGCCCTGTTTTCGATAGCTTCGATTTTTTGTTGTGGTGTTTTGCGTGTGCAGCTGTTTGCGATAATAAAGAGTAGCATACACCCCAAGAGGATGATGCTACTCTTTGTTAAATTATGGAAACAAGAATTTGTCACGGTGTTATCTGCAAATGGTGGATTCTCCAATCCATCCGCCTACATAGAACGATTTTCCTTTTCCGAGGTCAGGTTGGAAGAATACTTCTTCGGTAGTTGGGAAATATCGGCTATAAGTGTTGATTGCTTTCTGAATTTCTTCGGCGTTGGCAGGATCAGCTTGTTTTGCTTTTTGGAGTTGGTCAACAGCAACCCAATACACAGTTTTGTTGAGCACAACATCGTCGAAAGGTTTCGACTCGGCGTACATTGTGGCAATGAGTTGATAGGGTTTGCTCTGGTTGGGCACGTACTGCAGTGAGTTGCGAGCATGTGTTCTCGCCGCTGAGAATGAGTGTAATTTGTAGAGCAGTTGTGCCATTACGAGTTCGTATTTAGCCTTGTCGGTTTTTTCTGTAGCGCGTTCAACGGCTTCTTCGAGATATTTGACAGCGAGTTCAAGGTCTCCGCGCTTAATGGCCATATTGGCACATCCACTTGCGCTCTTTGCAGTAGGTGCTATTTTGTGTGCAGCCTCTGAAGCGGCGAAATAAACCTCGCTTTCGGTGCAGTCGGTGAGTTCGTAGAAACCGATTACACTGTTTAGATATTCGAGGTCGCTGCTTTTTGATGCTATCTGAGCTTGATATATTTTGTCGAGTGTAGCGCAGTCAGCAGCACCGCTTTGTGCGAATATGGTGTTGATATAGTTTTTGGTTTGCTCGGCATATTGTGCATTTTTGTCCTCTGGATTGTGTGCTATCTCGTCAAGTATTCCGGACACGAGCATATAGTCGGCAATGAATTGCTCGATGTGCTCTTGCTGGCGAGCTCTGTAAATGCCATGTGACAGTTGTATGAACAGTGGCAGTACAGCCAGTTGGCTTTCCGTGCCACGTGTTTCAATTGACTGTTTGAGCCATTTATATGCGTTTTCTTTTAACTCGTCTTCAGGGAAGAATTCTACGTAGTCTTGTGCCTTTAGTCCAAGAATATATGCCTCTGGATATTTTGCGTCGTTTCCGAAGTATTGTATGCGCTTGTCATGCATTTCCATGAGTCTGTTGCGCAGTTCAGCCCTCTTGGCGGCATCAAGTGTCTGCCCGAGTTGCCAGCGCAGGATTTCGCGACCATATTTGTAGATGTTTTTGCTTGATGATGGGCATTCGGTGTAAACGGCAAGCCACGGTCCTGCGGCATCCGCATATTGCTTGCTTTTTGCAAATTCGGTGAAGAGACTGGTGTTGGTAACGCAGTCGTTTTCTTGGGCATAAAGGTTAGCGCAGAATGTAAGCGCAAGTGCCCCAAGTGCGATGTTCAGAAGTTTTTTCATGACTTTATGTTTTGTATATTTCTATTTTCTATATTTTCCGCTTAAAGAACCAGTGCTCTGCAAAATTGGCGTTAAGCGTGAATTTGAAGTTGTCTTCCTGAAGCCTGAATTTGTCGCCCCGTCGGTTCCATTCCGCCGTTAGGTTTATCATGCTGTTGGAGTTTCTTAACGGTAAACCTATTCCAAATGTTATGCCAAAATTGGAAGCGTCGTCAAGTTTGATGTAGTTGTTCTGCATGTACGCACCTAATCGCCACTGCATTCTGTCGATGTAGCGTTTGCTCATCGGATTGTGTCTGTAGTTGATGCCGATTGAATATCTTTCCACGTTTTGCAGCGAATCGGTCCTGTTGTAATATTTTGCTTTGTCCCATTGGTGAAGCGTGAAGTCCGCAGTAACCAATAATCTTTTGTCGAATTCGTATGCAACTCCGACGGAGTATAGTGCGGGATAGTCAAAATCGCCTGTTGATGTTGGAATGGTGTCGGCAGTTGTGGCCTCAATTCTTGACACTTTGCCGCTGATGTCGCTTTTAAATTCGTATGCTAATCCGATGGTAAGTGTGTGTCTTTGCTTGAATGTGTGGTATCCCTGCAGGCCAAACCTGAAACGCACGTCAGAGATATGGAACTTGGTGTTGAGGTTGGAGGTGTAGTAAGAAGAGTTGTCGAACTTCAGTGTTCTGTTATGTGTGATGTCTCCCCACATATAGTAAACGTTTGCGCCTATTGAAAGGTGTTTAACGATTTCTCCTGCCACACCCACATACACTTGGTTGATGCCTCCTTTGCCTTCAAACGACTGGGTATAGCATGTGGCAGAGGTGTTGCCCGGCTGAATGATGGAGTCCCTCATCTGATAGTCGTAACCGACAGAACTATAAGGTGTCAAGCCTGCAGAAAATGCCACATAACGTCCGATTGGGAATAGGAGTGTGATGTAGTCGAGATTGCCGTTGACCTTATTTGTTTTTGCCATTTCCGTAGAGAGGTAAGTAACCTGCATTGCCGCTCCTATGTCGAACATGAACGTCAGGCTATCAACGGCAGTATAAGACGCGGGATTGCCACTGTTGATGGCGTACGGTGTTCTTACGGCAGTGAAAACGCCTCCCATTGCCTTGAGCTGACCGGCATTGGTGTTATTGATGTCACCAAAGCCGTATCTGGTGTATGGAGAGTTGGTGTTGTTTTGGGCAAAAAGTAAACCCGAGGTCAACGTCAACAGTAGTATGAATATTTTCTTCATTGGTCAATAATTTATAACCCCAATCGGTCCATAGACCCCAATTTGATTATTTTGATAAAGTGCGAATCTTTTTCTCTTAACGGCACTTTGACTAAAAAATCTCGTTGGCGCTTATTGTTTAGTGTGTCGCAAAATTGCGTTTAGGCCGTAGTGAACGAGATGATGCTGAATTTGGCATTCGATATTATTCTCAATTCGTTTTGCGAGAGTGTCGGCATCGCCACCTGTAATAATAACCATCGATTTACCCATCACATTTTGTGCCATTTTATGCCAATAGGCCACTTCAGCTGCTATTCCGCATTCAACTCCGCATCGCATGGCGCTTTCCGTGGTCTTTCCAAAAGGCGGCAACTCGTTTTCTGTTTTGTCGAGTTTCGGAAGAAGTGCGGTGTGCTCATGCAAAGACACATAACGCATAGCGACTCCGGGTGCGATGTTACCACCCAAGAAGACGCCTTCTGCTGTCACGAAATCGTATGTTATGGCGGTCCCGGCATCGATAACGAGGCAGTTGGTTCCGCTGTATAAGTCATTGGCTCCGGCAGCCGCTGCGATTCTATCAAGTCCGAGCGTGCGTGGAGTAGAGTAATTGATGCTAATAGGCAGTGGCGTGTCGTGAGACAGCACGTGAAGCCTTTTGCTATGGCTCGGCAACTGTTGCCCGGATACTTGACAGACGATTGCCTCGTCGTACAGACAATTGTTAAGCAGTTCGTTCAGGGTGTCGGGATTTGAGTCAAAAATGTTGACTTGAATTATTTGCCCGTTGCTGAAGACCGCGGTCTTAGTTCTTGTGTTGCCGATATCAATCGTCAATCTTTTCATCAATTTGCAAAGTTACGAATTATCTGACAAATTTGCAAAACTGATGACCGCGACTTTTTGCGTGTCGTGAGTTATGGCACAGTCGGCAGATATCCGGTGCGGCATGAGCCATATGATTTTTCCGCAGTTGTCGCATAACACAATAGTGTTGCGCCGTTGGGCAATGCTGATTTTGTTGTCAATCAGATAGTCATGCACTTTTTTAGTCCCTTTCATTCCCAATGGCCGAAACCGGTCTCCGTCTTTTATGTTACGTGCGGTGAGAGGCAGGTGTAGTTTGTCTGCATCAAAATATGCTATTGTTGGTGTAGGCGGAACAAGAGTCTTTAGTTGGTTGCGGCTTACGTATTCGATGTTAAATGACCATGCCGGTTTGGTTAGTTCTCGGGGCTCTACCACGACAAAACTCTTGTCGGTGTATGCCAAGTGTGTGTGGCTTAAAATATGTTTACTTTCTGGCTTGTCAAGGCAGTCATACAACTGTCTGATGGCAGTGGGCGAGAATCCGAATGGCTCGAGTAAGTAATGCAGCAGCGATGGTGAATGCTTCTTAATTGTGGTTTTGCATAACAGTGTAAGTTCATCTTCTTGGCGGACGATGTTAAGTCCGTCGACGAGTTCCTCTAAAAGCCGCCATTGGTCTGACGCGTTTGACGCATTTTCTGCAATGCGGTTCACTACGTCAGGATTCAGTGTTTCGAGCGTTGGAATAACGTGGTGTCTGATTACGTTTCGCTGATAGTCGTCGGAATTGTTGCTTGAGTCGGAAACAAAGTTCAGTTGGCGCGTTTCGGCATACTGCTCAATTTGTTTTCGCGTCAGGCACAGCAACGGTCTGACGATACAGCCGTTTTGCGGTAACATTCCCCGCAGGCCCTTCAGTCCGGTACCGCGGACAAGGTTGTGTATCACGGTTTCCGCCTGATCGTTTTTATGATGCGCTACGGCAATGGCGTCGAAGTGTTGGCTGACGCATAACTCGTTGAACCATTCGTAACGCAATTCGCGTGCCGCGACTTCAACCGATACTTTATGTGTATTAGAATAATTGGCTGTGTCAAAATGCTTGACATAAAGCGGTATGCGCTGTCGTACGCATAAGTTTTGCACAAATGTCATGTCACGTTCCGACTCTTGTCCACGCAAATGGAAATTGCAGTGTGCGGCATGTACTTGGTAACCGCATTGAAGCATGATGTCAAGCAACACAACGCTGTCTATGCCTCCGCTCAGCGCAACAAGAACTTTGGAACCATCGGCCAATGAGCAGTTTGTGTCTATATATTTTTTGACAATGTGCAGCATTATTTTTTGCGCAGAAGTTTTGAGCGAATGTTGCGAAATGTTTCCGCGGCTTTCAACCACGGCGAGTTTTTAAGTTTGTCCCACCGCTCATAGTCAGGCATAAAGCGCGCGAATTCACGTTGTAGAAAATCATTGCGTTCGGCGCGTTGGGGGCTTTTGTCTGTGTCGCTGCTTATTCCTGTTGTATCGTAGATGGAAATTGGCGTTTCGAGATGGCGGATGGTTCCGTTCCATTTGAAAAGTGAGAGCATCACAAATGCCCAGTCAGAAATTATCCTGTAATTTTCATTATATCCGCCATGTTGTTTGAGCCATGTTGTACGAATGAGGCTGGTTTGGTGCGGTATGTGCGAGTTTCGCAGCGTGTCGAAGCTTATCCAAGTTGGGTCGAGAAAATGGTCCTTCTTCAGAGTTCCATTAACATCAACATATTGGTTGCCGTATTCGATGTCGCGCTCAAGAGTGAAATCGTTTAGCCGTTCAATGACCTTGTCGTCGTATAGTATGTCGCCCGAGTTGAGGAAAAGGCAGTAATCTCCGTGAGCAAGCGCTATGCCTTTGTTCATGGCGTTGTATATGCCGCTGTCCGGCTCTGACATCAGTGTAATGAAAGGCAGGTCAGCGAATGCGTTCATCACATCAACGCTGCCGTCATTGCTTGCACCGTCAACCACAATGTATTGGTATGGCGCTACCGACTGGTTAGCGACGCTTTCGATGGTCTTCTTCAAACCGGCGGAGTTATTGTAGTTGATTGTGATGATGCTCAGTTTCATACTATGTATAGTATAATTAAAAATGAAGTGTGGTGCCTCCCCACGAATAGCCGATGCCAAAGCCTGTAATGAGCGTGGCCATACCTTTGCTTATCGAACCGTCAGCAAACGCTTTGCAGATTGCGATGGGCAACGAACTGCTAACCGTGTTTCCGGTGTCAGACATGTTGATGTAGAATTTTTCTACAGGGATTTTCATTTTACGGCGCAAGTAATTGAGCATGTATGTGTTAGCCTGATGGAAGATATACATTCCGATGTCTTCGCCTGTGAGTTTGTTTTTCTCCAATATGTCCTTAACCAGAGGCGGCACGTTTTCTATTGTGAATAGATATATTTCAGACCCGTTCATATAAAGGTGGTCTTCGGATATCGGGCTGCCGTTTTCGGCGTAAGTTATCTTTCCTGTTGGTGAGAAATGTCTTGCTCCTCCGGTTCGCATAATCAAGTTTTCAGCTCCTGCGCCGTCGGTTCCGAGTGAGAAATTGCCAATTCTCGCCATTCCGTCAAGGCTTATTGCCGATGCAGAGGCTGCATCACCGAAAATTGTGCGGTTGCCTTTGTCTTTTGGGTGCAGGTGTTTGTTATAGGTCTCGGCAGTCAGTAGCAACACATTCTTTGCTGTTCCAGACATCAGCAGTCCTTTTGCAAGCGCCAACCCGTAAATATAGCCCGAACAGCCGAGATTGAAATCGAGTGCACCAATGTTTCTGCTAAGTCCGAGCCTGTCTTGAATTAGGCAGGCGGATGTTGGCATAAGATAGTCTGGTGTCTGTGTACATAGCAGCACAAAATCTATATCGTTTTTTGTTACGTTACCTTTGCTAAAAAGTGTTTCTGCGGCTTTCACGGCCATGTCGGCCGAGGTCTCGTCAGGTGCTGCCAAATGCCGCTCCCTAACACCTATTTTGTCCACAATTTTATCATCTGTCCACTCGGGGAATTCTTTTATTATTTCTGCGTTGGTTACTATGCGCTCAGGCAGGTAATATGCGATGTCTTTTATGTATGCGTCCATCACTCAGTGTTGTTTTATTATCTTTGCAAAGTTACGAATTTTCAGCATAATGACAAAACGGTAAATCATGTTATATGTTATTGCAACATTTTTGTGAGATTTTGAATAAGGGGCAGATGTGTGTCGGCTGTGCAACGGAAGTGTTGCGTGGCGTGTCTTGTTTTGTCTAATCTGTGTGTAAGGAGTGGTTAGCGAGTTCTTTGCTAGTGATAAAGGAGCGAGTCACTGACTCCGAAAAAGTTGACTTTTTTGTTTTACAAATGACACGGATTTGTGCGAATTTTTATGTGTGTTTTGGTTTGCGAATTAAACGAATGTTTTTTTTGTGTGCGGGCATGCGATTTTCTAAATTGTCAAATCTTTTGTCTTTCGGCTAACGGCTTGTTATTTCAAAAAAAAACGTTAACTTTGCCAAAGTAATATCAAAACACATTTTATCCTAATAAATTATGAACATTAAACTTCGACTAATCATCATGAACTTCCTGCAGTTTGCCGTGTGGGGAGCCTATTTGACGTGCATGGGCAACTATCTTGGCGCTGCCGGTTTGGGCGAGTCCATCGCTTGGTTTTATGCCATCCAGGGTATAGTGTCCATCTTTATGCCCACGCTCATGGGTATTGTGGCTGACCGCTATTTGCAGCCTCAACGCGTTCTTGGCTTGTGTCACCTTCTTGCAGGCATTTTCATGCTCGGATGCTGGTATATGGGCATGCAGGCTGGCGGTGGAGAAATTGCCAACAAAGCCATGTTCATAGCACTCTATACGATGAGTGTGGCATTCTACATGCCGACCATAGCGTTGTCCAACACTGTCGCATTCACGCTGCTCAAGCAAAACGGTCTTGACACTGTCAAGGATTTTCCGCCGATTCGCGTTCTCGGAACCGTGGGCTTCATAGCTACGATGTGGTTTGTGAATTGCGCGACAATAGAAAACGGAGCGTTCACCTTTACTTTGGCAGAAAGCGCTAACAAGTTCCAATACACTCACATGCAGTTCTTCGTTTCTGGTTTCTTGAGCATGCTGCTGTTCCTCTATGCGATGACGCTCCCGCAATGTCCTAACGAGAAGAAAGAGTCGCAGCAGTCTCTTGCTGATACACTGGGCTTGAGCGCATTCAAATTGTTCAAAACCAAGCGTATGGCTCTTTTCTTCATATTCTCAGCTTTGCTGGGCATGTGCCTTCAGGTTACCAACGGCTTCGCCGGACCTTTCATAACCAGTTTCAAAGGTAGCCTTGACCCCGAAGTCGCAACTTCGTTTGCAGCAAACAATGCCACATTGCTCACGTCATTGTCGCAGATGAGTGAGGCGCTATGCATACTTCTTATTCCGTTCTGCCTCCGCCGTTTTGGCATCAAAGGAGTCATGCTCATGTCAATGTTCGCATGGGTGTTCCGTTTCGGTTTCTTCGGGCTTGGCAGCCCGACCATGCCAGGCGTGCTGCTGTTCATTCTCTCATGCATAGTTTATGGCGTGGCATTTGATTTCTTCAATGTGTCTGGTGGTATATTTGTTGACCAAGAGTGTGAACCTTCGGTTAAAGCGTCCGCTCAAGGATTGTTTATGATGATGACCAACGGCATCGGAGCCACGGTAGGCACTTTGGCAGCCGGCAAGGTCGTTAACAGTTTCTGCAAGTGGAATGAAGCGGGATATCTCGTAGGCGAATGGCAGACCTGCTGGTTCATCTTTGCCGCATTCGCGCTCGTCGTGGCGGTGTCATTCTGGCTCGTGTTCCCCTATAAGAAAAAAGCATGACGGAAGAAGTAATCACACATCATTTTCCCGACCTAACAGAGCATCAGCGCAGTCAAATGGCTGCGCTAATGCCACTTTATGAGGACTGGAACAGCAAAATCAACATCATTAGCCGTAAAGATATTTCAAACCTCTATGAACACCATGTTCTGCATTCATTGGCAATAGCCAAATTGTTGACCTTTAAGCCAGGCACTATGGTGCTGGATGTAGGTACAGGAGGTGGTTTCCCTGGCATACCGCTTGCTATAATGTTTCCGGACGTCCAATTCCATTTGTTAGATTCTGTAGGGAAAAAAATTAAGGTGGCTCAAAGCGTAGCTGACCAATTAGGCTTGCGTAATGTTACAACAGAGCAAGTGAGGGTGGAGGAGCATAAGCAAAAATATCATTTTGTGGTAAGCAGAGCTGTTATGCCACTGCCAGACCTTGTTAAACTCACTCGAAAGAACATATCAAAAGAGCAACTTAATGCAATTCCGAACGGAATAATAACTCTCAAAGGCGGACAACTGGAACAGGAAGTTAAGCCATTTGGAAAAAGTATTGAAATAACGCCCGTAACGGATTTTTTCAAAACGGAGTACTTTGAGGGTAAAAGCGTGCTGTATCTTCCTATATAATTTCATTATGCTCACTATAAAATCTTTTGTTTTCAACTACATACAAGAGAACACTTACGTACTGTCCGACGAAACTCGCGAAGCTGCAATAATAGACGCAGGCTGCATGGATGATGCGGAGCGCAAACAACTTACCGACTATATTACTGAACAAGGGCTGACGGTCAAGTTGTTGTTAAACACGCACTTGCATTTTGACCACGCCATCGGCAACAATTTTGTGAATAAGCATTATGGGGTAAAGCCTCTGGCTCATCAGGCAGATGCTTTTTTCCCCCTTCACCAGCGTGAGCAGCTGGAGTCTTTCGGCTTTCAGAACATTGTTGACGAACCAGCGCTACCAGTCAATGACTTTATAAGTGATGGTCAAGTGCTTCAGTTTGGCAACACCATGCTTAAGGTTATACACACCCCGGGGCATTCACCCGGCTCGGTGTGCTTTTGGTGTGAAGAGGAGCATTTGCTTTTTTCTGGCGACACGCTGTTTCGTTTATCTGTTGGCCGCACTGACTTTGAGCAGGGTAGTACCGAACAGCTGATGCAGTCGCTGCAGCGGCTTGCCCTTTTGCCGCCAGGAACAAAAGTATTGCCTGGTCACGGACCTGCCACAACCATACGCACAGAGGTTTATGCCAATCCGTATATGCGCAGTGCAGACGAATAATTGCTCTTAACTAACAAAAAAATAAAAAAAACATCGCAAACATTTTATAAATACAAAAAAAAATTATAAATTTGCAAGTTGAAAAAACGAGAAATAATAAAACAAATATAAAATGAAAGCCATTGTAAACACCCTTTTGATTGTCGCAACATGTTTGTTGTGCTATTTTTGGTACATGAGTGTGCAAACACCAATCAAATTTGACGAACAACGCAGTAGGCGTGAGCAACAAGTGGTTGCGCATCTCATTCAAATCCGTAATGCCCAGGTTGAGTACAAAAACGCTAACGGCAGATATGCTTCGCAGTGGGATTCGCTGCTCATATTCCTGAAAACCGCTAAGAAAAAAGAGGTTATGAAAGAGGGCTCACTGACCGAGGCACAACTGGAGGCTGGATTGACAGAAGAAAAAGCCGTAAAGATTATTCTTTCTGGCAAGGAAAAAGACATTATAGCCAATGGATTGCAGAATTTTAAGCGTGACACGATTTTCACGCCGATGATTGACAAACTCTATGCAGGTGTTTACACTGCGGAAAATATAGACTCGCTCATTGTCGTGCCGTTTAGTAATGGCAAGCAATTTGAGCTTGAAGTAAATAACGATTATAAAAACTCTTCAGACATTAAGATTCCGCTTTTTGAGGCCCGTACTCCTTACGAGGCTTATCTTGGCGACCTTAATCACCAATTGCTCGTCAACATAAAGGACGAAGCCCTCACCCTTGAAAAATATCCGGGACTCAAGGTAGGCTCTGTTGAGGCGCCGAACAACAATGCCGGAAACTGGGAATAAGTTGCTTGATATACTATAAGGTGCCTAATATCCGACATAAAATATCCATCCGGCTCTGGTCGGATGGATTTTGTTTTACAACCCAAACAACGTCATTTCCAATAGTAGTTAGGGTTGGGGAGACAATGTCGTCTGCCATCGCTGCAAATCCATTGTTAGGGCCTGAATTGCAATCAGCACAATCAGGGGATGTGTTGGTTACAGTTGTGGACGCGCCTTTTGTCGTTCTTCCAAAGATTTTCGAGAAAGCGGCAGGTTTTCCTGTTGATTTTTTGCAGAATAACCGAAACTCAATAGAACTTGCTAATGTGCTTGAAAATGATGGGGTGTTGGTGAAATTCTTAGTAGATAAAGACATAGAGCAACTTCTGGGCAGGTTTGGCATACGACATGAAATCACGAATTTGCTTTCAAGTGGCGTAGAACGTGTCGCCGAATTGGAATCTCAGACGCTTTCGCTTGTTATCAGACAAAGCGGTAATTTAGTTTTTGCAAACCAATTCCACTGTCAGGGCGTAACCGATGCTGTATATCATATTCTAAACGTTTACAAGCAGCTTAGTCTTGATGTGGATACACCGTTGGAGGTGTGCTCCACTAAAGAACTATCAGATATGTTGGCTAATTATGTTAATGTTAGCCTCAGCTTCAATATTAATAGTTAAGCCTAATGTTAATTTATGAGGATAATATCAGGAAAATATAAGGGCCGTAGAATCGTTCCCCCAACTCATATAACCGCAAGGCCCACTACCGACTTTGCTAAAGAGGGTTTGTTTAACCTGCTTAACAATAATGTTGATTTTGAAGGCCTAAATGTTTTGGACTTGTTTGCCGGAACAGGTAGCATCAGCCTTGAATTTCTTTCGCGCGGTGCTGCTGCGGTAACATCGGTTGATATGGCTCTCGTTCAATTGGATTTTATGAAACGCGTTGCCAAGCAATTGCAAATCAATAATTGGCTTGTGATGCGGTCTGATGTTTTCACATACTTGAAGCGGTGTAAGATGAAGTATGATTTGGTGTTTGCCGATCCTCCCTATCAACTGGATGCAGTGCCTCTTTTGCCCGATGAGATATTTGCCGATGGAGGTGTTTTGACCGATGAAGGCATGTTTGTTCTTGAGCATTCTGGTAATTATGATTTTGCTGAACATGCCCATTTTGTTATGCACAGAAAGTATGGCAGTGTTAATTTTTCTTTTTTTCGATAGATATTAGTCGTTAGAAATTGTGCGTAAATTACTTATAGCCATATTATTCCTGCTTGTTAGCACTGTTTTGAGTGCTATTCCTGCTTTGCCTGTGCGTGAGATGTTGCCAACATCGGACGGAAATGTTGTGGCAGTGACGCTTGCAGGTGATGAACACGGACATTATTACATTGATGACCTGGGCAACGGATACCAGTTAGGTTCAGATGGTGTCCTGCAACGTGATGCGTCACAATCCACGCGTCGTGTGGCAGCGCGTCGTGAGGCAGCGCGTCGCGCCGCTCTGCTTACCACGTTTCCAACGTTAGGCACTGTCCGTTCTGTTGTCATATTGGTTAATTTCACAGATAAGAAGTTTTCCAGTGCCACACCGCAAGATGATTTTTCGCGGATGCTCAATGATATAGGGTATTCAGAAAATGGCGCAGTGGGATCTGCCAAGGATTATTATCATGCCTGTTCAAATGGCCAGTTTAGACCTCAATTTGACGTCTATGGTCCTTATGAACTTGACCATGATATGGCATATTACGGCACTAACGTTAACGGCGTTGACGGCAATCCGGCACAAATGATAGTAGATGCGTGCTCCAAAGCCAACAATGATGTTAATTTTTCTCATTATGACCTCGATAATGATGATTTTATAGACAATGTTTTCGTGTATTACGCAGGTTATAGTGAGGCTGAGGGTGCACCATCTGCCGCAATATGGCCCCACCGCTGGACGGTGATGCCGGTTGAAATCTATGGAAGCAAAAACGGGAATACTCAATCGTCGAAACAGCAATGCACGTTTGACGGCAAGCTTGTTTTGGGGTATGCCTGCACTTCAGAATTGAAGGGCAAAACGGGCAACAACATGTGTGGAGTGGGAGTCTTTTGCCACGAATTTGGTCATGTGCTCGGACTTGTTGACCTATATCACACAACAAGTTCAAAGAAACCCACATTGGGCAACTGGGATATCATGGATGGCGGTTCATATTCTGATTCCCAACGAACTCCACCTCTGTTTTCGGCTTTTGAACGTTATGTGGTTGGCTGGGAAACGCCGCGGCAGATAATGCACCCAGAAACTGTACACCTCACACCTCCGTCGCAAGACGAGGAAAACAGACCAGACGAACAGCAGAGCTGCATTATTGCAGACGGTGTCTATAACTTTAATCCGGCATATCCTTCGCCATCAGAGTATTTCGTTTTAGAATACAGGAAAAAACAAGGCTGGGACAAATTTCTTCCGGATGAGGGTTTGCTAATTTGGCACATCGATTTTAACCGTGACAAATGGCATATGAACACTATCAATAACTACGAAGACCGCCAGCAAACGTATCGTAGCCACATGGGCGTTTATTTGCAGCATCCCGCCAATGATAATACCACCCCTGGGCAGCCTTTCAAAAATGGCGACCGATTTGTTCCGACAATGTGGAATAGCCACGCTCTTTTAGCCGATAGCGTAACTAACATAAGGATTTCGGGTTCGGATTTGACATTTGATTTCATGGGCGGATTGGAGCTTGACCTAACTCCGCCAACGCTTGACAGCATTACGCACATTACTCAGAACTCAATGCGTCTGAATTGGACTGACCATAGGGATGACGTATCTCAAGACACAACAAATTATCAATATGAGATAATAGCATATTATGACTACAATGGCGACACTGTCGCAAATTATATTAAGTCGAAGGATCTGACCCATGAACTTCTAAATTTGAAGGCTGGTTACTATGTGTCGGCCAAAGTTCGCACTCTAATTACTTTGCCATATTATGAGAGAGTTACTCCGTGGAGCAATTTGATGGCAGAAACTACGCTGATGTACGAAAACGCTAAGCAGTTGCCACATTTTATAGAAAATGGAGTGCTTTATGTTGTCAAGAACGATGCTCAAAAACCATTGCTGCTGTTTGACGCTACGGGCCGCAAGATAGCGGAATACAATACGTGTGTGAATGCCGAGCCTGTTGATTTGTCGCGTTTGTCGCATCAAACTGTGTACATATTCCGGCAGGGCAGCCGATATCTTAAGTGGGTTTGGTAGAAACCTGAATGCGAAACGTACAAAGGGAAATATATAAACATGTTTAACCAAAATAACAAAACAATGAAAACAAAATTCTTTATCATTGCAGCACTTTCGATATCAGTGCTTCTCTCGTCTTGCGGTTCAATGGGTTCCGCATCTTCCTCATCTTCTGCATTGTCTTCAACCTCATCTGCTCAATTTACTGCTGGGCAAAATGCAGGTACAGCTTTGCGTAACCTCTACACGCAGTATAAGGCTTCCGGAAAGTTTGATTACACTAACATGAACAATATGGTTAGCGTAATGCAACTTATCGCAGCGGCGCAATCAATCAAAGATGCCGGTAAAAACACCACCGCTTACAAAGATTTCTCTAAAGGCTTGATTCTTGGTAGTGTGAACCTTGTTACGACTTCCACAGCTGATAACATTATATCTGCTGTTACTTCTCAATTAGGCAATGTGGACGCATCATCACTGCAAAATGCGGCAAGCACTGCAAGCAAAACAGCCACAACGGTTAATAACATCGCCACTGTTGCCAATTCTGTTAACAGCATCATGGGCTTGTTCAACAAGTAATTTGGTGACAAAACACAATTTTGGTCTACTGACCGATTGAGTTTTTAACGTTAGTTGCGGGCATACATGAGTGTGTCCGCAACTAATTCACAATAAGAATGAAAGATTTTGTTGCCATAGATTTTGAAACCGCAAATGGAAAGCCTTGTAGTGTTTGTTCTGTTGGAGCGGTGATAGTGCAGAATGGTGAGTTGAGGGAGTCGTTTTATTCCCTCATCCACCCATATCCAAATTACTATTCATGGTATTGCCAGCGCGTGCATGGGCTTGACCATTGTGATACGGATGATGCGCTCTATTTCCCAGAGGTGTGGGCGAAGCTACAAAGTGTTGTCCACAACTATTTTCCTACTATAGAAGAAGGGACTGTGCCGTTTGCGGCGCATAATGCCCGATTTGACGAAGGTTGTCTTAAAGCTGCGTTTGAAGCATATCAAATGCCATATCCGTATTATCTTTTTAGAGACACGTTGGCTGCATCTCGCAAATTCTTTGGAAAAGCATTGGAAAATCATCAACTTCAGACGGTGGCAGCTGCTTGCGGATATGTTTTGGAAAATCATCATCATGCCCTTGCCGATGCTGAAGCGTGCGCATGGATTGCCAGAGAGGTTTTCTGAAAGGATACTACGATAGCTAATTTGCTAATTTGCATAAAATTATGAGACCATATATTATCTGCCACATGATGGCTTCGCTCGACGGCCGGATTGACTGCGCCATGACCGAGCAGATTGACGATACAAACCATTATTATGAAGCGCTTGACACACTTGAATGTGATGGAATGCTTGAGGGTAAGACTACGCTTATTATGCACTCTGCATTGCCGGGCACATTTCAGCCGCATGACAAGCTTCGCCTTGCAGGGCGGCAAGTGTATAAAGCGTCCAATTCAGAATCTTATATGGTTGGCGTTGATACGCACGGAACGCTGCTGTGGGCTGATTCTATGGAAGAGCATTTCGGCAAACCGCTTGTGATGCTTCTTTCGGAACAAGCCCCGTTAGAGTATCTTGACTACCTTAAGAGCAAAAGTATTTCGTACATCACAATAGGGTCAAATGCGATAGACCTCGTTCAGGCAATGGAAATACTATACGCCGAATTTGGTGTGCGCCGTTTGGCGGTAACTGGTGGCGGGCACATCAATGGCTCTATGCTTGACCTCGGGCTGATTGACGAAATCAGCATGATGTATGGCTATGGAATTGATGGACGTGAGGGAATGGCTGCCGCTTTTGACGGACGTCCTGCCGACAGAAAACCTGTCCGTTTGCAATTCATCGCACTTAAAGAGCAAGATGGCATTGTGTGGATTAGATATAAAGTAAAGCAGTAGTTAGTGCTATGCTAATGTGACACTAATGTTTTGTTCGCGGTGAGTGAGCAATATTATTACGTTGTATTTGTCTTTAAGATGTCGTGCCAGATGCTCGGCGCAATATACCGAACGGTGTTGTCCGCCTGTACAGCCGAAACTAACACATAGATTACTGAAGTCGCGTGCAATAAATGTTTCCACGTGCTTGTCAACTATAGGATATATATGTTTGAGAAAATCCAATATCTCCCCGTCTTTCTCAAGGAAGTCTATCACAGGCTGGTCAAGTCCAGTCAAATTTTTATATTCGACGTATCTACCAGGGTTATTGGTTCCGCGGCAGTCAAAAACGTATCCACCACCGTTACCGCTTGGGTCGTCGGGTATGCCACGCTTGAATGAAAAACTTGTGATACGAATTGTTAGCATATAATTCGGGGTTAATTAAGTATTGAGATACATTTGTATATCTCTTTGTAGTTGTAGAGCAGAGATTGTGACAGCAGACTGCTAATTGCAGGTTCAATGCTGTCAAGAAATTGCTGTTTGCGTTCGTGGTACCCTCTAAAACCGTAAGCCCCAAGCACTTGCAAAGTGCGGAACAATACCCAGTATTGCAAATCGGCACGAAGGGTGTTAGTATCTGTTTCAGGTAATCTGCATTCTAATGCTGTTAAGTAATCCTCAAAGAGGCTCATCTTGATATGTTCTGGCAGTTGCAGGCGTGCTTGCCATAAAAATGAAACGACGTCATAGAGTAGGGGGCCGCGTCGTCCGCCCTGAAAGTCAATAAACATCGGCCCTGTTGGTGTAAGCATAATGTTGCGGCTTTGGAAGTCACGGTACATAAACTTCATTTCGCGTCGTCGGTTAATCAGTTGGACCGTTAGACTCTCAAAATCATCTTCCAGAGCATTTTCGTCAAATTCTATTCCGGCTAATTTTATAAAGCAGTACTTGAAATAGTTCAAGTCCCACATTATGCTTCTATAGTTCATCTCATTAATAGGATGGCATACGCTGTAG
The DNA here is from genome assembly GCA_017454915.1 of Paludibacteraceae bacterium. Taxonomy (GTDB): domain Bacteria; phylum Bacteroidota; class Bacteroidia; order Bacteroidales; family Paludibacteraceae; genus UBA3747. The sequence goes on from JAFTCC010000021.1 coordinate 114,635, forward strand.
TCCATGCCATCGTTAGCCTCTACCTGAAATCGCGGAAGCAGGGTTAGCGACGTGCGAAGCAGCGATATCGCCTCGTCAGCGTCTTGCTCCCAATGTCCGACGTGTTTTTTTATAGTGTCGTATAGCGATGAGTTGCCTAAATCTTCTTGTAAGTAACACATCTCATCATCGCTTGCAACAATAACTTTTGGCGTGTTGAGATGTTTTGTGGCGAAATGCCTTGCCATAGTTATGAAGACATGGTTTTCGTGAGCTGATGTCCCTTCCACTCCGATAACAGTTTGCCCCTCGCCGTCCGTTAGACGATAATAACGGCGGTTACTGCCGGCGGCAGACAACAATTCGCATTGAGTAGGCGCAACTCCGTAATGGTTGCTATATAATTCTGTTATAGACATTTCATGCAGATAAAGCGGATATTTGCTCTCCTTTTATTGCTATTCTTGATAGTAAACTCTTTTAACGCGGCGGCTGACTGACGTCAGTATTTCGTATGTTATTGTATCCAGTTGTTCCGCAAGCTCTTCTATTGGCAGTTGGTCACCAAATATCTCCACACTGTCGCCTTCGTGGGCATTTGCCTCAGTCACATCAATCATGGCCACGTCCATGCACACGTTGCCCATCACGGGGCATCTCACGCCATTGACAATGACGTGTCCGGCTCCGTTACCTAACCGTCTGTCAAATCCGTCAGCATAGCCTATAGGTATCACGGCAATACTGCGGTCTTTGTCCACCCATGTGTTTCGGCTGTATCCTATGCTTTCTCCTGCATGCACGGTTTTGATTTGAAGTATGACTGTTTTGAGCGTGCACACATTTTTCAGCCTCACATCCTTTAGTGCGCTAAATCCGTAGAGCCCTATGCCAAGGCGCACCATGTCGTGCTGGCTGTCGGTGAAGCGCTCAATGCCTGCTGAGTTCAAGATGTGCTTCATTATGGTGTATGGCATAGACTGTTGCAGTTTGTCGGCGCATTGCTCAAAACGTGAAATTTGCTCTCGTGTGAAATCGTCGAAGCGTTCGCTGTCAGCACCTGCAAGATGTGAGAAAACACTCTTTACAACCACAGCCTGCTGGTGTTTCAGTCTGCTGATGAGTTCGTCCATGTCTGGCATCTCAAACCCGAGCCGGTGCATTCCGCTGTCAATCTTGATGTGAATAGGGTATGAGGTCAAGCCTTGTCGTTCTACGGCATTGATGACCTCTTCGAGTTTGCTGATGTTGTAAACATTAGGCTCAAGGTTGTTTTCAATGATAACGTCAAGTGCGTTGTTTTCAGGGTTCATCACCACGATAGGCAGTGTAATACCCTCACGTCGGAGTAGGGCGCCTTCATCTGCAAGCGCAACAGCGAGGTAATCAACATGGTGCCGCTGCAAGGCGCGACTAACGTCAACAATTCCACTGCCGTAAGCAAACGCTTTGACCATGCACATCATTTTTGTGCTTGGCGCAAGGCGACGGCGGAAATAGTTGAGGTTATCTATCAAAGCTGTGAGATTGACTTCAAGCACTGTCTCGTGTGCTTGCATCTCGAGGCGTTTGCTGATTTTTTCAAAGCCATATTTGCGGCTTCCCTTGATAAGGACAACTTGGTTGCTGATTTTTTGCCATTCGCTGCTTGCGAGGTAATCGTCCGTGGTTGGATAAAACCCGCAGTCAATGCCTTCAAATGCTTTTCGGTGCGCTCCAATGTCTGTGCCTATGCCGACAAAATGCGTAACATTCCTGTTGCGAAGACTGTCGGCAACTTGTTCATACAGCTCTTCAGACGGAATTCCATTCTGGAGTATATCGCTCATTATCAATGTACAGCCCATATTGCTGTGCAGTGTTCGCTGCTGGTCGAGAAAATCCAGTGCTATCACAAGTGAAGCGAAATCGCTGTTGTAGCTGTCATTTATTATTTGGCATCCGTTGATTCCCTGCTTGACTTCAAGCCTCATTGCGATACCTTCGAGCGAGAGCATTCGCAATGCAATGTCGCGCGGACTATAGTCAAGATAAAGCATGAGCGCAAGGCAGTGCAGGCTGTTGTTAACCGAAGCTTTGTCGGTGAATGGCAGGGTATAATGCCCATGATGTTCTTCACCATAGGAATAGTCGATGCGTGTTACAAGGTTGCCGGTCAACTGGTCGTGCATGCTTTCTATCTGGCGTATTACCACATTGCTGTCTGAGCTGTTACCCCACGTCCATGTTTTAGACTTCAATTCACTTGCCACCTTGTCTATCACCTCGCTGTCTTTGTTGTAAATGACGACATCGGCATTGTCGAACAATATCATCTTTTCGCGACACTTTTGTTCCAGCGATTTGAAATTTTCTTGGTGCGCGTCTCCTATGTTAGTGATTATGCCGATGGTAGGCTCAATTATGTTCTTTAGCCTCAGCATCTCTCCGGGCAATGAAATTCCTGCTTCGAAAATGGCAAGTTCGCTTCGCTCGTCCAGTTGCCATACGCTGAGCGGCACGCCAATCTGCGAGTTGTAGCTGCGGGGAGAACGTGTTATATTGTAATCTTGGCGCAGCAATTGAAAAAGCCATTCTTTGACGCACGTTTTACCGTTAGACCCTGTAATCGCCACAACTGGGATTTGAAACGTGTGTCTTTTGGCAGCCGCAACTGCCTGCAGTGCGTCAAGTGTGTTGTTCACAGTTACAAAACAAGCGTCAGGCATGGTTGCCAACGCTGTGTCTGTGTTAAACGCATCATTAACCACAAATGTCCTTACTCCGTTTCTATAGAGGTCGGTGATGTATTTTGCGCCGTTGTTGCGTTGAGTCACTATACTGAAAAAAGCAGTCTTGTCGGGAAAAGTAAGTGAACGGCTGTCGGTCAGTATGTAAGATATTTCTGTGTCTTGACTACCAATAATGTGCCCATGACACTGTTCTGCGAATGTTTTTGCGTCCATAACAATGCAAAATTACGAAAATATCCTCAAAATTCAGCATTTTTTTGTACCTTTGTGCGTCAGTGTGGGAAAAAATTACTAATTTTGAATGCAGAATAAATTTAGAACCCATGAAAAAGACTTTTTTTATCATTTTTTCTGTCTTGTTGAGCCTCTCTGTGATGGGGCAGCGGATAGATAGGGTGGAACCTTTGTGCTGGTGGACGGACATGAAGATGCCGTTGACTTTGCTTATTCAAGGTGAAAATCTTGCGGACGCTGAAGTTAGCGTGCGCGAACCAGGGTTGGCAGTCAAAGGGCAGCATAATGCTGAAAGTCCCAATTATCTTTTCGTGGACATGGAGGTTTCGTCACCAGGCCTCTATACCATTATGCTTAAGAAAGGAAAAAAGAAACTCACATACAAATACCAAGTTCATCAGCGTGACATGGCGTTGCGTAGTCGAGGCAGTTACGGAACGCAGGACGTGATATACTTATTGATGCCAGACAGGTTTGCCAATGCAAATCTTAACAATGACAATATGCCGCAGTGCGCCGAAAAAGTGAACCGCAGTGAGTTTTATGGTCGTCATGGCGGTGACATTGAGGGCATAATGAGACACCTTGACCACATTGCCGCATTGGGAGCCACCGCTGTTTGGTCGACTCCATTATTGCTTGACAACGAACCCACACAAAGTTACCATGGATATGCTTGCGCCGACTATTACCATATAGACCCGCGATTTGGCACAAACCAGATGTATCGCGCGCTGGCAGACAGTTGTCATGCCAAGGGGCTGAAACTCATTATGGATATGGTTCCTAATCATTGTGGCGCTGCTCACTGGTGGATGAAGGACTTGCCGTATAAAGATTGGGTGCACCAATTCCCTAAATATACCCAGAGCAACTGGCAGTTCACGACCGTGATGGATATTAATGCCGCTCCGTCTGACCAGTATCTTATGGCTTCAGGTTGGTTTGACACTGCAATGCCAGATATGAATCTTGACAATCCAGATTTGCTTCACTACTTCCAGCAAATGGCCATTTGGTGGATAGAGTATGCAGGTCTTGACGGTTTGCGCGTTGACACGTACCCATATAATGAGAAGGAACCAATCTCGCAGTGGACGAAGGCGATTCGCGACGAATACCCGAACATAAATATTGTGGGTGAATGCTGGACACGCCCGGCTTCGCAAATCGCATATTGGCAGGCTGACGCTGCCAATGCTGACGGATACAACAGCCATCTGCCAACTGTCATGGACTTCCCTACCTCAGAAGCCATAATCGGAGCCTTGGCTGATGACGGAAAAGGTTGGGGCAATGGTTTGCTGAAAGTTTATACGGCTGTGGCTGACGATTATCTATATGCAAATCCATATAATCTGCTTATATTCAGCGGAAACCATGATACTGAAAGGGTTGGCGATCTTGTTAAGGATAGTAACCCTGACCGCATGAAGCTGGCAGCCGTTATGGTGGCTACGCTTCGTGGCATACCACAACTTCTCTATGGCGAGGAGATAGGCATGCTGTCAGCAGATAAGACAAAAGGGCATGGCTCGCTGCGCCGCGATTTCCCCGGATTTTTTGAAGGAGATGCGCAAGGTTTGAGCAATGCGCAAAAGGAGATGCTTAATTTCTATACCACACTATTTCAATGGCGAAAGACTGAACCTTTGATTCACCGTGGTAAGACAATGCATTTCTTGAGCCGTGATAACACGTATGCATATTTCCGTTATGCCAATGGCGGGGCAGTGTTCGTATTCCTCAATGCGTCTGACGAAGTTAAAACAATCGACTGGACCAGATACGACGACATCGCCGCGCGCTATTCTTCTGTCGGACGCAATGTCCTGACGGGTGCATCAGTTGACATGAAATCAGGCGTGAAAGTTCAGCCACTGTCATTTCTGATAGTAAGACTTTAATCGAATTTATTTAATTACTCCATAATCACCAATCATCTTACATTATGCGAAAAACATTAGTTATTGCGCTTATGCTTGCCGCAGCGGTTGTAGTAAGCGCTCAAAAGAAGGATTATTCTGTTAGGGCAATAGGTTTTTATAACCTTGAAAACCTTTTTGACACAATCCATGACGAAGGCAAGAATGACAGTGAATACCTTCCTGACGGAGGAATGCACTGGACAGGTCTTAAGTATAAGCACAAACTTCATAATATGTCTTATGCCTTGAGTCAACTTGGAACAGACCATACTCCTGAAGGATGTTCAGTAATAGGCGTTGCCGAGGTAGAGAATATAGGTTGTCTCGAAGACTTGTGCCGTGAGCCTGAAATGGCGGCGCGTGGCTATAAACCCATACTGCTTGAGGGACCCGACCGCCGCGGTGTTGATGTCGGTTTGCTCTATAACCCTAAGCATTTCCAGCCTATGAAAGTCAAAGGTTATGTGCTGAAAATGAAAGACGACCGTTATGACCCTAATGGCGATACTATCCATACACGTTTTGAGCTTCTTGTTAGCGGATATCTTGACGGTGAAAAAATACACGTCATCGTCAACCACTGGCCGAGCCGCTGGGGTGGTGAAGAATATAGTCGCCCAAGGCGTGTGGCTGCCGCTGAACTATTACTTACGATAACAGACTCTTTGTATCGCAAAGACCCCAAGTCAAAAATAATCATCATGGGCGACTTGAATGACGATCCAGACAATGTGTCGTGTGCGCAAGTGATAAATGCTCAGCTTAAAGCAAAAAACGTGGCACCCCAAGGGTTCTACAACACCATGTGGCCTATATTCAAACGCGGAATAGGAACCTTGATGTATAACGGCAGTTGGAACTTGTTTGACCAGATAATGATTTCAGAGCCTTTGCTCAACGCTCCTCGCACAGAATGGAGTTTCTGGAAACCTGAAGTGTTTAACAAAGAATTTCTTGTTCAGCAAGACGGTCAGGGCAAAGGAGGACCGCTGCGCACACATGCCGGCGGAACGTGGCTGAATGGATATGCTGACCACTTCCCGACTCTTATATATTTGGTCAAGGAAAAAAAGTAAAAGTTATTTATCACAATGATATGCAGCCTCGTCCCTATGATAGGGGCGGGGCGCAATCATGAAGTCAAAGCCGATAGCCGATGCGTAATAGTGCCAAGCTAATGTTTTTCTAAAACTGATGATATGTCTTACGGCATCGGGGCTTGAGCAGATTTTTTATATTGATTATTTTTCTAAAATTGCAAATCAAAAATTATGGATTATATCAGCGAACAAGGCGCTTTGCGTATGCCTGAATATGGTCGGTATATGCAAAATCTCGTGGAATATGCCTGCCAACTTCCAACACGTGAAGAACGCACCAGATGTGCCCAAAACATTGTGCGTTCGATGATGGTATTGAGCGGACAGAAAGATAGCGATGAGCTGCGCCGCAAATTGTGGGATCATGTGGCGCTGATGTCAAATTTCCAACTTGATGTGGATTATCCCTATGGTGTCCCGCAACCCGAAACGTTAGTTGGTAAACCTGAGCGGCTTTCCTATAGGCAGGAAAGGCTCCCAATGCGCTACTATGGTAGGGTGGTGCAGGATATGATTGAAATATGCAGGGTACTGTCACCGGGCACGCAAGAGTTTGAACAGGCTGCTTTGGCTATTGCTGTGCAGATGAAGAAAAATTATTTGCAGTGGAACCGTGACCAAGTTGACGACGAACGCATTGCTGACGATATAGCAAGGTTAAGCGGTGGGAGAATACAACTTCAGCCACAACAAATTGCTGACGCATCAGCATGGCTTGAAAAGACTGTAAAGTATGTTCATCCTATACAGACAGAGCCCAAACCAGCTAAAAAACGCAAGCGTTGAGAATTTACATATCATTATCATTTTTATATTACTTAGTTCCTTATAAACTTCAAAGTGGCAAGATTTAGAATTGAAGGTGGAAGACGCTTAAGTGGAGAGATTACTCCGCAAGGCGCAAAAAATGAGGCATTGCAGGTTATTTGTGCCACATTGCTTACAGATCAGCGTGTGCTAATTGACAATGTTCCTGACATTGCAGATGTTAACAATTTGATACGTCTGCTTGTTGATATGGGTGTGCGCGTTGAACGGCGTGGTGCGCACACTTACTCTTTTAAGGCTGATAATGTCAACCTCGACTATTTGGATAGTGCAGACTATTTTAAGCAGGCTTCTTCATTGCGCGGTTCTGTGATGGTTGTAGGTCCGCTTGTGGCGCGTTTTGGTAAAGCAATACTTCCCAAACCCGGTGGAGACAAAATAGGTCGGCGCAGACTTGACACTCACCTTGTGGGCATACAAAAATTGGGTGCTGACTTTGTTTACGATCGTGATAGCAAAGTTTATCGCATCAAGTCAGAAGGACTTAATGGCTGCTATATGCTGCTTGACGAGGCTTCCGTTACAGGTACGGCAAACATCGTTATGACCGCCGTATTGGCAAAGGGTGTTACCACAATTTACAACGCTGCCTGCGAACCATATATTCAACAGCTGTGCCGTATGCTGTGCCGTATGGGAGCTAAAATTGAGGGAATCGGGTCTAACTTGTTGACAATAACAGGTGTGGAAACGCTCGGCGGATGTGAGCATGCACTGCTGCCAGATATGATTGAGGTCGGCAGTTTTATAGGTATGGCGGCAATGACAGGTTCTGAAATCACTATAAAAAATGTAGCGTACAATGAACTTGGAATCATTCCTGAGGCTTTTCGTCGGTTAGGCATTATTGTTGAACGACGTGGCGATGACATTTTTGTGCCAGCGCAGGAAGAATATACTATAGAAAGCTATATTGACGGCAGCATTATGACCATAAGTGATGCCCCGTGGCCAGGGCTGACACCAGACTTGCTCAGTGTTATGCTTGTCGTTGCCACCAAAGCGAAAGGCAGTGTGCTTATTCATCAAAAAATGTTTGAAAGCCGTTTGTTTTTCGTTGATAAACTGATAGACATGGGGGCTCAAATTATACTGTGTGACCCTCACAGGGCAACGGTCATTGGCTTGGGCGAAAAATTCCGTATGCGTGCTGCAGAAATGTCTTCTCCAGATATTCGCGCCGGTATCGCATTGCTCATTGCAGCCATGAGCGCCAAGGGTACAAGTGTTATTCACAATATAGACCAAATTGACCGTGGCTATGAACAGATAGATGTGCGCTTGAATGCACTCGGAGCAAAAATACAACGTCTGTGATGTTTATAAATCAATATAAACCTTGGTTGAATCGTGTCAGCACGCTCATGAAGAGCGAGTTAAGGACCGAAATACCTTATGTGCGCCAACTAGTGGACTATCAAACAGCCTCAAGCGGAAAGATGTTGCGTCCGATATTGGTGTTGTTGTCGGCGAGGTTGGCAGGGACTGATAATGTTGATACTATTCGTGCTGCCGCCGCAATCGAACTGATGCACAATGCCACATTGCTGCACGATGATGTGGTTGACCAGTCGCTTGTCAGACATAATCGTAAAACAGTCAATGCGGTGTGGAGCGATAAGGCGGCTGTCCTGTTAGGCGATTACCTGTTGGCGGAAGCATTGTGCCTAATGACTAAAACACGTAGCTTAGCAATGCTGGACAGCCTTATGAGATGCGGCTCGCAGTTGGCGGAAGGTGAATTGTATCAGCAAAAACAATCACACGAATTGCTTGCTGATGAGCAACGATATTATGACATCATCGGTCGTAAGACTGCATCGTTATTCGCCTCGTGCGCTTATTGCGGAGCTTTGTCTGCCGGCGCGGATGAAGGGTTTGCATTAAGAATTGAGAAAATAGGAAGGGAAATAGGACTACTTTTCCAAATGCGTGATGATATTCTTGACTATGAACCTCAAAATGCTGCTCAAATAGCTAAACCCGTGTTACATGACATTTACGAAGGAAAAATCACATTGCCGTTGCTGTTAGCGATTCATAATGCAACAGCGTCGGACAAGGCTCAAGTCTTCGAAATGATACGCAAAATGTCAGAACAAGGAGCCCCTGCGCCTGCCAATACAGATAATTACAAATTTTCGAAAGAGCAAGAGAGTGTCTTGAATTTTGTGATTGAAAACCATGGAATAGAAACTGCATGGGAGACTATAGAACGCAAAAAATACGCAATGAAAGCCGAACTGAATACGCTTGATGGTTCAGACGCTTTGATAGCTCTTCTTGACTTTGCCGTTGAACGCAACAGTTAAACCGATTCGGGTTAAACCACAATCGGCATAATGGTCGTTTTTGGGTAAAAAACTTATTTTCACCAATGAAAACAAACTGGCGCCCCGGAACACTTATATATCCATTACCCGCAGTGCTTGTTAGCTGCGGCGACTGCCCTGAAAATTATAACGTGCTTACCGTTGCTTGGGTTGGAACAATTTGCTCCGACCCTGCGATGTGCTACATATCCGTCCGCCCGAGCCGTCATTCGCACGCGTTGATTATGAAGACGGGAGAATTTGTGATAAACCTGACCACAGAGAACCTGGCACGCGCCACTGACTGGTGTGGGGTGAGGAGTGGCAAGGACGTGAACAAGTTTGAGGCAATGCACCTTACGCCTGAACCGGCAGCTGTGGTAAAAGCACCGGTCATAGCTCAATCGCCGCTGTCAATTGAATGCCGTGTGAAAGAGATTAAACACCTCGGCAGTCATGATATGTTTATCGCAGAAGTTGTTAATGTCATGGCTGACGAACAGTACATAAATAGTAAAACAGGCAAATTTGAGATGGAAAATGCGGGTCTGATAGCATATAGTCATGGTAATTATTACACATTAGGAAAAAAGATAGGCAAGTTTGGATGGTCAGTTGAGAAAAAAAAGAAAAAGAAATGATAGATGTTATCATTGCTGTCCACTAAAAATCGCCAAGTGTTCTTTGAAATTGTTGAAATATAGTTAGTTATAGAGATTTTTTGAGTCAACGGACTTGATTTTTGTATCTTTGCAGCCAAAATGGTTTGCATATGTATCAATACAAGTACG
>JAFTCC010000022.1 GCA_017454915.1 Paludibacteraceae bacterium
GTATTCAGGCAGGCTGAGCAACACCGTTTTGCCCAAACGGGTAAGGATCTCTTTCTCTCGTTCGGCAGGCATATCGGCTAACGGCAGGGCATCGTAATAGCTCTGACGCGCCTCACGGAACACGTTGAAGAAGATTTTGTCCTTGCTCATAGACGCATAGAACGCTCCCTGTACCGGCATACGGCTATCCGTATCGTACTCCTCGTTATTGGAGAAAATCATCAGCTGCGTAATATTGATGAATCGACGGAAATCCGGCCTGCGCATACGCCTGTTCATACGTTCACGTTCGGCTAACATTCCCTCGCGGTTCTGCGGTTTCTTCACCTCAATATGCACAAGCGGCAGACCGTTAATAAAACATGTGATGTCCGGACGGAAACTAATATGCGTGATTTGGTTCTCGCACTCCAATTCAATAGTACAACGCCAATCGTTATTCTCAGGGTGGTCGAAGTCAATGAGACGGCAATCACTCTCGCTCATCAGTTTGTTGTAGAACTCGCGTCCCAAATCATCGTTATTGGCGATGCGGATGAGTTCACGCAGTTTCTCCTCGATTTCCGCTTCACGCATTGCGGGATTGAGACGATGGACTGCGGCTTTGAACACATCCGGCAGGATATTGGTGTCGAGATTTTGGCTCTGACTTATTGTGTCACGATGTACAAATTTATATCCGAGTCTCTCTAAATGTAGGAGAGCCGGTATTTGTACACGGGTAAATTCACTAAAATTGGCTGGCATAAGTATTAAATTTAGACTCGGCTATTTTTAATTGAATTTTAATGCCTATCGTTATAAATGCAAATGTACAAAAAAGTAATAAAATACACAAGCATTTCAACCTAAAGTTGCATCTTGGTCGATTATCTGATACCATTGTCGCTACGCTACGTACAGAACTGATTTGGACGAAATAAAATTCATATCTTCTCCCATGCTTGAAGATAAAGTGAAAACGCATTTTTACAGTTTCATGCCTCAAGAATGAAGCAATGCACGAAATCGCAACGGCAGAGTATGACAAAATGGCAGATTTTTGCAAGGTTATGACATGCCGCAACGGAATTGAAATGCTTGTAGGGCTATACAGGAACGCTGGCGCATTTTTTGCATAACACGGACATCAGCCTCTCGCTAAATACTACATCGTAAATAGTCATAGCTACATTTAGGAGCAACGACTGGCATTTACACTATGACATCGTGCGCATAACCCGGAAACATGGCAGCAAAGCACGCAAGCGGACGGCGAAGCAGATTTTGTAAAAGAGCGGGCGGAATTGGCTGAACAAAAGTATTCGGGAAAAGCATAGACGCTGCGGAAACCAAAACAAAACATCCTTCATCAAACATACCTCATTATGAATAAGCCTCTGAAATACCCCGTACTCGTGCTTCTGCTTCTGTTTGTGGCAGGGGCATTGATATGCAACATAGCGCTGCTGGCTATGGGCAGCGCTATCGGCAGCTGGACTGTTATGCACAACGCCACATGGCTCCGCATAGCCCAAACTATTACCGTGGCAGTCAGTTTTATCGTTCCTGCTTTGTTTGTGATGCGCAGACAGGGGTACAAAATCGAAATGCTGCCCAAGCGCGAGCACCATTGGCAAGATTATGCGCTGGCAGTCATCGCATGGCTCGCCGCAGCACCGCTCGTTAACCTCACCAGCCAATGGAACCACAAACTTACCGCATTCGATTTTTTCAAGCACATTGAGACTTTGCAGCAAAGCATTGCCAAAACCACCGAAACGCTCGTGGCGTATGATAGCTTCGGAGAGCTATGCATCGTATTTCTCGTTGCGGCACTTTTGGCGGCAATGGCAGAGGAATTGTTTTTCCGTGGAGCCATGCAAAACAGTTTACTCGAACGTATAAAGCCTGCATGGACCATCGTGATTGTGGCGGTCGTGTTTTCGCTAATGCACGGCGACGTGTTAGATTTTGTGCCAAGGGTGCTGCTCGGGCTGGTGTTTGGCTATGTGGCATGGAAAACCGGAACACTTGCCATCACTATACTCCTACACACACTCAACAACACAATCGCCATCATCGGCACTAACAACAGCATAAGCGAACTCGAACTCATCGGCACGGGTGACACATGGTTCCTGTCTATCGCCGGAGCCGCTATCTTGATTTGGGCATTAAGCAAAATAAAGGCGCACAGTAAAGAAACGGACAACAACAATCTACAATTGTAATGCAGCCAACAAATAGTGTTTAAGCACTGCTTAAAGGGTCAGTGAAGGCCTCTTTAAGGTGAATAAACGCACAAATAATTTTTTTTAGAGAAAACATTTGGTCAATTGAAAATAAATTACTACCTTTGCAACCGCTTTAGGAATTAAAGGCAATGGTGCCATAGCTCAGTTGGTAGAGCAAAGGACTGAAAATCCTTGTGTCCCTGGTTCGATTCCCGGTGGCACCACACGAAAGAAGAGACCGCAATACGGTCTCTTCTTTTTTTATTTCGACAAGCTGTTTCTAATTCGGATAGTAGGTCAACTCACTCTTGCAAACTGCGTATTAAGCAACTGAAAGCGTGAACAACATATACACATCTTACTTTTGCGCTTTAAGCCATTCCACAAGTTCATCGCTGATATTGTTACCAATTTGCCGACACACGTCCTGACTCCACTTTTGCGCCATTTCTATTCGCTGTGCTTGGTTGTCAGCCCCTTGCAACACCGCATAGATGTAACCGGCGTTAAAATTATCGCCTGCCCCCACTGTGCTGACAGTTTCTATTGGCTGCACGGGAAAACTCTGGCACCCTTGGGGAGTATAGACCCGTATAGGGCAGGACCCGTCTGTTAATATAAGCGTGGGGCAGAACTGACGCACACGCTCATACACAGCATCGCCGTCATTCAAATTAAACAGGTATCCAAAGTCTTCGGCAGAGCCGCGCACGACATCCGATAGGCGCATATTTTGCTCTATATTTTGCATCACGCGTGGCAAATCAGCGATATGCGGTTTACGGAAATTCACGTCGTAATAGAGCCATGCCCCTACCTTACGCGCCTCCTCAAGCATCGCTCCGACGACATGACGGACGGCAGGATTGATGGCAAAAAAAGAGCCGAAAAGCACAACATCGTCATGCCCTATTTGCGGCACAATGCCATCGAGAGCAGCAGAAGCATGGTCTTTATAAAACACATATTGCGCATCGTTGCGCTCATTCAAAAAAGCCAGCGAAATGTGAGATTTGGTCTGACCATGCCTGCACACGTAGTCTGTTGACACGCCATTGTCGCTCAAAAAACCGCAAATAATGTCCCCCACGTGGTCACCCCCTGCCTCGGTTACCATGGCGGATGTCACGCCTGCCCTGCCAAGCGAAACTATGCTATTGAACGTCGAACCGCCAGGCACGGCCCTTAGTGGCTGGTCATGCTTGAATATGATGTCAAGCACTGTTTCGCCAATTCCTATCACGCGCTTTTTATTCATACTATACTACACCGTTTTGATATATTCCACTTGGTTGCCCACGCACTGCAGATAGCGCTGAAAATCCGGCTGGCTGATAACCACTGTACCACGGCAGTCGTTAGGGTGGAAGCTCAGTGAGCCGGCATCTTTAAGTCTGCTGTCGAGAAACAAAATCACATGATGCTCGGTGTCGTTGATTAGGCCGAACGGGCTTACGCTTCCGGGTTCCAGCCCAAGATAGCGCATCATACGCTCTGGCGAGGCAAATGATAGTTTGCCAGGGGCTTTTTTCCCCTGCGACACCAGCACGTCTTTAAGCCAATGCTCTATGTCATGAATTGCCAAGTCATCATCGCACGGAAAACAAATCAGGTAGTGCTGGTCACCCTTGTGGTTACGCATGAAGATGTTTTTGCAATGCATACTGCCGTCATCGCGCCACCAGCGTTTAGCCTCTTCTATCTTCTTACCCTCTGGGTGATTGTACGTATCAAAAGCTATGTCATGCTCTTCAAGAAAGCGCAGTACTTTTGCCTGCCGCTCCGATATTATCTCATATTGCTCCATAATTTAATCTCCATATTACAGGATATCAAGCACATCAGTCAGTCGCGCGACCTTGAATGTCGCCGTTTCTTCGGTTTCCCCTTCATGCAGCCATATCTGGTCTATTCCCACCCCTTTGGCTCCTGCTATGTCAGAAGAATAACTGTCGCCTATCATCACAGCCTCGTCGGCATTAACGCCATTGAGTTCAAGCGCACGGTGGAATATCCCAGGCTGCGGTTTGTTGATGCCTACCTCATCGCTCACCAGCATGTGCCTAAGGCAATCTTTTAGACCAGAATGAGTGAATTTATAGTACTGGACTTCCCTAAATCCGTTGCTGATAATAGTCAGCGGGTATTTTGCCGCAAGCGCGCGTACTACCCTATCCGATTCGGGCATCAAAGTGAAATACTTGTTGGTGAGCCTTAAAAATTCATCTGCAATCTCATACGCAAGTTCCTCTTTTGACCGGTTTCTGAATGTCGGCTCTGGCGTTGCCATCAGCGGATGGTGAAACCTCTCAAACTGTAGTTTCTCCTTGCTTACCTCATGTCTGCCATACATTCCCCACAAATCAAGGTTGTAGGGCCTGTAGGCAGCAAGATAGTCAGAAAAGGTGTCATAAAGTTCATTGAGATGATACGCCGAATAAATATCCTGCAAAGCCTTATGCTCCGCACCGGTCCAATCGCCTATCGTATCATCCCAATCTAAAAAAACAGCCTTGTATTGTTTCATGATTTACGCATAGTCAGTTATCGCCGTGCCTTAAAAAAATTCTGCAACAATTCTGCAGCCTCGTCAGCCATAACGCCCGCAACGACTTTGCATTTGGGATGCAGCGCATTAGGCGCCAGTTGAGTATATCCTCGTTTCGGATCCGAGGCGGCGTACACAAGCCTTCCGACCTGTGCCCACCCTATTGCGCCGGCGCACATCACACACGGTTCAAGGGTTACATAGAGCGTACATTGCGCCAAATACTTACCGCCCAAAGTCTGGCACGCGGCTGTTATTGCCTGTATCTCGGCATGAGCCGTTACGTCTGTCAGCGTTTCCGTCAAGTTGTGGCCCCTGCCTATCACACGTCCGTCAGCAACAACCACACATCCAACCGGAATTTCACCGTTGTCGAAAGCCGACATCGCTTCTTCTAACGCCAGAGTCATATAGTGAGTGTCAGAAAGCATGCGATAATTATTGAAAAGATTCTAAAGTTACAGAGGTACAGAACAGAAAAAATGTCAGTCCCCCCTTATATTGCGTATCATCTGCCCGAGATAATCAACCAGTTCACCCGGTGTCTGCACATTCAGATTAAACAAGGACTTCTTTTTGTCTTTTTTCTCATCACCGCTCTCCGTCTCCTCTGCGTCCTGAAGTCCATCAACAGTCTCTTGTCCGCTTGTCACCTCATTCAACTCCAGTTGCTCATCAGGATAGCAGAACCGGTGCGTATATGAATATCCGAGTTCAAATATCTCATGTGATTTTTCCACGTCAAACGTGTCGTACATACCCATGTCAGAGGGTTCAAGGAGCACGTCACATACTTCGCGGTCATGAACGATGTTGGCCTTAAACATGAAATGATACACCCTCTCAAGCACATTGGCGACGTTGACTTTATACTGCGCCGCAAGCATCGGGCTGGCGTTGATGCCTATGAGTATGTCACACCTGTCTCTGATGGTCGTGGCTGGGAAATTCTTGAACACTCCGCCATCAACATAATGTACGCCGTCAATAATTGTAGGGGTGAACAGCACGGGCACGGAGCACGAGGCAGTTACCGACGTTATCAGGTCACCTGTTGAGAACTCAACCGTATGCCCATGGTCAAGGTCTGTGGCAACTATGTACAATGGCAGCGGCAAATCCTCTATGCGTTTTGATTTCAAGTGCTTATGGACCAAGCGCATAAAGGGCTTGATATTGAGAAAGCCACCGCCGGCACTGTCATAAACGGTACTTTTGCGGAACGACAAACCCATGAACATCTCCCCTATCTCATCAGGCGTGAGACCATCAGCATAGAGGGCCCCGACCACAGAGCCAGCACTCACGCCTGAAATTACGTCAGGGCGTATGCCATACTCCTCAAGGGCCTTCAACGCTCCGGCGTGGCACAAACCTTTTATGCCGCCACCGCTCAACGCGATACCAATGCGAAGATTAGGGTTTGACGCCTTTGCCAACTTAACTTCTGCTAAAGTCATCGAAGATGCGTCATTTTATTTTAGCAATAATCCACAGCAGTATAACTGCACCTACCACCGCCACAAGCAATTCGCCAACAAAACCACCAGTAGTGTGAATGCCAAGCAGACTGAACAACCAGCCACCGAGCAAACCGCCTACTATGCCTACCAAAATGTTGATGATTATACCGCTACCATGACCTTTCATGATAAGTGAGGCTATGAAACCTGCCAAGCCCCCAAGAAGTAATGACCAAAGTAAACCCATAATAGTTATTTAAGATTTAAGATTTAAGATGAGTATTTAATATGCTTGTTTTTTAGATACCAATAGGTTACATATATAATATTTTGAAAATCAGTTCTTTGTATATATCAGCCTGCGAGAATTGTCCTCCCACGCCCTTCGACTGTGCGTCAGCCTCCCTAATCCACGTAATGGTGTGAAGACACTTCCAAGCGTTGAACCTTTTAGCCCCGTTTTCATAATCTCTCATCACGTAGGGGCTTACACCTATTGCGGCGGCTTTGGCGTTTTGGTCAAGTCCCTGTGGCAGATAGAGCAGTGTGAGCACTTGACTGAAATATCTGAACAGCAGGGCCAGCACCGACTGAATCGGGTTATTCTTTTCGTTGTCAGCAAAGTACTGGGTAATCTGATAACACTTCAGGGCATTGCCTGTGCTGAGCGCGGCAATAAGTTCAAAAGCGTTGAAATCCTTGCTTATGCCCACATATTTCTCAATATCTTCGGCTGTAATTTGCCCCGATGGTTTTGCCACTTTAAGTTTATCAAGCTCTCCCACTATTTTCTGCAAGTCAGCTCCCAGATGCGACGCCAACAGCTGCACAGCCCTGTAGTCAAGCTGGATGCCATGTTCTTTAGCATATACGGTTATCCACGGCTCCACCTGCTTGTCGTAAAGTTTTTGTGACCTCATGACAGCCCCGCCAATCTGCTCTATCGCTTTTACGGGCTGCTTGCGGGCGTCCATGGTTCCGTACTTATAACATATCACCAGAATCGTCCGCGGAGAATAATGCTCGATGTACGGCACGAGTTCTTCCCATTTGCACCTTGACTTGTCAACCGTCTGGGCTTCTTTGACGATTACTACCTGACGCTCGCCCATCATCGGATAGCGCTGGCACGCAGTAACTAAAGTCGCCATGTCGGGCAAGTCCTTGCCGTAAATCACCGTCAGGTCAAACTCACGCTGCATCTCGTCCAGTATATTGTTCTCGAAGTAGTTGGCAGCCAAGTCGATGTAATAAGGCTCATCGCCCATCAGTAGATAGACGGGGCGAAACTTGTTCTGCCTGAGTTCAGCGGCTATGTTGTCGTAAGTAAATCCGGAAGTTTTTGCCATTATTCGTAGCGCAGATGCTTGATAGTACGAGAATTATGCTGTATTGACGTTAAGGACTTAATGCCGATTTCGAGGTGCTCGTCCACAAAGTTTGCAGTAACTTTTTTGTCGCTCTGCGCCGTCTTTATGCCGCCGGGTTGTAGCGGCATATCAGAAATCAGCAGCAACGCGCCAGTGGGAATGCTGTTGTGGAACCCTACAGAAAACAGCGTAGCGGTTTCCATATCAATTGCGAGGGCACGCGTTGAGCGCAGGTATTCGCGAAATTTCTCGTCATGCTCCCACACGCGCCGGTTTGTCGTAAACACGGTGCCGGTCCAGTAGTCGTGCCCGAAGTCACGTATGTTACTTGACACTGCCCTCTGGAGGCTGAATGCCGGTAAAGCCGGAATTTCGGGCGGAAAATAGTCATCGCTCGTTCCCTCGCCACGTATGCCGGCTGACGGAAGTATGTAATCGCCGACATGGTTCTTTGCCCTCAGACCACCGCATTTGCCCAAAAAAAGCACCGCTTTGGGCGTTACCGCCGAAAGCAAATCCATTATCAGAGCGGCATTGGGAGACCCCATACCAAAATTGATAATCGTTATGCCCTCAGCACTGGCGTTTATCATGTTGCCGTCGCGGCCCAATATCTCAACGTTGTGCCATTCAGCAAACTTCTCGACATAGTTGTTGAAATTGGTCAGCAATATGTAGTCGCTGAAATCAGCGAGTTTGCGTTTCGTGTAACGCTCAAGCCAATTCGACACAATGTCTTCCTTGGTGCGTATAAGTTCAGTAGGTCCTTCGCTCATATTACCTAAAATTTTAAGCAAAAATAATCGTATTTTTCCAATTTGGCAAATTTTATTGAAAAATAAATGCTATATTTGCCAAAAAAAAGGAAACAATGTTTGATTTCATCTCATCAGCGGCAGGTCCGCTCAAAATTTATTGGATTATCGCGCTTGTGGCATCTGTGCTTTTCGTACTGATGACAGTGTTAAGTTTTTTCGGCGCTGACAGCGACGTGGACGCAGACGTGGACGGCGACGGCGGTCCGGGATTGTTCAGTTTCAAGAGTCTTGTCAACTTTTTGTTCGCATACGGATGGGCAAGCGTGCTGCTCTACAAACAAATTGACAGTATATGGCTGCTCAACGTAGTGGCGGTGTTGGTAGGCATAGGCTTCATACTGCTCGTGTTCGGCGGTTTGACGCTGATGCTCAAACTGGCTAAGGATGGCAGTTTCCGCATCGAATCCACTGTCGGCAAAACAGCCAATGTCTATCTGCGTATTCCTGCAGGCAGGACAGCCAGTGGCAAAGTGCAGGTGAGCGTCGGCGGCGCGGTACACGACATTGACGCATGGACCGACGGTGAAGAACTGTCAACTGGAGATGTCTGCAAAATTGTCAAAATAATTGACAACAGCAACGTGCTTGTTGAAAAACTATGAAATTGACTTCAAAAATGATACGCTACGTTTCTAAATCGAACGAGCAAGTGGCGCGCCATAACAAAATCAATGATTCTGTTATCGCATACAATGCACGCGAAATTGAGAATCTGGCGAAAGACATGAAGGCGTCAAGAGAACACAACTTGCGCACTAAACGTAAAAAACGTAAACTTTAATACCTTAATCACTATGTTACAACTCATTATTATCATTGCCGTTGCAGCGTTTTTCATTTTTGTTGCAATAGTTAAGCGTTATAAACGCTGCCCTTCAGACAAGGTGCTTGTCGTTTACGGCCGCACGAGCGGCACCTCCGCACACTGTATTCATGGTGGCGGTGCCTTCATCTGGCCTGTGATTCAAGACTACGCATATCTAAGCCTCACACCTATCTCAATTGAGGCGAACCTCACCAATGCGTTGAGCCGCCAAAACATACGCGTTGACGTGCCTTGCCGCTTTACGGTCGGCATATCAACCGAGGAAGACTCGATGAACAATGCCGCCGAGCGTCTGCTTGGTCAAACGGCAGACCAAATCCAAGAGCTGGCACGCGATATACTTTTCGGTCAACTGCGTCTTGTAATTGCCACCATGTCAATTGAAGAAATCAACGCTGACCGTGATAAATTCCTTGAAAACGTATCAAAAAACGTTGAGGCAGAGCTCAAAAAGATAGGCCTGCGCCTCATCAACGTCAACGTAACCGACATCAAGGACGAGTCGGGCTACATTGAGGCTCTCGGTAAAGAAGCAGCCGCAAAAGCCATCAACGAAGCCAAAGTCAGCGTTGCCGAACAAGAGAAGATAGGTGAAATCGGTAAAGCAGAAGCCGTTCGCGACACGCGTATCCGGACAGCCGAAGCCAATGCCGTTGCCGTCAAGGGTGAGAACGCCGCGCAAATCGAGGTCGCCAACTCCAATGCCGACCGCCGCGCCAAGGAGGCCGAAGCCGCACGCCTCGCAGTGTCAGCTGAAAAAGTTCAGCAGGCACGCGCCCTGCAAGAGGCATACGCCGCAGAGCAGGAAGCCGAAAAAGCACGCGCAGAACGCGAACGCGCAACACAAACTGCCAACATCATCGTGCCGCAGGAAGTGGAGAAAAACCGCCGCATAATAGAGGCACAAGCCGAAGCAGAAAAAGTACGCGTCAATGCCAAAGGTGAGGCCGACGCCATCTTCGCCAAGATGGAAGCCGAGGCAAAAGGCTTATTTGAAGTGCTCACCAAACAGGCTCAAGGCTACGACAAAATGGTTCAGGCAGCTGGAGGCGATGCAACCAAGGCTTACCAACTGCTTCTGATTGAGAAATTGCCAGAACTGGTACGCACACAAGTGGACGCAATCAAGGGCATCAAGATAGACAAAGTCACCGTTTGGGACAACGGAGGACAAGGCGACGGAAAAGGCTCAACTGCCAACTTCCTGAGCGGGCTGTTCCGTTCAATACCACCCCTCAACGACCTCTTCAACCAAGCCGGAATGAACCTGCCGGAATACCTTAAAGGCAAAGACCAACCCGCTGAAGACGCCGAAGAAGTAAAATAAATCCGTCTTTTTCTAATTTTTCTTCTAAAAAAAGGCTCAAAGTTTTGCTCAAACAAAAAAATGTCGTAAATTTGCCATACATTTATTCAAAACAGGAGTCATGTACCCCTGAAAAAAATAGTAAATCATGGAAGAAAGAAAACAAGAAACAAGGAGGGATAGCGAAATTTACTATTCCAAGGCGATACGCGCCGGAAAAAGGATTTATTACCTTGACGTAAAACAAGGTTTGAACAAAGATTTGTTCTTGGCTATCACGGAAAGCAAACGCCGCTCGGTAGGTGAGCTTCCAGATGGACGTCCTGCTTACGAAATCGAAAAGCACAAGATTTTTCTCTACAAAGAGGATTTCCAAAGTTTCCGCGAAGCACTTGATGAAGTGATCAACTACGTGGCAGAGCACGTGTCAGAACCCATAGAACCGCGTCCGGCATACGTTCCACGCCAGAACGATGAGACAGAGCCTGAAGCTGAAGCCGCACATGCTGATCAGCCGCAAGCTGAGCAAACAGAAAAAACAGAAGACGAAGAAAAGGAAAGCAAAGGATTCTTCGGAAAACTGTTTGGATAAACTCATAATACATAATTATTGGCAATCCTGCTCACCAATTGGTGAGCAGGATTTTTTTTACCCAAATCGGTCATTAGAAATCAAAAGTTATCGTTTTCTAATGACCGCCATTAGAAATATCGGTTTATATTTGCCTGTATAACAAATATTTACTACCTTTACCTCGAAATAAAAACAGCAAAAATGGTGAGTGATTACAACATAAAGTTCGTTAACAAAGAAATAACCCCGTTTGGTGGTCTGTCACTGTTTCTTAAGATGCTCGAAAAAAGTCATTTTGAGGAACAGCTCCGTAGTTTAGAGATGCCTTTGCAAGGTTCCAACCGTGGTTATGACCCTGTGAAACTCATATTGAGTTTGTTTGCCGGGGTATGGTGCGGCGCGAGTTGCTTCGGCATCTTGATGTAGTGCGTTATGATGCCGCACTCCTCGCCCCATAATGTCAAGCAGATGTCAAGCAATATGCCGCCATACAGGTAATAGAACAAGGTTGGGGTATAAACGGAATTTCTTATGTTCTCATGCCATACCATGAGAGACAACAGCAGCGTCAGTGCAGCAAGAAGCGTTAACGCTATCGGGAAGCGGTATGTCATCAGCATCATACGCTCACCTAACGCCTTGAGTGAAAAACGTGTCCTCCAATTACTCATATCAATTATTTATTGGGATTTTAATATAATGTATTCCGCCAGTTGTTGCCACAGCCACTATAACTATGCCATAATTTTCCGCCAATGGCAATCGCAGTTCGTTGGTGTCGGATGTTCCGGCTGTAAGCAACTGACCCGTTGCGGCAAACACTTTGGCGGATAAGCCATCGCTCTCGCCAACGATATGCAACGTGTTGTCACGCCACACCACGCGGACATGTCTCTGTCGTGTAACCGGCTCAACAGCAGTTTGGTCATTAGGCTCATAACTGCATCCGTGAGGCGTGAACTCATAGAGCAATTCGTCGCCGACAGAGCAGCATAAATATGACACAGAACCTTCGTATATCGGCCCAAGCGCAGATATGGCTCTGAAAAAGTCTCCGCTTGAAGTGCCGATATACTCTATATCAGTCATATTGTCATCATATTTCAGCTGGCGGGCGAGTGTGCCATTGAGCAGTAAAATGTTATCAACAGCAACCACTTTGTGCCACCTCTCCTCGGGTGCGTTATACCAACCAACATAATTAGCCTTTATGGAATCGCCTATGTTAAGTCCAAAGTCATAAAGCAGCAGTTCCTCCGAAAGTTGAGAAGAATTAATGCGGACATATACTTTCTTGCCTTCAACGCGCACTAAATGCGTACCGATGTTTTTATAAACAAGACCGTCAATTTCCGTTTCACCCGTGACTTTCATCTCTTGGTAATAGACATTCTCAAATCCCCACGGATAAGCCAATGATGTCCACTTCATGCCTACAGGAAAATAATTGGCATATAGTTCATAATTACACCCAAACTTGTCAGCCGTTGGCGAAGAATACACATGCTCACCGTTTTTGTAGGCGCACAAGATTTCAGAACCTGAGTCGCTGGCACAATCAAACGGACAGTCCATTCCTGACGGTCCTGCCGGCGAGCCGATTCCCTCAATCCATGTGGCGGTCATGGTTCCATAACTCAATTCCACATTTAGCGTAAAACGCTTGCGGCCATCCACAACCGTAATGTCTGCAACAGTGGCCTTATATCCGTTCGGACAATGGTTTGCAGCACCGCCAAACCACAAGTTGCTAAACTGGTCGCCAACTTCGGCGGAGAAGTCGTAGAGCAAATACTCGTGTGTGCTGCCCTTGGGAACATAGTATATCGCACCGTTCTCGTCCTCACGGATAGCGCCTTTATAACCATTATCCTCTAACTTCACATATAAATCCGTCAGATAAGAGTCGTGCGAAATGAGCGTGTCGGTTGTGAGGCTTTCCGTACGAATGTAATAACGAGGCGTGCCATCAGAGAAATTCACACGCAAAATCGTCCACTCGTCGCAGAGTGAGGCAGGTTTATCAAGAACGATGTCGCGGACGAGGAGATAGTTGTATCCGCTTACAACGGCGACTGTCCCTGTTATCGTAGCCGGTATGGGGTGATACACAAAATTGAGCCATGAATCCCAGCGTTCATCCAAGTCTGTCAGGTAATAGGTCTTGTCTTCCGTCAGCAATGCCACCGTCATACAGTCAGTGCATGGCCCGTCGTCGAAACATGGTTCTGCCACCATCCGCAGTGTCCCGTGTATCGTTACTATCTCGGTGTTTTGCGGTGCGACAGATGCACGGCATATAGATGACATCATCATCCACGCCGCACTCATGGTCAATAACACCAGACAAAACAGTATCGAATATGTTTTACTGTTTTTCATAATACGTATTGTTTTCGGCAAAATTAGTGATTTTTTTAGAGATATGCAAAGGATGCGATGTGGAAACGTTTGGTAATTCATTGACTATCCCATACTTGACTTTTATAAACCGCAAAATTGCTTGTTATAAGGGCAATATGATATAAA
This sequence comes from Paludibacteraceae bacterium, assembly GCA_017454915.1. GTDB lineage: Bacteria > Bacteroidota > Bacteroidia > Bacteroidales > Paludibacteraceae > UBA3747. The sequence goes on from JAFTCC010000022.1 coordinate 13,651, forward strand.
TCACCTATGAATCACCTATGTTTTTTATCGGGAATATTACTGTGATGTTGTTGCTTTATGCGAAATGGTAATATCGGGCTAATGACCGATTGGGGTTTAACGATATTGAACAATCTAAAAGGTGGGGGGAGGAATATTAAAAACATAAATCGGGGACATGTGTTGGCATGTCCCCGATTTGTTGATTAGCGTTAGACCTGAATCGGTCAATAGAATTTACATTTAGAGTTAAGGGTATGAACTATGGCTATTTCACCAAGAATTTTGCAGTGCGGTTTCCGGCTGAGGTTTTGAGCACGCAGATATAAACGCCGGCAGTCAGACCGCCAGTACCTATCGTTTGATAGTACTCGGCATTGGGCTGTGCATTGAAGCGCGATGTGGTGCTGACGCATTGTCCTTGTATGTTAAAGACGCTAAGCTCTGCCGCTGTAGGCTCCGACACGCTGAATTTGGCTACCATTTCCATGCTCGACTGCCCTTGCATAACCTCAAGGCTGTTGACACGACTGTCAGTAATAATGGTTTGCAGGGCTGTTTCAATTGTTTGCCCGGAAAATTCGTATGGTCCGAGGTCGCGCGCGTTTCCGAATATAGGCTGCACGATAAACGGGAACTCGTCGGCAAACGGCAGAGCAAGGTCCAGACCCGCATCAATCTGCGGCGCACCGTTTTTCAGCCTTGCGAATGTAGCCGGCATACTGCCGTCAATGCCTCGCGGACCTTTGGCTGTCGCCTCGCTGAGGTCTGTGTAGTCGGCTGTTGATACGCCATACACCACATTGTTGGTCCATCCTTTGTCAGTGGGGGTTGCAAGTGCGTTATGATCATTCGTTCCTCCGGCTATCTCTTGTCTGCCCAGACACACATTGTTGTAATACTCGCTGTTGGCGCTTGCTTTTTCGTACATAAAGTCGTATCCGCAGCCAAATGCGAGGCATCCCACGAGTTTCTCTCCGCCACCATGGCTGTTTTGGTCAAAGCCTTTTACCGAGCCGGTTTTATTACAGTTGAACGCTATGCAATTCCACGCTTCGTGTTTGCCCTTTGAGCTGCCTCCTTCACCATTGCCGCCCATCTTGATGCCATTGCCGTTGCCGGAAAATCCGTGAGAGGTGGACATATAATCTTTAACCCAGAGGTGGTCTTCGGGGCGTCCGCTGCCCCATGCCCAACACTCGATGAGCACCACGGGGAAATCCGTTTCATAAAGGTCCCAAGCGTCGTCGGAGTTTTCCCACGCGCGGCAGCGTATGAAGCGGTTCCCGATGCCGTTGTGCATCTTGCAAGCGAAGCCGTCTGCGTCGGAACCATAGTTGCTGTCAAAATCACAGTTGCGGTAGCTGTCGCAGTCAACGATGTCGTTATATGAGCAGTGCGTGCCGTCGTTGCTACTGCCAAATCCCGATTCGCTGAATTTGTGTCCGAAACCGAGCTGTATGCCGCTGTCAAGGTTATAGCAGAAAACGCAACGCTCTATTCTGTTGTGGCTGCCCTCGAGTTTGATGCCATTGTCTCCGGCGTGGGTTATGGTAAGGCCATAGAGGTGCCACCAGTCGCCAGTAATTTCAAATCCGCGCACACCCACCATGCTCATGTCAGAAAGCAGCTGTGTCGCGGCGAAGTCAAACACCGGTGTTTCGCCGTCATAAGCCCTGATTGTGATGGGATGCTGCTCTGTGCCCGACTTTTTTATTCTCACCGTTGTTTTTCCGCTGCTGTCTTTCATGTCAGGGCTGTAAGTTCCGCCTCGGCAGACAATCACATCGCCAGGCTGCGCCTCGTTGACGGCTTTCTGAATGTTGTACCACGGATTATCGAACGAGCCGTCGCCGCTGTCGGAGCCAGAAGGCGAAATGTAGAATTCGTTCGTTGACGTTTCGGCGCCGTTACCTTTGACACTGATTGAAGCCTTAGCATCAGCGCACACAGCGCTGAGCGTTCCACTGAATGTGCCATTCTGTTCAGGCGCAAAACGCACGACAAATGATGATGGTTGGAGTGTTCCTAGCGCAGCTGTGAAAGTCAAAGAACTGGTGAACTGCACACCGTCCGACGAGAGCAGAAACGCCCCGTCAGAGGATGTGAGTGTAACTTCTTCAGCCTCAAGCAGCACACCAGACAGTTGAAGTGTACGTGTGCGCACTTCGCCGACAGCGACATTCATGAAATTGACCGAAGCAGCGCTGAAAATCAGTGTAGGCTCGGTATAAACCGGCTGCGGATTATCGCCCTGAGCCGCCTCAATCACAAAGTCATCTATATAAACATTGGTGTTCTTGACAAGCAGTTTGAACCGCACACCCTCAAGTTCCCCCGTAGCCACTTCAACAGTGCGGGTGGCAAACGCGCTGCTCGACGATTCGATGCGGTAGTTGTCAGCCTCTGTCCACGTCTGACCACCATCTGCCGAGTACGAGAGCACAAGGTCTTTTTTGGAACCGCCTGAACGGAATTTGAATGACACTTTGCCTGGTCTGTCAACAGCCGGAGTAATGAAATAAGCGTCATTGCTGCTGAACTGCAGCGCAACCACATTGTTGCTTTTATTGGAGCGCACACCATAGAGGGTCCATGTGCCGGACGGCAGTTCTACGTCAGTGGGTGCGCTGTAAACAGAAGTTGACAATGCGCTCGAATTAAAGTCTTCGCTAAGCAGAGCGGCAGAAAGCGTCTGCACGCAGAGCGACAGGGCGCATACGATGAGTGGGGTTAGAAAATGTTTCATGAGTATTATTGTTATGCAGGGCAAAAAAACCGCTGCGGTTTTACACAACAAAGGTAAAATAACGCAGCGGTGTTAATGTGTAATTATTGCCGAAAAACAGCAACAACGGAAATAGTGTTAACTTTTCAGTCCCTCACGTGTTTCCTGCTGGTGTTTTTTGTACTCCGAGGGTGTCATACCATATACAGCCTTGAAGCATTTAGAGAAATATCGGCTGTCGTTCATACCGACCATATATGTTATTTCGGTGATGTTGTACTTGCCGTCATCAAGCAGTTGCGCAGCCCGCTTGATGCGGATTTCTCTGATAAACTCGACGGGAGAGAGTCCGGTGAGTGACTTTATTTTGTTGAAGAACACGGTACGTCCGAGTGCCATTTCCGACACAAGTTCGTCAACGGTGAGCGCACTGTTGTCCATGTTTTTCTCCATCACGTTCATGAGTTTTGCGAGGAACGCCTCATCTGGCGAAACTTCTTTCTTCTGTTCAGGAGTGAGCGAGAGGAGGTTGCGCCTGAATTTTTCTTGCAGGCGTTCACGCTGCTGCATGATGTTAATGATTCTGGCCTCAAGAATAGCCGGCGAGAAAGGTTTGGTAATATAATCGTCGGCACCAGCCTTAATGGCCTCCAAACGGTTTTCGTCATACTGCTTTGCAGTGAGGACTATCACAGGGATATGGCACGTTTCGATATCATTTTTGATGTGGGAAAGCAATTCTATGCCATCTTGCCCCGGCATCATGACATCGGTGATGACGATGTCGGGCATCACTTCCTTAATAAGCCTCTCGCCTGCCGCTCCATCGTATGAAAGGAACACTTCAAACTGCTGGTGGAAACTCTGACGAATAAACTTGCACATATCAACGTTATCCTCCACGACAACCATCTTGGGCAGTTCCTTGCCTGTAGGTAAATCATTGATATGACGGTTTTTAGGCTCTTTCGTATGAGCTGTTTCGGATTCAGCCCCCGGGTCGTCAATCACGAAGTCCACTGCGTTGCGGTTGAAGTGATCGCGCCCTATGCGGAGCAGCACGCTGAACTGCGAGCCTTGACCCTCACGACTCTCAACCTCAATATAGCCGTTGTGCATATCAACCAATTCCTTCACAAGGTTAAGCCCTATGCCAGAACCGCGCGAATTGTTGAGGCTCTCGTTGTCGGTGGTTGAATAGCGGTCGAATATCTTTTCTATCAGGGCCGGCTTGATGCCCAAGCCCTCGTCTTTAACGCGTATGTAGATGAAGTTGTTCTTCTTTTCTACCACTACTCTGATTTTTTTGCCGTCAGGTGTGAACTTAAATGCGTTGGAGAGCAGGTTGAACACAATGATGTCAATTTTGTCGCGGTCCACCCACGTCATGGCTCCTGCGCTGCGGTCCTCAAACTCAAACTGCATTCCGCGCTCCGAGATTTCCTTGCGGAAGTTGGCAACGGTTTTTTCCACAAGTTCTGCCACATTACTCTTCTGCACCTTGAGCCTCATTTTCTGGGCTTGTATCTTGCGGAAGTCAAGTATCTGGTTAATCATTCGCAGCATGCGGTTGGTGTTGCTTTCCACAACTTCAAGTTGCTCACGCACGTTGGGGGTGATGCGCTCGTTAGACAAGATGTTGTCAACCGGTCCTTTGATCAGACTAAGCGGTGTGCGCAGTTCGTGGCTGATGTTGGTGAAGAACCTGAGTTTGATGTCCATAACCTTTTGCTCGACCTCAACTTCGTTACGCAGATGGTTGAAGCGCGAGAAGAGGTAATACATCAGATAAAGTCCGCCCACGATGAGGATAATGTAGAAAATGTAAGCCCATCCAGTAGCCCATGGGGCCGCATGAGCAATAATGTGGAGTTGCGTTTCGTTGTCGCACCACACGCCATCGTTGTTTGTGGACTTGACGTGAAGGATATAATGTCCTGGCAACAGGTTTGTATAACTTGCCCAGTTCTGGTTTTGGCAATAGTTCCATCTTTTGTCAAATCCTTCGAGATAGTAGGCATATAGGATATCTTCGGGTGCCTCGTAGTCCACCCCTACCCACTTCAGCGTTATATTGCGTTGGTGGTAGTTGAGTTCGAGTTCGTCGGTGTAACTGATGCTCTGCGTAAGCGGTGTTTCCTCTGTTTGCGTGCTCACAAGTATGTTATTCACGAACAGTTGCGAGAATACGATATTCGGCACGTCACTTGGGGTTGAAATGTTGCCCGGGCGGAAAAGATAGTAGCCGGTATTGCTGCCGAACAGTATGGCACGTTCTTCTGATTTGCCCGACTGATCAAAGCCAAGATGGGTGATGATTCCTGTGCTTTCGCTAAACGTTGTCTTGTCCTCGTCCTGCGGCTGGAAGTTCTGGAAACTATTGTGCTCCACATCAAACTTTGACACGCTGTTTTCCGACGAGAGCCAGATATTGCCCTGCTTGTCCTCAACGATTGCAAGCACGATGTCGTTAGCCAGTCCCTGCGCGGTGGTGTAGGCGGTGAACGTACCACGTTGTTTTTCAGTTGATTTGCGGACTACTTTGCACAATCCGCCGCCAAATGTTCCAAGATAGATGTTGTTGGCGTGGTCCTGAACAATGCAATGCACGTCATTGTTGCTCAAGCTTGCGCTATCGCCCGGAACGCGTTTATAGTAGTAGTACTTATATCCTTTTTCACCATTTTGGTCCATCTGTAACAGGCCATTGGTAGTGCCAACCCAAAGCGTTCCTTCGTTGTCATAAAGCACACTACGCACTTTGCCGCACTGCGTTATCGGATAGTCCTCAAGCCCGTTTTTGAAATTTTGGATTGTGTATTTTCCGTCCTTGATGTTAACGATGTTGAGACCTCCTCCATACGTTCCGATGAATACGTGTCCACGATTGTCGCCGACGATAGAGTACACGTCGTTGTTGGACAATCCCATCATATTGTTAATCCTTTGCACTTTGTAGTGCGGCGTTTGTCCACGTTTATACTGTGGTGTGAGCAGCAGCACGCCCCCACCCTTACTGCCAAGCCACAGGCGCTTATTCTCGTCCTGCCATGCGCAGTAAATCAGGTTGGACACTGCATCAGAAGTAGAACTTGACAGTGTTCCAGCTTTGGTGAGATAACCTAAAAATCCGAAATGCTTGTTGTAGAACCTTGTTAGTCCGTCTTTAGTGCCCAGCATAATGTTACCATCCTCGGTCTGGAAAGCGGCGCGCACCTCGTTGGCGGTTATCGAAGGGCTGTCGCTGACTGTGAACCTCTCAAATGGTGTCTCAATCGAAGAGACAAGTTCAATGCCCTTGCCGTATGTGCTCATCCACAGATTGCCGTCCCTGTCGGAGAATGCGGCATGTATCACATTAGTGAAAAGCCTGTCGGGGTCGTTGGGGTCGTTGAAGAAATAGTTGAGGGCGTCAGCCTTGCGGTCGTACCAGCAGAAGCCGCCGCCAATCAGGTTAATCCACAACCTGCCGTTACAATCCTCATAAAAAATATGGTTGCGCTGAACAGAGTAACTATGCACGGCATCAACATCAAGACCAAGATGTTTGAAATCCTCTTTCTGAACATTATACCTGAAAATGCCGGTCTGCTTGTTCTCTATCCATGCTACGCCATGGCTATCAAGGTTGATAGAGACGAAATTGTCTGATATAATGCTTGGGGTATTGCCGGTGTTGTATCTGTCGGTTTGGCGTGTTTTGAGAGTATAGATGAAAAATCCGTCTGTAGCCGATGTCGCCAAAAGCACCTTATCGTCAACCACGGCGATGTCGGTGAGCGGTCCTTTTGACGGCAGTTGGATCAGGTCGAACGTGGAGTTTGAGTGTTTGAAGCGCCATACATTACCGTCAGCCGAACCGAACCATGCTTCGCCATCGGCGACAAACACAGTGCGGAAATCATTTTCGTCATCCACAGTGCTCGGTTTGAATGTTTCAATCACCCCTGCCTCGTCAATGTGGTGAATACACTTGTCAGTGCCAATCCACACGCCGCCTTTTTCGTCTTTTTCCACAAAATTAACTTGAGTTCCTATCAGTTGTTGCCCAAGTTTATATTCAGTAACCAACATGTCCTCTTGCGAGGCGTCAGACACCTTTACCACACCTTTAAGCGAAAGCATCCACAGTTCGCCATCTTTGCTTTCCACCACATAATGTTCAGTGCCTACTACGCGTGGGCTTTCGATGCTGTCGTCCAAGCTTTTGAAATCCTCTTTGCGCGGGTTAAACCTATGGAAATGCCCGTCATAGGTCTGAAACCAGATATAGTCCAACTTATCCTGATAGATGAAGTCGATTCGGTTGGTAGCCAGTTGGCTCAAATCGCCAGGATGGGATTTGTAAGTGGTGAACTGTTGGCCGTCAAACTTGTTGAGTCCATCCCATGTGCCAAACCACATGAAGCCCTGCTGGTCCTGCATGATGGAGGTTACGGTGTTCTGCGACAAACCGTCGCGCACCGAATAATGGCGAAATGTGTAACGCGTTTGAGCCGCAAGAACCACAGCCGCAAGCAATAATAATAGCGAAAGCGATATTCGTTTCATGGTAAATTGCAGAATTTTCAAAGCAAAGATAAAAAAAGTTTCTTAATTTATTGCCACAATCTTTTCTAAAGTTTTGTTTGGCGAGTAAAATCGGCAATTATTACACAAATAACCGTCAAAAGTCATACTTGAGCGAATTGTCGTTGGCATCGAAATGGAACAGTATTGACGGGAAAGCCGCAGCAATGGCATCGGTTTGCAGAATTTCGTTTGGCGCGGCGCAAACCATTAGACTATCTTTTCTCATCAGCCAAATCATATCTGCCGTATGCAGAGCGATGTCAAGTTCGTGAGTGCTTACCAAGATGATTTTCCCCTCCTGATGAGCAAGTTGCTGCAGGAGCCTCATTATTTCGATGCGGTTAGGCAAATCAAGGAATGAAGTTGGTTCGTCAAGCAGCAGGAGCGGAGTGTCTTGGGCAAGTGCCCTTGCTATCATTACCCTCTGCCGCTCGCCGTCTGACAGCGCATTGACTTGCTTATCAGCCAGTGCCTCTATTCCCACGAGCCGTATGGCTTTGTCAACCCTCTGCCAATCGGCGTCGCTCATGGTACCGTGCCAAGGTATATAGGGGGTTCTGCCTAATGCCACAAGTTGCCGTACCGTAGTACGCTCTAACAGTATCCGGTCGGTCAGCACAACAGCGAACGTCAACGCCCTTTCGTGGTCAGTAAGTTCAATAAGAGGCTTGCCGTCCACCAAAATAGCGCCACCCAGAGGCGGCTGCATTCCCGACAGAGTGCGCAGCAAAGTGGACTTGCCGCTGCCGTTTGCACCGAGCAGGCAGGTCATCGAGCCGGATTGCAAACCGGCACATAGCCCGCCTTGGACAACACGGGCTCCATAGCCAACACTCAAATTTGATAGCTCAACCTTCATGAGCAACGGATGCTTTGATGGCTTTCAGGGCACGCGCTAACTGATCAGGGCAAGAGGTGGTCTTCATGCCACAACGTATGCCCTCAAGCCTGCGAATCACATCATCGATTTTCATGCCTTCAACAAGTTTGCCGATACCTTGTGTATTGCCGTTGCAGCCATTCTCGAACTGCACAGAATTAACGGTATCGCCTTCGGCATCAATAAAAATCCGCGTGCTGCACGTGCCATGGGTCTGATATGTATATTTCATTTTGGATTAATTTAGTTGTTCAAATCTCATATTTTTGCTGATCTTCAGCGACGAAAGACATCGGAAACACTTCTTTTGCCTCTTTAAGTGAACAGCCGTCGGAGGCGACTCGGTTAGAGAAGTGCCCGAGCAGCAGTTTTTTCACTCCTGCCAGTTTTGCTATTGTTGCTGCCTGGCGTGCTGTGCTATGAAAGTATTTTTTAGCATGCTCCTCATGCGCGTCATCATACGTGCTGTCGTGATAGAGCATGTCAGCCCCCGAGATAATAGGCAAGAACGTTTCGGTGTATTTTGTGTCGGTGCAATAAGCATAGCGCTTACAAGGCGTAGGCGGCGCGGTAAGCCTCTCGTTGGGTATCACTATGCCATCCGAGGTTACGAAATCGTCACCATTACGGATATTATTGAACAATGCCACAGGCACTTGATACGCGTCGCACACATCCCTTAGGAGATGTCTGTCGCCTGGTTTTTCCTCAAAAAGATAACCCGACGTTGGTATACGGTGGCGCAGCGGAAACGCCGTAACTTTCACCGCCTTGTCCTCATACGCTACCTGAACTGCATTAGGCTTCACGTCCTCAAAAACGACCTTAAACGGCCAGTCGGGACAATAGAAGTCAAGCCACGGCTGCATCAGCACCTTGAAATGAGGATGGGCATGGATGTAAAGGTCGTTTGTCCTGCCGTCCATGCCCAAAGTGCTTATAAGTCCTATCAGCCCAAAGCAATGGTCGCCATGCAGATGACTGATAAACACATGGTTAAGGCGCGCGGTATGCAATTTCATCTGACGTATCCTAATCTGGCAGCCTTCTCCGCAGTCAATCAGAAAGCGCCTGTCGCGCATTTCAAGAATCTGCGAACTCGGATAGCGAGTCGGAGAGGGCTTTGCTGCACCGGAGCCTAATATGTAAACACTACACTGAGACATCAGTCCACTCTCGTTTTCTTTTTAAGTTCAAAGTCCCGTCCGAGATAATTTTTGCGGACAACAGGATTGGCAGCGAGTTCTTCTGGTGTGCCGTGAAACAATATCTTACCCTCAAACAGCAGGTAAGCGCGATCTGTGATTTGCAGCGTTTCGTCAACGTTATGGTCTGTGATGAGAATGCCGATATTCTTGTCTTTCAGTTTCCACACCACGTCTTGGATTTCTTGAACTGCAATTGGATCCACACCCGCAAAAGGCTCGTCAAGCATAATAAACCGCGGTTCAATAGCAAGGCACCTCGCAATTTCGGTGCGCCGGCGCTCACCGCCCGACAGTCTGTCACCGAGGTTCTTTCGCACATGGTTGAGGTTAAACTCACCAATGAGTTCCTCCAGTTTCTGTTTCTGATACTCCTTCGTGAACTTTGTCATCTCAAGCACCGAACGTATGTTATCCTCAACCGTCATCTTACGGAACACCGACGCCTCTTGCGGCAGATATCCAATGCCAAGCTGCGCACGCCTGTACATCGGGAAGTCGGTTATGTCTTCTCCGTCAAGAAATATCTTGCCCTCGTTAGGTGTTACGAGTCCCGTAGTCATGTAAAACGACGTGGTCTTGCCAGCCCCGTTAGGACCGAGCAGGCCAACTATTTCACCTTGGTGAAGTTCGATATTAACGTCATTAACCACCGTACGTTTGCCATAACGCTTTACGAGGTGGGAGGTGCGCAACACCTTGTTGTCTGTCAACGCTTCCATTGATTTTGTCTGTATTTTCTACAAAGGTAAGCATTTTTTTTCGTAATTTTGCAAACTCAAAAAATGTAAGTTTGCGTCACTGTCTAATTATTGGCGATGATGCGTGAAAAATATGGAAAAAATTCTGCGTTTTATAAAAGACTGGATGCTTGCGTTTGCCATCATAACAGGCGCTGCGGCATATTTGTGCTATTCCCATTTCAGCGTGTTCGACCCCATGCGTCCTTACGCTTCAGATGCCGTAGCCGTCATACAGCCTACCCTGCTGTTTATGATGCTTTTCCTCAGTTTCTGCAAAGTTGACCCGCACCAGCTCCGCTTTCACCGCTGGCACCTCTGGCTGCTGATTATCCAGTGCGGGCTGTTTGCCGTGCTGGGTGTAGCATTGTGGTTTTTCCAACAACTTGACGCAATATGGCGCATAGCCATTGAGAGCGCGATGATATGCCTTATATGCCCTACTGCCACTGCCGCGGCAGTCGTTACTGACAAATTGGGCGGCAACGTAGCCGGCATAGTAACATATACCATGCTCATCAACATCGCTACCGCCCTGCTTGTACCGCTCATTGTTCCTATTATTCATGTGGAAGGGGCTCACTACGCTTTCGGCACAATGTTTTGGATGATATTGAGCCGTGTGGTTCCCATGCTTGTGTTCCCGCTTTTGCTCGCATGGTTAGTGCGTTACGCCATGCCCCGCTTTCATGCCCTATTGCTCAAGCCACGCAACTTGGCATTCTACCTGTGGTGCGTGGGACTTTCCATTGCCATAGCCGTCAGCACCCGCAGCCTGCTTAAGAGTCCGCACGGATGGCTCATGGCTTCGATAATAGCTGTAATATCATTTGTGTGCTGCATATTCCAGTTCAAAGCAGGGCACCGCATCGGCAGAAACTATGCCATCAGCCGAAAGACTGATGACAAGACAATAGAAATATCTCAAATCACCGCCGGACAAGCGCTCGGGCAGAAGAACACCATATTTATCATTTGGGTGGCATACACCTTTTTCGATCCCGTTAGTTCGCTTGCCGGCGGTTTTTACTCTATCTGGCACAACATCTACAATTCGTGGCAACTGAGCAAAGTCCGCAAATAATAAGTCCAAATCGGTCATTATGCAAGCTAATTTCCTTGCTCAATGACAAAATCTGCTCTAAATGGTAAAACTCTAAGTGTAAAATCATTTTATATTTACATTTTCCTACTGACGAGATTTATCAAAAACATCAATTTCCGTCAGTAGGATTTTATTTTAGCAAACACCTGCTACAAATTTAGTTCCATTTCGTTTCGGGCGTAAATTTGCAGCAGGTGCTTTAGGATTTTAACGTTTTAACCCAAATCGGTCATTAGAATTATTAGGATTTTTTGCTTTATTTTTGAGCGGATTTTTGTCTTTGAACGAGGGAGTTATGCGGGCATAATGACCGAGCAAAAAGCAAAAAGATGCCAAAAAGAAACAAAAAAGACA
>JAFTCC010000023.1 GCA_017454915.1 Paludibacteraceae bacterium
AAAGCATCTAAGCGCGAAGCCAACTCCAAGATTAGACATCATCGAGGGCCGTCGTAGACGACGACGTTGATAGGTCGCAGGTGTTCAACAGCGATGTAAAGCCGAGCGATACTAATAGCCCGAACGCTTTTCCCTGTCCCCGTTTGGGGACGAACCATCCGTTTGTTCTGCGCATGCGTCATGGAACAGGCTGTGCCGCGTCCGAGAGGCGCGGCGCTCCGGCATGCCAAGCCTTATTTTCAGGTGGCTACAGCGCTGAGGCTCCACCCCTTCCCATTCCGAACAGGATCGTTAAGCTCAGCCGCGCCGATGGTACTGCCGCAAGGTGGGAGAGTAGGTCGCCGCCGCCCTTCGGGGGCCCCGCCATACGCGGGGCCCCTTTTTTTTATCATATACGCACTTATTGCCTTGTTTTCCCCCGACATTCCATTCGCTCATCTCTACCTCCGCCTTGTACGCGCAATCCACTCCGTCGCCTAAATTCTGTCCTCATAATTTTTAGTGTAAAAATGTTTGCCTACGCGAACATAGTCCATTTAACCATTATGGAAAATATTATAGAAAATATAGTCCACCTTGCCTATCAAGCCTTATCTTGCAATCTATTCCCCACTACGCTTTTGCTCATTATATAATTGTTAGTATTATTTCAAAGCATCTTGTCTCTCTTTTGTTGATAGTCTCTAAACTAATGGAACACAAAAATCCCCCAAGGGCGCAATTGCGTCCTTGGGGGATTTTTGTGCACTTGAGGATAATTTTTTGGGGGTTACTGTTTGCGTTGACCGAGGACGGTGTATGTTACTCCGTCGACGATTATGTAAAGGGTGCCGTTAATGATTTTCTTGACAACATGGGGCTGGTTGACGTTGCTGCTGACGCTGTTGATTCCTGTGGTGTACTGCTCGTTGGGGTCTATGTCGCGGACATACTCGTATATGGGCACGTCTTTCTTTTGGTCGCTGGTGGTGTAGAATGTTGATGAGTCGAGCCATGCGATAGCCTCCCCTTGGGCTTCCTCTTCATAGGCTGCTATTTGCTGAGGACGTCGAGCAGCGGTGGTGCTCAAACTTTCGCCAGGCAACCGCTCCCATAATAGTGTGTACTTCTTGTTCTTTATAGCCATCCATTTGCCGTTGGGCGAGATGTCGCCTCCGGTGACGTAGTTGAATTTGGAGCCGTTGCCGAGCGGACAGACGGCTGTGAGAGTTTGAATGGAGGTGCCGTAAGTGGTCTTGAACGGGAGTTTGTAAAGCGTGCACACGCCGTCTTTAACTTTGTCAACGATGTAGAACATTTGTTCCACGTTGTCGTACATGAGTGTTTCGGTGTTGTGCGCTTTGCCGTCGGGGTATCCGAAACGTATGTATTTAACCGATGCTGACTTGGTGCCGGAGGTGATTTCCGGTTCATCAAAGTAGTAGATGTAGTATTGATTGTTGTACGCCAAGTCGTTGTCGCCGAATGCTCCGATAAAGACGTAGTCTTTGCCGTCATATCTGCCGGTGGCTATGTCTTCCCAGTCGTCTCGCCCTGGGTCTCCGCTTATGTTGAGGGTCATTTTGAGTGTTCCATCGGGGCTTATGGCTATGATTTTTTTGTCGCTGCCGGTGTTTTCGTCGCCGTGCGCCCAGATGTAACCTTGAGTGCGGCGCGAGCAGGCGAAGCCGCTGATTTCTGTCATGACCGATTTGTAGGCTGTGCCTACTTCTGTGCGTGTGAAGTCGTTGTTATATGACAGTGATGAGCCGTCGTAGTTGATGCCTGCCGACCATAAGCAGATGCTCCAGATCAGTGCGGCAAGTGTCAAGAAAGAGTGTTTTGTGTTATTCATCGTAATGTTTGCATTTTTTGTCGTGCAAATTTACGTTTTTTTTAGCATCGTTGTATCTGTTAAATTGTTTTTCTTTCTATCTGAATGGTTATGAGCCTTAAAATTTGTGCAATCTAAAATAAATCCGTAAATTTGTAGTCAATCTGAAACTAAAAAACTCATTATAATGAAAAAAATCTTTACCAGTTTCTTGCTTGCGGCCGTGATGTTGTTAAGCGGTCAAGTAGTTCAAGTTTCCGCCCAGTCTCTTGATGGTGTGGCAATAGCCAATGTCTATGACAATGCCGGTGGCATGTTTCAGGCCGCCTCTGAAGAAAGCGTGCCAGCAGCCGGCACCATTGATTTTTATGTTCCGGGCGATGGGGCAGTCGCTTCAACGGCTGATGTCGTGTATGAACTCCCTGTTCCGCAAGACATTGAGGGAGTATTTACCAAAGGTCCTGTCAGCGTGGAGTTTTGGGATGCACCAACAGCATCCTATCATAACCATACATATTTGTCTGATGCGTCTAACCCTCTGCCTCACATTCGGCTGTATGGCGGCAACTATTTCAAAGTGATTGTGGCAGAAGCAGAAATCTCACGCATAGAGTGGGTTATTGCCAAAGGGTCTAAAGGCGTTCCCACAGCAAGTGTTGGCACGATTACTGGCGATGGCACAACTACCGGCTCCTCTCTGGTATGGACAGGCTCTGTTGCTAATGGTGCAGTAGAGTTCACCCTCGCAAAGCAGTTGCGCTTCACGCACATGGTTGTAACATACAAGAAAAGCGGCAGTGACGAAACAGCTCTTGAAATGCTTGAAACTACTGGCGTGCGTTATGCCAACGGTGTGGTTTATAACCCTAATAACTTGCGCATGCAAGTGTTTAGTATTCAAGGACAGAAAGTGGCAGACACTTATAACGATTTTGACATGAACAGCCTTTGCCATGGGATTTATGTGGTTAAGGCGGGCAACGCAGTCCTGAAATTTATAAAATAATACATACAAAATAATAGGTTAAAAATAAAATTTTCCCTAAAAAGTTGTGTGTTTTCCAAAAAAACATTATCTTTGCAAAGCGTAAAGTGTGTATTGCACCCAACTCTGAATTAAAAACTTAATATCACAATACAATTATGAAGAAATTTCTATTCTTTTCCGCATTGGTAATGTCAATGTTAGCTGTGTCTTTTGGTGTAAGCGCGCAGGAACTTGACGCTCGGTACACCGATGGCGACAAAGTCAACCACCAGTACAAGGTTGACACAGTTCGCGTTATCCGTTACGACACAACTTATGTAACCCGCGTTGAGCGTGACACCGTTAGTAAATCCTCACTGCCTCCTTGCTATGAACTTGACGAGTTAAGCCGCATGGTTGACGAAGGTCAGAGCATCGTAGGCAAGACTCTTTGCGCTGTCAGCAACATCCTTTTCGACTTCGACAAGGACAATATCCGCGTAGATTCTTATGGCTATCTTAACAAACTTTCAAACCTTATCAAACGCACAGGTTGCAATGTTATAGTAGCCGGTCATACTGACAACAAAGGCACTGCAGAGTATAACCAGAAACTCTCAAAACGCCGTGCCACTTCTGCTCTTGAGTATCTCGTGGCTCAAGGTGTAGAGCGCAGCAAGCTCAAAGAGGAGCACTACGGCTTTGACAAACCGCGTGACACTAACGCTACAGATGCAGGACGTCAGAATAACCGCCGTGTTGAGTTCACATTCACCAACGGCATGGTTGACATCAAAAACAATCCCAACAAGAAGTAATATTGAACTCTGTCAATACAATTACTGCCGAATCCATTAGGGTTCGGCAGTTTTTTTATCAATCATTTGCCATAGTTTTATTCTCTCGCTCAAAGTAAACAATGCTCTCAATCAGCAGTAGTCTAAAAATAATGTATTTCATAAAGCGTTGTCCACAATGCGCCTGACTTCGTCATTGCGCCACCCAAAAATTTTCGTCTAATAGAATTTCTATAGGTTTATGTCTTTTAAGGAGCATAGTTCGTTGCAGATACTCCTTGTTTTTAGGTAAATATATACTGATAGTGGTAACTGTTTTAGCCA
>JAFTCC010000024.1 GCA_017454915.1 Paludibacteraceae bacterium
TGACATATCAATCAAATACAGATACTAATCCGTTCCGCGGATTCTTGGAAGTTGCAAATATGCCGAATTTGAGACGAGTTATCGCATTCGTAGATAATAGTCCTCACACGCCAACGGCAATCGAGGATTATTTTGAGGCTGGACAGCACAATGTTTCAATTCCTCAGAAAATCATCGTTGACGGTCACTTGTACATCCTCATGCCCGACGGACGCAAGTTCGACGCAAGCGGAAGGCAAATCAAGTAAAGGACAAAGTCATATTAAGTACAAAGTGACGAAGTACAAAGAATTAGGGATGCGAGTTTTCGCGTCCCTAATTGTTTTGAAAGTGGTCAACAATTGATGAGCAAAAATTAGGTGTTTTAGTCAACAATTAGCATCAATTAGACATCAATAAATTCGTTTAATTCGTTGCAACGTATATCCGTGTTCGGTGTTGTCGTCAACAATTACCAACAATTGATTTTAATTGTCTTTAATTGATGACCACACAAAAGTACACGCCACGGCATAACATCTGTGCAGTAATGCTGATTTTTGAAAAATAAGCCGTAACTTTGTCTATCAAAATCAAATGGAATGAAGATGAAAACTTTGCTCATCACTTTTGGCATATTGCTGTTGCTGGCTGCCATAGCCTGCGCTGTGCTATGCCACCCCGCCTTCGGCCTGCTGCGGAAGCACACGACAAACGTCGAGCAGTCGGCCAACTGGCGCAACGGGCAATTCCGCAACCAAGTCCCCACCCCGCAGTTCACCGGCAACACAAGCATGGTGCTGACCATGTGGAAATTCCTCACCGAACGCGGCAACTCACGATTCCCCAGCGACACTATCCGCGCGCTTAAAACAGACCTCAACAGCATACCTACCGACAGCGACTGGACAGTATGGTTCGGACACTCTTCCTACCTGTTCTGCGTTGGCGGAATGCGCGTGCTCGTTGACCCCGTGCTCAAGCTGGAGTTTCCGGCATCGCTGATGCTCAAACCATTTGCCGGCACCGACATATACCGCCCAGAAGACATTCCTGATATAGACCTGCTCATCATCACGCATGAGCACTGGGACCACATGGACTACGCCACGCTGCGCGACATCAGACAGCGAGTAAAGCGAGTGGTGTGTCCGCTCGGCATTGCCGACTACCTTATCCACTGGGGCTACCAGCCCGACATTATCTTTGAACTTGACTGGTACGACGTGTGCCAGCCTATTAGTCCTATGACAGTCACTTGCCTGCCAAGCCGGCATTTCTCTAACAGGCTTATCACACGCAACCAGACGCTGTGGGCATCGTTCATGGTAGAAAACAACGGGCGGAAAGTTTATGTCGGTGGCGACGGCGGATATGACAAACGCTTCAGCGAAATCCGTGAGAATTTTGGTCAAGTGGACCTCGCATTCCTCGAAAACGGACAGTATAACGACAACTGGGCGTTCATCCACACCACGCCTGCCGACCTCGAGAAAGTCATCATCGACCTCGATGCAAAGCAGGTCTTCACCGTCCACCACGACAAATTCGCGCTCGCACAGCACGCATGGAACGAGCCCGACAGCGTGGCACATTCCATAGCAGCCAAGCACACCATCAACCTGCTCGACCAACCTATCGGAACTGTAGTCAAGTTCTAAAATGCCAACAGATTATTACCATACATACATCACTCCCGAGGGTTTTGACGACATTATCCTCCGCTCCGACGGCACTGCGCTGACAGGGCTCTATTTTGCACATCATCATGATAGAAACACTCACTCGAGTTCTGAGGCAGAGTTACCTGTTTTCCGCGACACGCGCCTCTGGCTCGACATATATTTCAGCGGCAAACAACCCGACTTCACACCTGCATACCGCATCGACAACCTCACACCATTCCGCCAACGTGTGCAGCAGATAATGCAGAGCATACCTTTCGGTCAGATGATGACGTATGGCGAAATAGCGAAAGCCATAGACGACTGCACAGACTCCGCGGCAAAAATGTCGGCGCAGGCTGTAGGCGGTGCTGTCGGGTGGAACCCTATTTGCATTATCGTGCCGTGCCACAGAGTGATTGGCGCACGTGGACAACTGGTGGGATATGGAGGGGGAATCAACAACAAGATAAACCTGCTCGGACTCGAAGGGCACAGCATCAGCAAATCACTCATAGTCACATAATGGAAACTTATGAGAGAGTATGAAATACATAGTTGCGAACAGATGATGGAACTCATACAGCAAATCGGGTTCCTGCCTCTGCTCGCGAGCGGAATCCCGGGCTATTCAGCAGAAGAAATGGCGGATGACGACTGCCGTTACACTATTTTGCCAGATGGCGGATGGGATTGGCCGCTATGGAAATGGAAAGGCATCATACTTAACGAGGGGAACTGCGTTTACGGAAAATTCTTCAATGGTAAGGCAGGGTTCATCAGCCTCAACTGGTGGGCTCACTTCTGCAACTACAGACGCAACACCTACCCAATGCCGGAGCAAGGGAGCATAGGACAAATCATAATGCAGACCATAATAGAGCAAGAAAGCATCATCAACCGCGACCTGCGTGCTCTATGCGGATTCACCCAGCCCAAAATGCGGAGCCGCTTCGACAGCTACGTCACACGTCTGCAGATGGCATGCCGCGTAGTTACACAAGATTTCGTATATCCGCACGACAGGCACGGGAAAGAATACGGCTTGGGATGGTCAGTGCTCACCACGCCCGAAGCGTTGCTCGGACATCAAGCCTGTTCAACCGACTGCACACCAACCAAATCTCTTGCGCTCATCACCAAGCACTTACACGGCATACTACCACATGCCACCGACAAACAAATCGCAAAACTCATAAAGTAAATCAACATCTTACATCACACATGACAATAGACGAATTTCGCGACACGATGGCAAGCGGCAAGCCCATTGTGGCCAACTCACCGCTCCACATCAAGTTTCATGAGTACTCGCAGGAAGCATTGCGCATAACTGCGGAAATTAACGGGGCGTACCACACACCAGAAGAACTGCGCCAACTTTTCGCAAAATTGTGGTCAATAGACGTGCCCGACAGTTTCGGGTGCTTTCCGCCATTCTACACCGACTGCGGCAAAAACACCCATATCGGCGAACGCGTATTCATCAATGCCGGGTGCAAATTTCAAGACCAAGGCGGCATCTTCATCGGCAATGACGCGCTCATCGGACACAACGCCACACTTTGCACCCTCAATCATAATCCTGACCCCATGCACAGGGGCGATATGACAGCCAAGCCAATCCGCATTGGCAACAGAGTGTGGCTTGGAGCCAACGTGACTGTACTGCAGGGAGTCACAATTGGTGACGGGGCAATTGTGGCAGCCGGATCCGTGGTAAACAAAGACGTGCCGGAAAACACCATCGTAGCCGGAGTACCGGCTAAAATAATAAAGCGAATATGAACACCGACCGCATACTTCCCGTTAACCGCGAGCACCTGCTGCTGATGCAGGTGCTGTGCTGGCTTGGACCAGGAGTGAAGATTTTCATCACTGGCATCAATGCCCTCCAACAAGTCAACCTCACTAACCCTGACAGGGTATGGTGGTTGAGCATCACGGCTTTAGCCGTGGCCATCGTTTTCTCGCTTATGTTCAACAATTTCGTAAAACGCTACACCGAGCGCATACTCAACTTCAAAGAGAGCAAAAAATCGCTGTTCGCATTTTTCGACCTGCACGGCTACATCCTGATTTTCTTCATGATGGGGTTGGGCATCAGCCTCAAATTCATCCCTTTCATTCCCATTGAGTTTTTTGCAGGTTTCTATCCTGGCCTTGGCACAGCTCTCACAATTGCAGGAGTGCGTTACTTCATCAGCTGGTGCAGGGCTCTTAAAGATACAGAAAAATAGAATAAAACTTAATAAAATAACCAAATAAAAAACTTTTAAAGATATGGAACCAGTAATCGTTGACCCGCGTCAGACCACGCCCGAAGAACGGGCAATGTATATTGAACAGGCGAAAAAACTTTTCGACTTCAACAATACCATCCCTTTCACCCCCGAACACTCCGCCGCCATGCTCAAGTTGTTTGGCGAACGCATTGGCACAAACAGCATGGTTCAGCCACGGCTCAAAGGCGTGTGCTTCGACCAAGTGCGCATAGGTGACAACGTCATGGTCATGCCCGACTGCCTGATGATGGCACGTGGCGAAATAACCATTGAGGACAACGCCATGATTGCCGCAAACGTGCAACTCATCAGCAACAACCACGACCTCCACGACCGCATGCTGCTGCTCTGCAAACCAGTACGCATCTGCCGCAAAGCGTGGGTCGGTGCAGGTGCGACAATACTGCCTGGCGTAACCGTGGGCGAGAACGCTGTCGTGGCAGCGTCAGCGGTTGTAACCAAAGAGGTGCCCGCCAATGCTATTGTAGCCGGCAATCCCGCAAAAATCATCAAAATGATTAAAGATTAACACCAAAGCGATTCAGAAACAATGATTTACTATTTTTCAGCCACTGGCAACAGCAAACATGTAGCCGAACGCATTGCAGAAGCAATAAACACCCAAGCGCAGTCAATAGAGACAGCCGACAGCGTCATCAACCTGCAAACAGACGAAGTGCTCGGCTTTGTCACCCCCACCAACTGGAACCAGCTGCCAGTGCTCGTACGAGAGTTTATCCGTAAAGCAGATATACATTTGACGCAAAACAACTATGTGTTCACCGTCGCCACATACGGGGCTATCCAAGGTTTCGTGTGCGAGGACGCGCGCCATGAACTCAAGCGCAAAGGCATTACCATGAACGCCGGCTTCAGCGTCAAAATGCCCGACAACTGGACACCGGCGTTTGACTTGAGCGACCCGCAGAAAGTGCAGCAGCAGGTTGATGATGCCGAACCGCAGATAGACGAAGTGATTGAGCTCATACGCAAGCGCGCGCAGGGCAACCACAGCAAAAACCGAATGCCATATATTTTGCATTACCTCACCAACCCTCTGCTCGAACACGAACGCCAAACCAAGTTCTTCGGGGTGGATGACAGCTTGTGCATAGGCTGCGGACTATGTGCAAAAAAGTGTCCCGTACAAGCCATCGAGATGAAGGAAACAGCGAAAAGCGAGAACAACAAACTCGGCAAGCGACCAGTGTGGACAGCGGAACGCTGCGCCCTATGCCTCGGCTGCCTGCACCGCTGCCCCAAATTTGCCATCAACTACGACAACAAAACCCAGTCGCACGGCCAGTACCTGCACAGCAAGTACTATAAGAAGTAATTATACAGGTAAAAGAAGAATACAAGAAATCACAAGACGTTGACCAGATAAAAGTAGTTTCTGACCCGATAAACAATTATTATTTATGGAATTGATGAACCACCTTATCATAACGCTTCCGATGATCATCTGCCTTGGATGGGCAGTGTTCTTCCTCATCCGTTGCGCCACGCGTAACGGAGAAATGCGTGTAAGTGGAATACTATTCCTCTTCTACACCATCACCACCATTCTTTATGCCGACCACTGGCTGTATTTTTCCGGCATCGCAACATACGCCGGGGAGTGGAGTTACAGAGTTGTCAACCTCTGTGTTTATCCTGTTTATTACGCATACCTGCGTGCGCTGACACGCGAGAGCAAGAGTTTAGAGGTTTCGTTTCTGCTGCTGCCCGCGCTTGCCATGGCGGTGCTTTTCCCGTTCGCCAAGCATAGCGAAGAGGGCTTGATATGGGAGGGGGCTAACCTATTTGCGCGCATCTGCTTTGCCGCACAAGTAGCATGGGTATGGTATCGCGGTTACGGTTTGCTAAACCGAACAATTCAGCGCATGGATGACACCTATTCGGATGACCGAAGCCACCTTTTGCGTCCTACGCATATCTTGCTGCAACTCTTTGGCATCACCGCGGCAGTATCTATGGTGCTGAATATCATAGGACGAGAACCTTTCGCAGACGACCTGAGCGTAACACTGCCGGCTATCGTCATGACCGTTCTGCTGTACTGCCTGGGATATGTGGCGGCGCACACGACTCTGCCACAGGAAACAGTGACGGAAGATACTGCGGCTACGGAAGAGCCTGTACAAAAAGAAGACAGCATAGCACTGATGCAAAAGATTGACCGCCTCATGCGAGAGCAAAGGCTTTATACCAATCCGCATCTGACAATTCAAGACCTGGCTGCGGCTGCCAACTCCAACCGCACATACATCTCCAATGCCATAAACCGCACCTACGGCATCTCATTCTCCCAATACGTAACCCGACAACGCATCGCGTATGCAAAAATGGTATTGACAGACCCGCGCTATCAGACCGATAAAAGTGCCGTTGCGGATGCCATCACACTCAGCGGGTTCGCGTCCGACACCACATTTTACCGTGTTTTCAAAGACGCAACAGGCGAAACACCGCTTCAGTACCGACACAACAACTTAGCAAAAGCGTCCTCATGACGCTTTTTTTCTGTTTAGAAAAGTATAGACTGGCGATTTTTGGCAGTTAATAGACGTTTTTCTTGCATATATCACAAAAAAACACTACTTTTACAGCGAAAAAGTGTTACACATCACAAAAAATCCTTACAAATATGCGTTTTTCACGTTCAAAGTACTTGAAACTACTCATCTCAGGAAGGGGTAATGGAATGGTTAAAATCATAACTGGAGTCAGACGGTGCGGGAAATCATTCCTACTTTTTGATATCTTTCGTTCTTATTTGTTAGATGAGGGTGTGAGCGAAAACCATATTATTGCGTTATCCTTAGATCAACGCAATATGAAAACATTACGTAATCCGGATATATTATTGGAATACATCGATGCACATTTCATAGCCGATAATCAGACACATTATATTATTTTGGACGAGGTGCAATTAGTGGAAGACTTTGTGGATGTGCTCCTGACGCTGATGCGTAAACCTAACACGGAGGTTTATGTTTCCGGCTCTAATTCAAAGTTTCTCTCCAGCGATGTTGTAACAGAGTTCCGAGGCAGAGGAGATGAAATACGGGTGTACCCACTGTCTTTGAGCGAATACATGGAAGGGACTGGTTTGGATTATACCACAGCCGCCAAATACTATTTTGTCTATGGTGGGTTGCCACAAGTGGTTTTGATGGAGGATACGCAGAAAAAAGAGGATTTCCTGCGCACAATGACCATGGTAACCTATTTGCGTGATGTAGTAGACAGAAACCACCTGCGTAATGAAGAAGGCATGCAAGAACTGATACGTATCTTGGCTTCCACTATTGCTAGTTCCACTAATCCGACAAAGATTGCGGACACGTTCAAGTCAGTTACGCGCCTGCGCATTACAGAAACAACAATACGTCAATATATAACCTATCTACAAAATGCCTTTTTAATAGAAGAAGCATTACGTTATGACATTAAAGGGCGGCATTATATAGGTGCTGAAAACAAATACTATTTCATTGATCCGGGTATTAGAAACGCAGTGCTCTCATTCCGACAGATTGACGACGGACACCTGATGGAAAATATCATATATAATGAATTGCGCATGCGCGGATATTTAGTCGATGTCGGAAGAGTTGAGACATGGCAAACAGTAGAGGGAAAGCGTATGCGGAAGAATCTGGAAGTGGATTTTGTGGTTAATCGTGGCAGCCAGCGATACTATATTCAGTCAGCATTTGAAATACCGAACACAGCTAAAATGGCACAAGAAGAATTTTCTTTGAAACTTGTCAATGATTCGTTTCGAAAAATCATCCTCGTGCATGAAGATATCCTGCCTCGTAGAGACGAGAAGGGAATAATCACTATGGGATTGAAACAATTTCTCACAGATGTGCACGCCATCGAATTAGTATAAAATAACGACCAATACGGTTGTACATTCATTTCATACACTCTCTTTTTCAGTACCGACACAACAACTTAGCAAAAGCGTCCTCGTGACGCTTTTTTTTGCGCTTTTTTATGATTTGGGAATAGATTTGTACGATTTGGGGATGATGTTACACTAAAAAACGGTAGTTTTGCATGTGATATTAACATTCGCATAATACACAAATGTCAACTATATGAAAAAGGTATTTCTACTTCTTCTCGGCATTGTGCTGATGGCACTGCCGATTAGTGCTACGGGAAACGATCCTTTGCAGCAAGACTTGTTCAGTAACTACGGTGGTTGGGTGAACCTGACAGCCGGTTATGTGCGCGACACGACAGATGCCAACCCCATCAAATCGGAAGTGGCGGTGAGCGGCAACACTGTCCATTTAGTGTTCGCCGACGTTAAGAGCAACTACCGCCAGCAGCCGGAGGGCTACGACGTTTGGTACCGTCGCTCAACGGACGGAGGTGCCACATGGGAGGATGCCCGTTCGCTCTACCGGCGCCGAGACGAAAATTGGCCTGCCTACTTCAACGTCATGCAGGTGGATGGACAGCAGGTGCATATACTTGTCCCTGACCATAGCAGTACCGAGAACGACAATAAGACCAACGGCATGCTCGTCTATCTGCACTCAACAGACGGAGGTGCTTCGTTCACCACATTGGTTGTGGACACTTTGGACGTAAATTACTACTCCTACAGCACAGCCGTCATCCGAGCGGAAGGCAATAACATCGTGATTGCTACCAGTGAGTATGAATACAATTACAATCGTTTAGTTGTTTACCGTTCAACAGACGGCGGCGCCTCATTCGAGCGGTTGGATGTGAACGCCCCTACGAGTGTGAATCAGTTGGGGGACTTGCAACTGAAAGGCAACCGATGGGTAATAGCATGGAGTTACCAAGCCTATCAGGACGAAAGAGTGTATGTTACAGCGGGTGACATGACCGGCGACACGCCTGTCCACACCCTCATCTCGCCTGAACAAGAAGGTCGTCATTATGGAAGTATCAGGAAGAGGTACGGCGGAAACGGAGATGACTACAACTTCTTCCCCATGATGGCTATTACGGGCACAGAAACTGTGCACTTGGTTTTCCAAGGCTTGCGCGCCAAGGGCGAGGAAGAGGGGGACCCGTACCGCACGCTCTATGTCCGCTCTGACGACTTCGGACAGACATGGGGTGATATACAAAAGTTGGAGGGCACCACTGACCAAGCCGCCACACTTGTAGCAAAAGGACAGAATGTCTATGCCATAGTGGGACACAGTTACAATCGTTGGATTGCCTATTCCAACGACGGCGGCGACACTTGGAATACAAACCAAACCATGTGCTACGGTTCGGCGTATGGCGATAACTACGACTCAAACCGTGCCCACGCATTAGTATTAGACCCGAATGACCCAACCGGCTTGCATGCATGGTATATAGGCTCCAAATGGCTTGATTTGGAAACAAAAGACGGCTTCCAAACGCTCAGCCGCTGCCACCGCGCGGAAGGCGGGCTCTTATCGACCACTGCGAACCGCGGTTCGCAGTTCTCACCAATGCTCGCGATAGATGGGCAGGGCATACGCCATTTCTTCATGCGTCAACCGGTGGGGAGCGACCGCAGTGTGCAACAGATTTTCTACCGCAAAGAAGTCAGCGAACCCGCGCCTAACGGCAGGACTATGGCGTTGCACATGCACGAGAGTAACGACAATGGCTGCATACAGCGACGCATTGCTATTCCGCTCAATGACAGTTTCGTGCTCGACTCTGCGCTGAGTTACGGCTGTTGGGTGCGTATAAACCAGTTCGGCGCTGCACAACTGCTCTCCTACCGTCAGAACACTCCGAACACTACCATGGAGTATCAGGGAGCCTCCTACTTTGCACCGGGGTTCTATCTCACTTTTGACGAACCCTACCGCTCCGACCGTATGTACTTTGAAGCCGGTATCACCACCGACCAAGCCGTGGACGGAAGAGGAACAAGACTCGTACACTGGGACTACAACGATATGTATGCGTATTTAATGCGCCATACCGGTCTGTGGCATTATGTGGCGTTTACGTGGGACGGCAGGATTGCCGGCAACAACGCTGCGCTGTACGTGGACGGATACAAAGTGGCAACCGCTTCGGTTGTAGGAGCACTCGAACGCGGCACCAACCCGCTCATCATCGGTAATAAGAACAACTATGATAACGATTGGTACATGGACGAATTGCGCATCTTCAACCGTGCGTTGAGCCAAGAAGAGGTGGAGGCCCTCTCGCGCAACGAAGCCGTGGACGAAACAGGCTGTATCGTACACTACGGTTTTGACGGCACCCTCAAGGACCTCAGCGGGCACGGCAACGATGCCATGGCGGAACTCGACTGTGATTTCGAGGAGTACGAAGGCTTGTTACTGCCCGAACCACAAATGCAGATTTCCAAAGACATCACAGGACGCAACGTAACCTTCACTGACCAGACGGAGAACGGAGAAGCCTACTACTGGTTCTTCAATGACCAGCGGTCCGGATACACACATCATGGCGACACCATCCGGCACCCGCAGCGCAACTACGAGCCGGGCAATTACGAACCTGTGCTCATAGCGCGCGGCGCCAACGCATGCGCCTCATTACGAGGACATTTTGACGTAAGCGGTCTGAACAAAGTAGAACCGGCTTCCGCCGGACAAGTTTTCGGCGTGATGACAAAGATATATGGCGGATACAACTGGCGGTCAAACCTCAATGTGCGTATGCACAAAGAAGGGCACGAAGACATCATCGGCAAATGGGTAGAGCGCGAAGGGTATAACGACGCCACCGCCACCGCCACCGAGAAAATGCACTACGCACGATTCGACCTCTCCGCCGCCGAATTAGGGTTGTGGGATGTCATCGTGGGAGAAGACACGCTCAAACAAGCGTTCACCGTACAACCCTTTGAAGAACCTGATGTGTGGGCAAATGTTTCAGGATGGGACAAGATGCTCATCAACCGCGCCAAGAACTTCAGCATTGAGTACGGCAACCGCGCCAATGTGGATGCCTACAACGTGCCTTTCTTCCTCTTCGTCTCCGACCATGCGGATGTAACGCTCGGCTTCGAGAGCCCAATGTACACCGACGCAATGTCAACCGAAATCCAACAAGTTCTTCGGGACTCGGTAGGCGAATACCGCGTCATTGACGGTGGCGAATACGGGGCACTACGCTGCTATGGATTCATCATACCGCGCATTCCTGCCAACAGCCGCGCATCACAGACCTTCTACATCAAGTCGATGCAGAACGTAGATATCTTCTACCTTATATCCGAACCTTTCGGCATTTATCTGCTCGATGAGAGCGGCAATCCCGTGCTCGTTAACAATAACACTGCACAAAGTCCGCGCCGTGTGAGAGATGAACTTGATGACCTCATCGAAGGCGGAGGCGGCATGGGAGGCTTCGGAGGTGGAGGCTTCGGAGGAGGTAGTGCCGAATGTATGATCGGTTACCTCGGCTGGGGCGTTCTCGACGCTACGATGGGCGCGCTACCCTTCGCCGGATGTGCTTGGGGAATCGGAAAAACCGTTTACCAAGGTGTTACTGACAAACCCACCAACCGATGGAGCAACTTCTTCACCAACACCCTTGGCACAGCCTTCAGTTGCGTTATGGACTTCAACCCGCTCGGCTGGGGCATGCGTGCCACAACGCTAGCATCCTTCGCATTCAACACCGCAATGAACATCAAGTCCGTGGCAGACTGCCCGGGAGGTGATGGAGGCGGCAAGAAAGTGCGCGCCGTAGGCAGTTATGACCCCAACGAGATGATAGGTCCAGACGGATACGGAGAACAGCATTATATCAAGCCCGGTCCCGAAATGAGCTACACCATCACCTTTGAGAACAAGTCGTCAGCCACAGCACCGGCACATGAGGTCTTCGTCAACGACACACTCTCCGCCGCCACGTACGACCTCTCCACGTTCAGTTTCACCTCTTTCGGATGGGCGGACACCTTCGTTCGCGTGGATGGCGATAACATGAAAGAGTTCG
Organism: Paludibacteraceae bacterium; assembly: GCA_017454915.1. GTDB lineage: Bacteria > Bacteroidota > Bacteroidia > Bacteroidales > Paludibacteraceae > UBA3747. Next base: position 11,900 of record JAFTCC010000024.1, read on the forward strand.
TGCAAGACATTGACCTGCGTCCGACACGTGACCTGATAGTTCGCGTAAGCGGTAAATATGACGAGCAGAAAGGCATAGCGAAATGGAGTTTTGTCAGCATTGACCCGCAGACCATGGACTACGCGGAAGATGTCGATGCCGGCTTCCTCGTTCCTAACAACAGTAATCACGACGGCGAAGGTTTTGTTACCTTCGGCATCAGCCACAAGGCAGAACTCGCTACCGGTGACGAGATAGCCAACAAGGCTACCATCATCTTTGATGCCAATGAGGCGATAGAAACTAATAACTTTATCAACACTTTGGATAACGACCTGCCTGAGAGCCGCGCCGTATCCGTAGCCCGCAACGAAAACAGCCAACTCGTCATTGAGTGGACGGCTACTGACGCCACATCAGGCATAGCTTCGGTGGACCTCTACGCGTCGAAGAACGATGGAGAGTTCGAACTCGTAGAAGCCTCCCTCACCGGCAACACGTACATCATGTCCTGCAACACTGACGACAAATACTGCTTTGCTACCGTTGCCCACGACAATGTCTCGTGGGTTGAATTTAAGCCCGACGGCTTCGAATGTGAAACATCGTACATTCCAGTGGCACAAGGCATTGAGAGCGTACAAAGTGACAAAGCACAATGCAAAAAAGTAATAATTGACGGTCATTTGTACATCATACTGCCCAACGGACGCATATTTAACGCACTCGGCAAAGAAGTGAAATAATAGTGCCGCTATCATCATATCGACACAACGCGTCACGCCTTACCTGCCCGCATTCTCGTCCATCGCGGTTGCGCTTACCGTCGGCATTGTCGTGGCGCATAATGCCGACCGGCTTCTGACCGCAGGCTTTCTCGTAGGGCTCGTTGTGTTGCTTCACAATCTGCTCGGGCTCGGCACCGGCTATCTGGTCGGACGCCTATTGCGCTTGCAGCGCACAAAGAGCGTGGCGCTCAGCATAGAAGTCGGCATGCAGAACTCAGGTCTGGCCACTTCGCTGGCTGTGATGCATTTTGCTGCCTTACCATTAGCCACCATTCCCGGCGCAGTTTTCAGCGTATGGCACAACATCAGCGGCACAATCATTGCACGCATCTATTCCCGAAACAACAAATAATTGAATGATATGATAATTACCACCACACCAACCATTGAGGGACACACCATTAAGGAGTACAAGGGTCTTGTTTCAGGAGAGGTTATATTCGGCATGAATTTCCTGAAAGACTTTGGAGCATCGCTCCGCGATTTTTTCGGAGGACGTACCAACAGTTACGAAAAGGCAATGCTGGAGGGGCGCGAAATCGCCGAAAAAGAAATGCGTACCCGCGCCCAAAATATGGGCGCCAACGCCATCGTGGGAGTTAGCTTTGGCTACGAAACTTTGGGGCAGTCTAACGGCATGATTATGATCTCCATCAGCGGAACTGCGGTTGTGATTGACTGACAAACAAAAAAAGTGACCGCAATTAACATTGTCAGTCACTTTATGTCGGGAAGAGGCGACTCGAACGCCCGACCCCCACGTCCCGAACGTGGTGCGCTACCAACTGCGCTACTTCCCGAATTCCCTTGATAAACGCCGCCGCTACACTACCGCAATACGGCACTCAATATGCGATTAGGCGTTTGGGACTGCAAAGGTAGCAATAAAATTAGAAACTACAAAATTTACACTGATATTTTTTGGCACCGCAGGTTCAACATCAAAGTGCAAAATTAGCTAAAATGTTTGAAGAAACATTGTAGAGGGGTCATAAAGTTCAGTTTGCTGGTTCAACATCAATATTGCAAAGTTGAGTATAAAGGAGTAAAAACATTAGCTGTTAGTCTTCCGTTCCTGCCGACACGGCATACTGCGGATTGCCCTTGTACTTGTGAAGTTCATCGGCAGGGGCTGTGGCGACGCTGATGCGGTCGTTGTCGATACCCCGCTGCTCGGTGAGGTAACGCACAACAAATTTATTGCGCCGTTCTGCAGCCTCTTCAACTTCTGCATTGAGTTTTGATGTGCCATAGTGTGCCATTGCCCGCTCTTTGAGTGAGCCTCGTTTGCTGCTCACGTTCTTTTTGCACCACGACTGAAAGTCGGCATTGTTGTCACGTATTGACGTTATTTTTTGTATGTCAACGACTGTGAGTTCTCCTATGGCATCAGGATTGTTGGCTCTGTAATAATCGCGCTTGAGGTCAAATACCGCTTTGTCTTGCACGGCACTGTTTGTGTTGTAGTATTGCGTGAGAGCAAGGTGGATATCATCGTTTTCGTTCATCATCTCGGCTATAAGATCAAGTTTCTGATACTGCTCAAGCGTAAAGTCGGGGATGAGCATGTCAATCTCAATTTTCGAGAGGTCATCGTTTCTGTTGCGGGCTTTGGCCATTACCACGAAAGGTGCTGCTGTGGCCTGCAAAAGTACGTGCCCGATTGCCTTACCAACCACATCCGACAGTTTGAACTCGGGGCTGTTGAGGTTGCCGCTTACCGGAACTTGCATTTCGATGTTGCCCTGTGGATTTTTAAGTAGTCCTATGGCGAGTTTTAGCGGTACATTGACGAGTGGAGTGCCTCGCCGGAGTTTCTTGCCCAGTTCGGGCTTCAGCACGTCAATGCGCTCGGTGGCATCAAGTTTACCATTTATGATGGTGTTGTCAGAACTAATCGACAGCGTACCACTCTTCAGTGCATATCCAAAAACATGTTCGGTCCATGGCGAGAGTTTGTTGAGCTTTATGTTGCGCAGCATCACTACTGCGCGGCACGCAGACTTATGGGGATTTAGTCCGCCGCGCCAGTTGAGCATAAAGCTGCCGCCCTCGGGCAGCGAACCGCTCAATAGGATGTGGTTGCTGGTGGAGCGGGTGTCTATTTCCTTGCCTTGAGCCGTGATTGAAGATATTGTGTACTGGAAGTCGGACGGCAGCGTTTCATTCTCGTATGCGACCGAAGAGTTGGCAATGCTGAGGTTGCCTATGCGTAAGCGTAAACCGTCTGTTGATATTTTTTTCCCATTATAAGCAGGTGCGTCATCTACTGACACTGTGTCGGCGGTCTTGGGCTCAGCCTTGAAGATTTTAGCCCATGTGCTGCCATCAGAGGCGTTTTTCAAGTCAAGAGTGAGGCTGTCAATCTTAAAATTGTCAACGTCTATCTGCATATTTTTTAGCGAGATGTCTTTGACACTAATGTTCATGTTTTGGCATTTAGCCACCGAGTGCCTCCACCCGTCACGCACGTCAAGCCCTGCTATGCCTAACGTACCGCTGACGTGCGCAGCCATGATGTCGTCAAGCGAGCCATACGCTTTAAGGTCGGCACTGACGGCTGCCCTGACATCATCAATGTTTACGTGTTGTTTGATAACAGGCAGCAAACTTTCGGGACTGAGATTTTCGGCTGCCACGGTCAGCGTAAACTGCCGTGTGCGCGCGTCATACGAACCGCCCACGGCTGCCGAACCGCCACCGTCAGGCAAATCAAGACTCACGCCTGCTTTTTTATGGCGGGCATCAAAATGCAGTCCGGGTACCGAAAAACTTAAATCGCTGAAACTCCAGTTGATGCCCTTCAAGGAGTCGGAATAGTGCACATCGGCGCGATTGAGCGATATGTTGTTGAGGCTCACCGTCCACGGCGCTTTGTCGCTCTTTGGTTTGCCAGAGCGGAAGCGGGTCGGAATATCTGAAAAATTAAAACACGTGTCAAGGCTCACTACCGATACGTCAAGCCCATCAATGGTTACGCTGAGCAGACTAACCTTGCGAGCTGCAAGGGCGTAGGTGTTAATGCGCGCCTTTAGAGCATCGGCTGATATGAATGGTGTGGAATGGTCTGTTTCGGTGCAACGCAGATTGCGGATATACACCGCACCAGTAAGTGGGTTGGCATATACAAACGACGCACTCACGTTGCGACCAAGTTTGTTGGACAGATAAGTGGCAATTGTAATGTGTCCTGCAATGGAGCCAACTATGGCAATAGAAAGGAACACGCCAAGTATTATCAGAGATATTTTGAGGAAACGAGGCATGATGGTACTGACAATTTAACTATTTGCGATTTTACGTTATACAATCAACTGTTATGCAAGTAAATGTGGACGCAGATGTCATCATCTATTTCTCCTCTCTTGCCGTTTTTCTTCTCTGCGTTTGCGGCGTTCTTCACGTTGCTCTTGACGGTGTTGTTTTCTTTCTTCGGCAGTCGGCTGAGCATAATCTTGAGTGTCGGACTGCTGCTGAACCTGCTTGCTCTGTCGTTGTTGCGGCATTTGTTGTTTTTCCTTCTTTTGCGGCTTGCTTTGACTTGGCGAGATGGCTTCCTTTACCGCTTGCCCCACCGCTTTCCCAATTTCGTCTGTAAGGTGGAAACCGCTACGGTTCATATCACCATTCACCAACACATTGAGCATGATGTCATTATTAGCATTTTTCATAAGTCCCACACCGAGTTTTAGCGGCACATCTATGAGAGGTGTTCCACGGCGGCGTTTCTTGCCAACCTCGGGTTTTACAATCTCTATACTTGACGATGAGTTAAGTTTGCCATGCGCTATAGTGTTGTCCGATGTGAAATTGAGCATACCGGCAGAAATAGCATAGCCGAAAATATGCAATGTCCAAGGAGAGAGCAAACGCAACTTGACATGGCGTAGCATTCCAACGACATGACACGTTGAGTTGTTTGGATTAAGGCCGCCTTGCCATTTGAGCATTACGCTGCCCCCCTCGGGCAGGTTGCCATTGAGAATAATGTGGTTGGTGGTTGAACGGGTATCTATTTCTTTTCCCAATGCTGTGATACCAGATATTGTGTATTTGAAGTTTGAGGGGAGAGTTTTGTCCTCATAAACAATGGATGAGTGTGCAATATTAAGGTTGCCAACTCTCACACGCAGGTTATCCGTGGACAGTTGCACTCCATTGTACGTCGGGCTCTCAGTTTTAATGTCTTTCTGTTCTTGTTCCCAAAGCTTCGTCAACGTGTTACCATCGCGCGTTGCTTTCACATCGAGCGCAAGACTGTCAATCACAAATTCGTCAACATCAATCTGCATCGTCTTGAGCGATATGTCTTTGACGCTGATGCTCATGCGCTTACATGTCGCCACAGAGTGCAGCCACTCGTCACGGAGGTCAAAATCTGTGATTTGGAGAGTCCCGTTGAAATGCGTGGCCATAATATCATCAAGCGTGCCATCGGCCTTTAGGTCGGCACTCAAAGTCGCCTTAAAATCAACGATGTTAAGCTTTTGCTTAATAATCGGCAAAAAAAATTGCGGATTGATTTTATCAACTTTAAGGTCAAGCATGAGACGTTTGGTGTGTTCATCATAGTGTCCGTCCACTGTCGCAGTCCCAGCATCGTCCGGCAATTCGAGCGAGATGCCTGCATTCTTGTGCTGCGGGTCCAAATCAATGCCTGGCACGGTAAGATTAATGCCGTTTAACTGCCAACTGACGTTATGCGTGGGGTTGGAATAGAGTACAGCGGCGTCATCCAAAGAAATACTTTTTATCACAACACCCCAAGGCTTACGGACTCTGGTGGAGTCCCCATCCACACTCACGAAACGACTGGGGATATCCGAGAAATTGAAACATGAGTCTTGGTTCACTATGTTGAGCGTCAATCCGTTCAGTTCAATATTCCGTATGTTTGCCTTACGCACGATAAGAGCGTATGGGTTGACACGCGCCGAAAGCGACCGCATTTCAGCAAAAGCCGTGTCGCCCTCCAAATCGCCGCAGCAAAGATTGCGCACATACACAGCACCAGTAATTGGATTTGCATACACAAACGACGCGCTAACATTGCGCCCCAATTTGTTGGACAGATACGTTGTGAGGGTAATATGTCCCGCTATTGAGGATAGCAACACAATGGCGAGCAGTACGCTTAGTACTATGACAATTATTTTGAGCGCACGGGACATAGTAATTGACAATTTGGAAATTCAGGATAGCCAATTGCCAATGACAATCTTGACAATTGGTTTTATATCGGTTTGACCATTCACGATTAGGCAGAAGCTATCAAGCTTCTACAGTTTACCTGACCAGTGATGCGGTGTCAGAGCCAATCGATAATAAAGTCAAAACATAATCATTTCTTTTTTCTTCCCCCACGCGTAAGCTTAGCATCGGGTTGCGAGGCGATGATAGCCTTGCAATCATCCTCTGTAAGGGTTTTTGCGTCAGTGCCTTTAGGTATTTTATAGTTCTTGCCGTCGGCAGTTATGTAGGGTCCATAGCGGCCGTTGAGAACTTGTATGTTTCCGAAAGTGTTTATGGTTTTCTGCGCTTCAGCTTGGCGCTTTTCATTTATCACGTCAATGGCCTGCTCTGCATCCACGCTGAATAGGTCAGTGCCCTTTGGAAGGCTGTAGAACACGCCGTCGTGGCGGACGTAAGGTCCAAAACGTCCTTCGTTAACCACCATTTCCTTACCCTCAAACTCGCCTACCGTGCGTGGCAAGCGGAAGAGCTCAAGGGCTTCTTCGAGCGTTATATTATCCAATGTCTGCCCTTTGCGCAAAGGCGCGAATTGTGGTTTGCTGTTTTCGTCTTTTGCCTCCTTTTGTGCTATCAGTCCATAACGGCCGATTTTTACGGTTACCCTTTGTCCTGTTGCAGGGTCAACGCCAAGTTCATGCTCTCCAACGTTGCGCTCGGCTTTCTGTGTGGCAGAATCCACAGTCTTGTGGAAGGGCTTGTAAAACTTGTCTATGACATGCGTCCATTTGTCCTTGCCCTCGGCTATAACGTCAAAATCCTGCTCTACTTGAGCCGTGAAATTGTAGTCGATGATATCAGGGAAATACTGCATCAAAAAATCGTTGACCACAAATCCTATATCTGTGGGCACAAGTTTGTTTTTAGCCGCCCCGACCGTTTCGGATTTCATCTGGTCAGTGAGTTTGCCCTTTGACAACGTTACGATATTGACCTCACGTTTTTGTCCCTCCACATTTGTTCTGTCCACATATTTTCTCGACTGTATGGTACTTATTGTCGGCCCGTAAGTTGCCGGTCTGCCAATGCCGAGTTCTTCCATTTTTTTCACCAGCGAGCCCTCGTCATATCTTGCTGGTGGCTGCGAGTACCGCTGTTGCGCCTTCACGTTCTTGTACTCTAACGGCGTCCCGCTTTTCAGGTTAGGCAGTTTAGCAGCCGCGTCACGTTCACCAGCCGACTCACTGTTTTCGTCACCATACACGCGCAAGAAGCCGTCGAATGTTACCACTTCGCCCGATGCCACGAACTTGTGCTGCGGGGCGGTGATGTCCGCCGTGGTCTTCATCACTTGGGCATCTGCCATCTGGCTCGCTATCGTGCGCTGCCAGATGAGTTTGTAGAGCCGCTGCTCATCAGCAGTTCCTTTGATTGTATGGTTTGCTATGTTAGTCGGACGAATTGCCTCATGCGCTTCCTGGGCTCCTTTACTGTGGGTTGTGAATTGCCGTGGCTGGCTGTAGTTCTCGCCCAGCGACTCCACGATGTGCTTTTTAGCCTGGCCCAACGCCAACGACGACAGATTAACCGAGTCTGTACGCATATATGTTATCTGTCCTGACTCATATAGTGTCTGCGCTACGCGCATCGTCCTGCTTACGGTAAAGCCAAGTCTATGGGCTGCTTCCTGCTGCAAAGTACTGGTGGTGAATGGCGGACGCGGACTGCGCTTGGCCGGCTTGCTCTGGACATCTGTTACGGCAAACGCAAACTCGCGGCACTGTTCAAGAAACGAAACGGCATCGGCCTTATTCTCAAAGCGCTGGCTAAGTTCCGCACTGAACACCTCCTTACCATCTGTCACGAACTCTGCCACAATGCGGTATTCGGGCGTGGCGCTGAAATTGCGTATTTCACGCTCTCTGTCAACAATGAGCCTCACGGCTGCGCTTTGCACACGGCCGGCTGACAACCCGGTCTTTATTTTACGCCATAGCACTGGGCTAAGTTCAAAACCCACTATGCGGTCAAGCACGCGCCGCGCCTGCTGCGCGTCAACAAGGTTGAGGTCTATGTCACGGGGCGTTTCTACAGCATGAAGTATTGCGTTTTTAGTAATCTCATGAAACACTATGCGACGCGTATTTTCTTTGTTGAGTTTGAGTTCGTCAAACAGGTGCCACGATATTGCTTCTCCCTCACGGTCCTCATCAGACGCAAGCCATACGATTTTGGCCTTTTGCGCCTTTTTCTTCAACTCAGCAACCAGTTTCTTCTTGTCTGGCGACACCTCATACATGGGCTTGTAATCATGCTCAAAATCAATGCCCAAGCCTTTTTCGCTCAAGTCCCTTATATGGCCTTGGCTTGATGTTACTTCAAAATCGCTACCTAAAAATTTCTGTATCGTTCTTGCCTTAGCCGGCGATTCCACTATTACTAAATTATCTGCCATGTACGTTGATTTGACTGGTTTAATACATTTAACTGCTAACTCTCAACGGCTTGCCGCACAACTTGTGATTGACAACTCGCCACTACCTTTTTAATAAGGCGGTGCAAAGTTAGGATTTTTTTTTGTAACTTTGCACCGAATAACAAAATTTACCTAACCTTTAACTGAAATGGCATTCAAAAAAATTCTGCAAATGAAAGCATGGGCATTGTCTATGCTTGCCGTTGTGATGTTGAGTGGCTGCGTTGACATGGACAAGTTGAGCGACAATGCCAAATTGAGCAGTTTCACCATCAAGGACGTATATACTCCATCAGCCCAGTTAGGCAGTGTGAGTATCGACAATGACGCTCACCAAGTAAGTGTCGCCCTTGAGCACGGACGCTATTTGCCCGAAATACTGTTCAGCGCTGACATCAATATCGACAAGGAAGCCGAAAAACTTCTTAACATCAATCCCGACTCGGTGTCAGTATCCGACAAAAACGGCGACGGCATGATTGATGAAGAAGATAATGTGCTGTTCTACATCAGCGCCAAGAGCGGACTGCCCGTAGAGTGGACACTGGTGCTGAAACCTGTACCGCACAACGAGAACACTGACTTCAGGTCGGTGCTGGTAAGCAAGGCTCCGAGCGGTTTTATTGTAGCCGACGAGACATTTCTTTACAAAGAATCGGAAGAAGAGCACTTTGTCAAAATCATCGCACCGCGGTTGGGCGAATTTGCACAAGGCGGGTCGGAGTTTGAGCTGTCGTACGCCCTCGAGGAAGCGACAAGTTCGCTTATGATGGCAGACGAGCAGGGACACCTTCAGAAACAGCCGTCACCTGTCAAATTGGCATTCACATCAGAACGCGACACGCGACAAGTGGTGATTGAGGCTGAGGACGGACGCCGCTCTACATGGCCCGTAATAATTGCCACAGGACATGACGTGTTCGCTGCCAACGAGAAAAACTTCAGACAGGAACAAATACGCACGGTCAACATCGCGCCAATTAACGTGTTGGTGCCTGAAGCTAATGGCAACGAGTTCCTGGGCTATCAGGTTGACTCGCTCAACAATGAGATATTACTGAACCTGCGCGGAGCGGACATAGACGGCAAAATCAAATACCCAATCACGATGGTGATGGGCTTCAACCAGCGCCCCAACCAAGTATGCATAGGATATAAATCGGGGCGCTCCGTTGTCCTCAAAGACGCAAATTCACCGCTTGAGTTCTATCTGTACGACCGCATAAACGACATAAAAAAACTATGGCGCGTGAAAGCCAACAGCTTTAAAAGCAACGAGGCGGACGTGAAGGCGTTCGTGTTGACCCGCAGCACACCTTCATCTGTCAAATTCAGGCTTGCGGACACCGAAATCAATGCCGAAACAGGAGTTGTAACGCTTGTGGTGGAAGAAGGATTAGACAAGTTCCCCGTCGTGCTGCGGAGCAACATCAAAGTGTCGGACCATGCTGAACTGATTGGCATCTCGCCAACCGAAGACTATATTCTCAACGACATCAACAGCGTCAAGGAATTTAAGGTGCGCGCCGAAGACGGCACCTTGAAAGACTGGCAAATCAAGTTGCGATTTGCCGGCACGCTCAACAACGAAGCGCGCGTCGAAAGTTTCCGTATCACGTCATACAAAGGCGCAAAAGGACTGCTGCAGATGGAAACGCAGGGCGTGATAAACCATGAGCAGAAAACCATCACACTAACCGTCAACAGCGGGGGCAAAGACCTGCCATTGACTTTCAATGCCGCGGTTAGCATCTCATACAAGGCATCGTTCGTCGGAGTGCAGTACACTGAATCATATAAATGGACTTTCAATGCGCTCAACGAGACAAAGAAAATCGTAGTTAAGTCAGAAGACGGCAACACAGAGAACACTTACACCGTAAGCATCATTGACAACTCACCTGCTGCAAGTTCCGACGCCGAGCTAATCAACATGAGGGCTACGGGATTCGCAAGCGGTTACACCGTAAGCAAGACCGACGTGGACAACAACAGTCACACAATAACCTTCACCATCACTGCAAAGGGTAGCGGACCGTTCAGCTTCACACCACAACTGACAGTATCTGAAGGCGCTACAACCGAGGGAATTATTAGCGGTACAAAAGTAACTTTTGCGTCAATGAGCGATGTGAAGACTTTCTACGTCGTGGCAGAAGACGGGCAGAACAGAACCGAATGGGACATCAGAATACTATATGTGCCGCAAATAGCCAACGGCGACATGGAGAAATGGTCAACAGACCGCTATAACAAGAAAGTTCCGACAGGCTGGAGCTCGTCAAACAACAGTATCACCACCGCCGTGCAGCCCAACTCAAGCAGCGTTGACGGAAGCACGTGCGCTTACCTCGAAACGACTTCTGTGCTCGGAAACATAGCCGGTGGCTCTATCTTCCTCGGATGGTTCAAGATGGACCTCGGACAACTCTCTGAACCCAAGAAAATGTCACACTTCGGTATCCCGTTCGACGCTTACCCAACGGCTGTTACTGCCGATTTGAAATATGTGTCGGGCGGAAAGGGCGACCTCGCCTGCGTTGAAATACACATGCTCAACTACACCGGAAGCGGAGAATTGGACTACCACACCTTCGGCTCCAAGGACGCTAACGGAATTTACCGCGCTGACCCAAGCCGAGAAAGCGGAATTACAGTGGTTGGACACGGACGAGACGAGTTTGACACAACAAACGGATGGGTAACAAAACGCCTGCCCGTCACATGGTACTACGACAACCCGCTCACTGGCTACACTAAAGAAAAATTGCCGGTAACGCATATTTACGTATCTTACTGCACATCATACAGGGCCGACCACATCGAAGGTGCAGTTGGGTCAAAAATGTGGGTGGATAACGTCAGGCTCGAGTACTGATGACAGCACATGAGGAAAGAATCTACAACACCTAAAAGAATATACAAAATGAGAAAAACAATTATATTAGTCTTGCTGCTCACACTGATTTCGGTCGCCTACGCACAAGACGTGAACCAGATGACCACTACAGCCGCCATGCCCGACAGCGCAATCAACGCAAAGAGCAAGCGGAAGTATTTCCCCGACTTGTGCTACATCCCAACAATAGCCCTCCAGGTTGGTACTGATTTGGGTGGTGCAATACCCGATTTCAAGTTCATACCCAAGACCTTCAAGGCATACCCACAATTGCGCGTCGCTATTGGACTTAGGCTCGTCCAGCCCATCACACCTCACTGGACGCTCTCAACCGAAATAAACTACAAAACAGTGGCTATGAACGCCGACGCCATGGTCGAGAACATGCATGCGTGGGTACCGGACGGCGACGGGCACCTCGACCAGTTCTACTCTGGTCGGGCGAAAATGAAGATGAGCTTCACCATGCTCGAGTTCCCGCTTTATTTCACCGTCAAACTGGGCAAACGAATGCGCAACAAGCTCCACATGGGCGGATATGCTGCTTGGATGCTTAACAGCGAATTTATAACAGACCCTACCAAAGGATATATCGGAACCGAGAAACCTGACTACGTCGGCGAAGCCATTCCTGTGCCCGACCCCAAAGTTACTATGGACTTCGGCAACGTGCTTAAAAAGTGGGACGCCGGACTGTGCTTCGGATATGAATACCAAATTATCAGCCGCCTCAACATCGGCATTAAACTCTTTGCCGGACTGACCGACATTTTCGACAAAGACGTGTTCCCCGACGACCCGAAACTCAACAAGGTGCTCGAATACTCCATGAAACAGATGCGAGGCAGCATTATGGTTAGTTGGGACCTCTACAGCCCCGACGGATGGCTGTGGGACTACAAGAAAAAACGCCGCGAGCAGGAAGCGCTAAAAGCCGCAGGGCTCTAAATAACAGGCTCAATGTATGCGCTAAATCAAATCAAGTGAATATTTGCCGTTTGGGGCGTGTTTGAACTCTTTATAGTCAACCACATTTAACCCAAATCGGTCATTAGAATTATTAGGATTTTTTGAATTATTTTTGAGCGGATTTTTGTCTTTGAACGAGGGAGTTATGCCGGGCATAATGACCGAGCAAAAAGCAAAAATAAGCCAAAAAGAAACAAAAAAGACAATAATAGACTACTTTTTGTAAGCACTGCCCCAAACTTGTCGGTCTAATGACCGATTTGGGTTTAACCCTAATTGGTAGGGGCTTGATAACACCATGGACAAAAAGACCAAATACAAACTTAATATCGGTATCGGATTTGTCATTGCGCTCATTTATCTTCTGCTGCCGACAGATTTCGTTCCAGACCCTGTGCCTGTCGCTGGATGGATTGACGACATTATCGCAATACTGCTGGCAATTGCCAATGCCGTGCGCATGGGAGCTAAATTGCGAAACGCTAATAACAATGGGAAAGAACTGGCACAAAAGCCTGACCAGCCAAAACAATAAGTGCCACTACTCAGACCCATAAAAATAAAAAAATCCGGCTCATGAGAGTCGGATTTTTTTATTTTACAAATCTGATTTTATTGAGCGTGCTGCTCCAGATAGTCATAAAGGGCGTTAAAAGTCTTGATGCCACGCACTTCGCTGCTTGGTATCTTAACTCCAAACTCGCTGTCTATCAGGGCTACCATGTCAACAAGGCTCAGGCTGTCAAGTTCAAGGGTTGAATAGATGTCTGCATCTGGAGTGATGTCTGATACTTCTTTTTCAAATTCTTCTGCCAACACTTCGTTGACTTTCTTGATAAGTTCTTCTCTGTTCATAACTAATTGTGTTATTTGTGGTTATTTATTTATTTGATATTGCGGATAATCAGTGTTGAGTTGGTGCCTCCAAATCCGAAACTATTGGAAAGGAAAGTGTCGAAGTGGTGCTCTATGCGTTTGCCTGGGATGAAAAGTTTGGCGCTGTCTTCGTCCGGGTTCTCAAAGTTGAGGTTAGCCGCAACGAAATCGTTCTTCATCATAAGCATCGAATAGATGACTTCTGACGAGCCTGCCATCCACATCTCGTGACCTGTCTGCGATTTGGTAGAAGTAACAGGCACGCGCTGGTCGCCGAAGATATTGAAAATGGCCTTTGCCTCATTGGTGTCGCCGATGTGCGTCGAGGTGGCATGCGCATTGACGTACCCTATTTGGCGGATGTCGATGCCTGCGTGCTTAACGGCAAGTTCGAGCGAACGAGTGGGACCTGCCACGTTGGGCGAACTGATGTGGTCACCATTGCTTGAGAAACCATACGAAACAACTTCAGCCAGTATTGGAGCACCGCGTTTAACGGCTGATTCATAACTTTCAATTATAACCGTTGCCGCGCCGCCTCCGGGGACAAGTCCGTCCCTGTCACGGTCAAACGGACGTGAGGCTTTGGTAGGTTCGCTCTCGCGGGTTGAGAAGGCCGAGATGCCGTCAAAAGAGCCTATGGAGAACGGGTTAACCTCTTGAGCACCGCCGCATATTACTATATCCTGCAAACCATTGCGGATGAGCAGGGCACCAAGGCCTATTGAGTGAGAACCCGATGCGCACGCTGCTGAAATGGTCATATTGATGCCTTTCAGGTGGAAAATGCAGCCGAGGTTCATCGTCACGGTGGAGTTCATTGACTGGAATATGGCACCAGAACCGCACAGCGTGGTGTCTTTCTTCTCGCGCATGGTGTCAACGGCACGTACCGTGGGGTCAGCACTGCTGTCACCGCCATAGATCAGACCCACCTCATGAGCGTCAATATAATCTTGGTCAAGCCGAGCCATCTCAAGCGCCTGCGATGTGGCGGCATACGCAAACTTGGCCTGCTGAGGCATAAACGCACGCTGCGAGCGGCTGAGGACTTTCTTCAAATCTGGCTCATCCAGCTTAGCAGTCAATGCCGAACGAAAGCCCATCTCCTTACGCTCCGGATCGAAAATTATGCCCGACACTCCGTCATAAAGCGACTGGCGGACTTCTTCTAAATTATGACCAAGGGTGGACCAAATGCCCATACCTGTGATTACTACTCTTCTATCCATAAGTATTTGATTGTTTACAATTTGCTGTTTATATGTTTTTTTACAATTTGATGTTAGTGAGCAATGTAATAAGGCGTATCTGCAATTTGATCAACTTTCATGCTCGTGATATCAATTTCAATAGATAATCATACGCCTGCCTGTACTGAATTGTTCCGTCAAGCTGCTGCAGCCCGACGTACTCAAACGAGTTGCGAACCGAAGACAATAGTATCGCTGTCGCTTCCACATTGGTTGTAGCCGGCAATTCGCCTTTTGCGATGCTGTTGTTTATTGCATCAATCCAAAGCCTATAACTTTGGCGGTTGCGCACATAAATCGTGTCGGCAAACTCCGCATCGTTGGTCATCGCATAAAGAATAAGCGACGAAAGGCTGTTCATGCCAAGAGTGGGGTTGACGCTCTGCACGTTGTTGTACATGGTCTGATACATATCCACAAAAGCATCTGCCAACTTGCCCACTGTAAGTTCTTTGTTGCTCAACAGCGGACGGAATGCGGCATCCATAATGTCTAACACATAGCGCCGCATAACCGCTTCAAACAGGCTCTCCTTGGTACTGAAATAATAGTACATTGAAGCACGGCCTATGTCTAATTTCTTCTGCAATACGGAAACAGAAACGGCGGAATATCCCAACTGCAGATACTGCTCGAAAGCCTTTTGTATTATCAAATCGCGGTTGATTTTCACGTCGTAACTAATCTTTTTCTGAATTGCGCTGCAAAGGTACGAAATTTTTTCGAACAATCGTTCTAAACCCATGACTTATGAATCAAAAACGACACATATACAACAAAAATAAGTCGTCCAAACAACATACCTGCACTTTTTTATTATTTTCAGCAATTAATTATAGTAATTGAAATTTTGTGCGGATTTCGTTAGATGTAATAAACAAAAAAATATAAAATATGTGCGCCTGACGGGATGCGTCATATAACCACATTCGGGGCGAGGAACTAACGCTTAAGAATGCTTATGTACCAAATAAAATGCTTATGTACCAAATAATTTACAAAGAAAATGCTAATAAATTTGTTTTTTTGTATATCTTCGGTTTTGTGCGTCAACGACTTGCAAGTGTCAGAAAAAAGTGGTATCTTTGCTGTTGAAAAAGTTATCCATCAATCATGAGCGATGCCTTAAAATACGACTTTTACAAACTTCACGAAACGGATATAATTTGGAAGGTTCGAACTATACCAGACACAAAGGGTGGTTCTTTGCTTTTTTCGTTTGATAAAGAAAGGGTATTGAGTTTTTGGAGGGACTATCCTCATGAACTTTCTAAAGAGCAATTGATTTTATTTGAAAAGGAGTTCCCGTATTGGGCAAAACATTATAGAGGTGAAGATTAATCACCTCTATTTTTTCTTTCATATCCTTTTGATGTATTCAAATATCCCAACATTTCTCTAAACGATTTATTATTTTTGAAATTCTCCACGCAACATTTATATAATCTTCACTGACAGCACTTTAAGTATTTGAACGGTACAAGTAAGATTTTTGCAAGTAAAATCTGATGGCCGTTTATATACTCGTGTGGAATTTCCAATCTTTCAAAGTCTGTAAAAGTGTCCACTTGACCTCTCGTTTGCAAAGGTAGGCAAATTCTAGCAAACGGAGGTCATTTTCATGTCTAAAAATCATTAAATCTGCAATTTTTTCCATAAAA